>NZ_JBFOAH010000004.1:0-377678 GCF_040812055.1 Paraburkholderia suaedae | reverse complement strand
AGCGCGGCCACAATCTGCTCCACCGAATACTGTTGGTGTTTCATCGCCAACCTCCCGTGCTGTGGGGAAAATTGCTCCGAAACACTAACACTCATTTCTGTCCAGGATTTCTGCAGCAGTTCACTTCGCGCGAGGACCGACCAATCCGGTGTCTTGCCGCCAAGGCCGGGCTGTGTCAGCCAAGGACGTCATCGATGTTCACCCTTGCTTCAGTAGTGGTAGCGACACGAAATTATGTTGATCTGTGTGCCGTCAACCTCGTAGACCAGGCGATTTGTCTCATCGTTGCGGCGCGACCAAAAACCCGTCAAGTTTTCCTTCAACGGCTCAGGCTTACCGATGCCCTCAAATGGCGAACGCTGCACATCCTTGATGAGTTGATTGATGCGCCTTAACGTCTTTCCGAAGAGGTGAATTTTCGCACCAGGGGGAAGACGTCCTTCGAGGCCTTCGAGGATTGCAAAAAGCCCTTGACGCGCCTCTGTCAACTTGACGGGCGTAGCTTATATTTTGCGTACTGCACAATCCGTGGCGGAGAATAGAATCCGATCGGCTGACTATTGAGCATGCACCCCGTCAGCTACGTCTCGTCGCAGTGGTGAGTGTCGCAAGAGACTGGACTTCGTGCGCCGCATTGATATCAATCGTCACGGTGGCCGCGAGGTGCTCGCCTTAGTTTTTCCGCTGCCGGCGTTCCACCCGGGGGCTTATCTGACGGTGCCTAACGGGCGCCGCTGCCGACAATGACTCAAGGCAGAAATTGATAAACGCCTCAACTTTCGCAGCTCGATGCCGCCGTGAGGGAAAGAGCGCGTATAGCGGAAATCTTTCGTCCGACCAGTCCGGGAAGAGGTCCACGAGCAAGCCATCACGCATGGCCTGCTCGACGCCAATCTCCATCACCTGGGCGATCCCAGCGCCGGCGATACACGCGCCGAGCATCGTTTCCACGTCCGACACGAGCAATCGCCCCTCCGCGGGAATCTCCGTGACCTTCTTGCCCCGATGAAACTCCCACTCGAAGGGCTTTGCAGTCACCGGGTTATAAAACATGATTCGCTGATGTTTCCTCACCTCCTCCGGTTTTCCTGGCTGTCCGTACTCAGCCACATACCGTGGAGATGCGACTGTAATGATGCGCGTGTCGAGTAACTTGCGTCCAATCAGGGTTCCCATTGGCGGGGGTCCAAAACGTACTGCGAGGTCAAATCCATCTGCCACCAGGTCGCCAACGTCGTCGCGCATGATGAGTTCGAGCGAGAGGTCAGGATGGTGTGCCAGAAAATCTGGCAATCGTGACGCCAGCACCGTTCTTGAAAAGAACGGGTCGACGTTTACGCGAAGCTTTCCCTGCACAACATTCGCGGAACCCGACGCCGCCGCAGCCGCCTCTTCGATGCCTGTCAGATGCGGGCCAACCGCGTCAAATAGACGCCTACCTTCGTCGGTCAGCGTCTGCGAGCGGGTCGTCCGGTCTAGGAGCCTCACGCCTACCCGCTTCTCGAGGCGTGAAACAGCACGGCTAACGCCCGATGGTGACAATCCCAAGGCGTCTGCTGCGCGCACGAAACTGCCGCTCTCCGCGACTGCTGCGAGTACGGTGATGCCAGAAAACAGCCGACCATCAAACGTCATATTGCCTCCAATGCCAGTCTCATTCCGATAGTTTAGTCACGAGTGATTTGAACAGCGTGTACTTTATTCAACAATCAGAAAATGAGAGATTGTCCGCCTGAACGCTGCGGCGGCTTGCGCTGCGGACCTGAACCAGTCTGGGAGAGGATGAATGAAAGTTTTGAAGACACAGGGCATTGAACTGCCGCGCATCGGACTCGGCACCTACCGTATGCCGGGTGCGGATTGCCAGCCGGTAGTCGAACGTGCACTGGAGCTCGGATATCGACATATCGACACCGCCGAGATGTATCAGAACGAGGAAGCCGTAGGCGGCGCAATTGCTGCCTCGGGTCTCGCGCGCAAGCAACTGCACCTGACGACCAAGGTATGGCACGAGAACCTCAAGCCAGAGTCCCTCCGTCGCGCACTGGACGCCAGCCTCGGCAAGCTCGGCGTCGACTATGTTGACCTGTACATGGTGCATTGGCCGTCGCGTGATATGGACCTCGGCGCGGTCATGGAGACAATGCAAGGCTTTCTGCAGAACGGCACAGTTCGCTCAATCGGTGTGTGCAATTTCAACCTGGCGATGCTCCGAACAGCAGTCGAGGAAATCGACGCACCCATCGCCTGCCACCAGATTGAATACCATCCGTTTCTGGACCAGTCGAAAATGCTGACCTACTTGCGCGAGAAAGGCATTCCACTGGTCGCCTATGCCCCGCTTGCACAAGGCCGGGCAGCGAGCGACCCCGTACTTCAGGGAATCGGCGTCAAGCATGGCGTGACCGCTGCCCAGGTTGCTCTTGCGTGGCTTCTGGAACAGGAAGGGGTGGCCGTTATTCCCAAGGCTCAACGGCGCGAAAGTCAACAATCCAATCTCGACGCGCTGACGGTGAGACTCGACGATGATGACCGGCACGCCATAGCGGTGTTGCCGAAGGACCACCGTTTCGTCAGCCCGCCTTTCGCGCCGGAATGGGATGCGTAACCATTGCCTTCGACTGGCAGGCAGTCCATCCGCTAGTTATCATTGCAGCGCCAGGGCGCAATGGGTGATGATTCATCGACATCCGCCCACAGGACTTCGGACCCTCGCGTGAACGGCGGTCGGCATTCGCGCTGACCGGCCGCACGCTTCCGCATCGGGCGTTTAGCAGGCACAGCAGCGCGAGCGCGATGCACGGTACCACATTGAGAGCAACGTAGGCGAACGCGAGGCTGCCGGTCCGATCGGCGAGATAGCCGAAGGCGGGCGGGACCCGCGACGACGCCGAAATACGTAAAGAACAACGCGCCGCCGGTGACCGACGCGACCGCTCCGCGCGGCTGGTTGCTAGACGCCGCCCTCCTCCAGCACCAGCAGATTCTCATGCGAGAAACCCAGCGAGACGGGCTGCCCCCGTTCGGGCAAACCGCGATTCGGGTCGTTGAACACGTCGAGCGAAATCACCGCGTCTTTCACGCGCGTTCTGATGCGCACAACCGCGCCGAGGAAATTCACCTCTTCGACGGTCGCGTTCAGCGTGTTGCGGCCAGGCGAGGCCGGCTCCAGCACGATCGCCTCGGGCCGTAGCGCGAGCAGACGCCGCTTGCCCGCGTCGTCCGCCGGCAGTGCCTGGGTGGTGGTCAACTCCTGACCGTCCACCGCCATCCTGCCGGTCGCCGCATCGACCACGTGCCCGGCCAGAATGTTCAGCGTGCCGACGAACGACGCGACAAAGCGCGTGCGCGGATAGTTGTAGATCTCGGACGGCGAGCCGATCTGCTCGACCCGGCCCTCGTTCATCACGACGATGCGGTCGGAAATCGACAGCGCCTCTTCCTGATCGTGCGTGACGAAAATCGACGTGATGCCGAGTTCGCGCTGCAACGCGCGAATGTCCTGACGCAACGAAATGCGAATCTTCGCGTCGAGCGCCGACAGGGGTTCGTCGAGCAGCAGCACTTGCGGCTTGCCGGCCAGCGCGCGCGCCAATGCCACGCGCTGCTGCTGGCCGCCCGACAGCTGCCACGGATAACGTTCGCCGAGCTGCGGCAGTTTGATCAGTTCCAGCATCTCGTGGACGCGCTTGCTGATCTCCGCCTGCGGCCGATGCGCAACCTTCAGCCCGAAGCCGATGTTGTCGGCGACGGTCATGTTCGGAAACAGCGCATACGCCTGAAACACCATGCCGACTTTGCGGTGCCGCGTGCGAAGGTGCGTGACGTCCTGGTCGTCGATCCGGATGATGCCGCGCGTCGGCGTTTCGAAGCCGGCAATCATCCTCAGCACGGTAGTCTTGCCGCAACCGGACGGCCCGAGGAACGTGACGAACTCGCCGCGTTCGATCTGCATATCGAAGTGATGCAGCGCCGTGTTCGCCCCGAACGACTTGTTCAGGTTTTCGATCTCAAGGAATGCCATGATTCGCTGCCTCAGTGTGCAGACTCACTGCGTCAAATGTTCTGGCCGCTCAACGCGCGGGCCGAGCCGAATACCTGAATCAAACCCATCGATGCCCACGTGATCGCGAACGCAATGATCGCGAGCGCCGACGGTTCATAGGCGCGGTTCGCGCCGATCAATTGCAGATACGGGCCGAACGCGGGCCGGTCGAGCAGGCTCGCCAACGTGAACTCGCCGATCACCACGGCAAAGGTGAGAAACGCGCCTGACAGAATGCCCGAGCGGATATTCGGGAAAATCACCTTGAACAGAATGGTTGGCCAGTTCGCGCCGAGGCACTCTGCCGCTTCGGTGAGCGAGCGCACGTCGACTGCGCGCAGGCCGGCGTCGACCGCGCGGTACATGTATGGCAGCGACAGCGTCACGTAGCCGAACACCAGCAGCAGATCGGTCGCGCGCTCGTTGCCGGTGAACGGCACAATCGAACTGCTGTTATAGATGCGCAAATAGCCGAACACAATCACGATCGCCGGCACCACCAGCGGCAACAGCGTGATGAATTCGACGACCGGCCGCAGCTTCGGCAAACGCAACTGGACCCAGTAAGCGGTCGGCACCACCAGCAACAGGCCGACGACGATCGTCAGGATTGCCATCAGAATCGAGTAGCCGAACGAAGCCTGAAAATGCGGATCGGCCAGCACGATGCGATACGCCTCGAAGCTGTACGTGCCGCGCTTCATTCGCAAGCTGAACTCGAACGTCGCGATCAACGGAATCAGAAAGTACAGCGAACCGACGATCACCGCGGTCCATGCTCCCACCCGCGACTGGCTTTTCATCGACGCCCCCTTTCGGCGTGCGAACGCAGCCAGATGTAGCCGCCATTCGACAGGCCGGTCACGAGCACCATCCCTAGCGCGAGCGCATAGCCGAGGTTCTGGTTGTGCATCACGTCACCGCGAATCTGTGCGAACAGCAGGATCGTGACGATATTCAGCGAGCTGCCGGTCAGCGCGTAAGCCGTGGCCACCGCGCCAAACGCATTGGCGAACAGCAGCAGCGTCGCACCGAGCACGCTCGGCCACAACACTGGCAGCGCGACGTAGCGCCAGTATTGATACGGAGTACCGCCGAGGCAATCGCAGGCCTCGCGCCACTCGCGCCTCAGGCCGTCGAGCGCGGGCGTGACGATCAGCACCATCAACGGAATCTGGAAGTACAGGTAGGTCAGCGTCAGACCGGAGAAACTCAGAATGCTGAATCCCGTCGCGTACAGATTGAAGCCGAGATACTTCTTCAGCAGTACCGTGACGAGCCCGACCCGCCCCAGCGTGCAGATGAACGCGAACGCGAGTGGCACGCCGGCAAAGTTCGACGCGACGCCGGAGAACGTCATCAAGGTCGGACGAATCCAGCCCGGCAGTTTGCCCTGCACCGCCGCCCACGCGAGCAGCGAACCGATCAGCGCGCCCCCGAGCGCCGACGCGGCGCTCACCTTGAAACTGATCCAGTAAGCGTCCATCACGGTCGGCTGGAACAGCTCGCGGAAATTGGCGAGCGTGAAGTGGCCTTGCGAGTCCTGGAACGCGCCGATCATCAGAAAGCCGGTCGGCAGAATCAGGAACATCAGCGCAAACGTGAAGAACGGCATCACGCCGATCCACGCGAGCCACTGCGACGCGCGGCCAGGACCGTCGACGCGAGGCGTTGGTGTAGGCGCTGGTGGAACCAGCAATTCCGGCTGCACCGACCCGGCATCCGATGAAGCGCTCATAGCTTACCCTTTGGGCTTTATGGCTAACGCGAACGCGCGCCACCCGGAATGAGCGGCGCGCGACGGCACAACTTTTCGCTTTGGTTCGACATCGCGGCGCATACGCTCGAGAGCCGCGACGACTTTAGCCACGCCGCTCACTTGACGTTCGCGCCGACTGCGTCGTTCCAGTGCTTCGTGATGGTGTCCTTGGAGGCGTCCTGCTGGGGCAGCGTCGGGAACACCACGTTCTTATACGACGACGGCGGCGGCAGCTTGTCGAGCAGCGCTTGCGGCACCTTCTTCGCGGCCAGCAGTTCGTTGTAGCGCATCGGGTGGCAGTAGCCCGTCAGCCAGCCGATCTGGCCTTCGTCCGAGTACAGATACTCCATCCACAGCTTGGCCGCGTTCGGATGCGGCGCGTACGCGCTGATTGCCTGAACGTACACGCCGGCGACCACGCCTGTTTTCGGAATCATCACCTGGACCTTCGGATTGCCCTTCAGCGTGTCGCGGTCGGCGAGCGCGTTGTAGTCCCAGCGTACGATGATCGGCGTAGTGCCTTGCGCGAGCGACGCGGCCTTACCGATCACCGGCACGAAATTGCCGTTCCTGTTCAGGTCGGCGAAGAATTTGAGGCCGGCCTGGTCCGCCTTGCCGGCGTCGCCCTTGCTTTGCGACAAGCCGGCTGCATACACAGCCTCGATCGCCTGATTGGCCGAGCGCGGGTCGCCCGCCAGCGAGACGGCGTTCTTGTAGTCGGACTTGAGCAGATCGCTCCAGTCAGACGGCGCCTTGTCGATCATGTCGGCGTTCACTTCAAACGACAGCACCCCGTAGTAATCGCCGTACCAGTAGCCGTCGGCATCTTTCGACTCCGCGGGGATCGCGTTCCACGTTGCGACCTTGTACGGCTGCAGCAAGCCCTCAGCCTTCGCGGACGGACCGAACGACAGGCCCACGTCGATTACGTCCGGCGCTTGCGGACCTTTGTTGCCCTTGTTCGCCTTGATGGCTTCTATTTCGTCGCCCGACCCCGCATCCGGATTCAGTTCGTTGATCTTGATGCCGTACTTCTGCTGGAAGCCCGCGACGAGTTGCCCGTAGTTGCACCAGTCGTGCGGCAATGCGATCACGGTAAGCTGGCCTTCCTGCTTCGCAGCGGCGATCAGTGCGTCGAGTGGCGCGGCCGAAGCGCTGCCGACGCCCGCGGCGGCGACACCTGCGACGGCTGACAGCGAAAGTAAACGAGCTAACGCGGTGCGGTTCATAGTCTTCCCCATCCTGTGCCGAAATTGCTACGTTTGGAAACCTTCTGATTTGAACTCCACAGCCCGCGCCAGCGCACAGCCGCACCCGCGCACCCGCGCACCCGCGTCGTGTCCAGGCCAGGTTGGCCGGCATGGACAACATGTCGTGTCGCAGTCTGTCGATGCGATTCCTCTAAATCATGTCGACGCCCCATTGCGCGCGCAGTTGTGCACGCGCGGAATACGTTCACCATGTAGGCCAGCACGCGCATCCCGGCCGCGCAAATCTGCGCGACCAGCGGCTCGCTCAGATACCGGTGACTCGCGTGCAGCGACACGCGGTCCAGTTCACGTACGATGCGCAGCCAGTCCGCTCCCCCCTCTTCGAACAGCATGCCGCGTTGCAGCGACGGCGCGACAAAGATGGACACGGAAGCGGAAGCCTTTGCGTTCGAGCGCGACGGCGCTTGCACAGCCTGACTGGACAGCGGGCAGTCGCGCTCGCGCGGCGCGATGCCGATGCCATTGTCGCGCACGCTGATATGGCAGTAGCGCGCGGCGCGAGCCGCCATCACCGTGACGGCATCTGTTGCCGAGGAATATTTGAGCGCGTTCACCATCACGTTGACGAACACCTGCGTCAGCTTGCCGAAGTCGCCGTGCACCGGTAGTGACGCATCGCTTTCCGTCAGTTGGATCGGCGCATGCCGGGGGACACCCGCTTCGGCCACCTCAATGCAATGGACGAGCAAATCGTCGACGTTGACGTGCGCTGGATGCGCCGTCCGCGTGTCCGCTGCGGGTCCCGGTGGCGCCTCGCCCTCTGGCTCCGGTGGGCTCGCACGCTTCGCATGGGGGGGAGCCATCAACTGCTGGGCCAACTGACCCAGCAGATTTGCTTGCCGCGACAGCACCAGCGCATACCGCGTGAGCTGATCGTCGTGGCCATACTGCGAGTTCAGCAGACGGGCAAGCAGGCCGAGGGGCGTAATTGCATTGCGAATCTCATGGCCGATCATCGGCCCGATAGCTGGTTGTTGACTTTCCTCGCCGGTCGGCTCGCTGACCGCGGAGACCCGCTGTCGCGCAACCGGTTCGGCCCGCCGGCCGACTTTCATGTTGGGCAGTCCCAGCAACGCCGGCGCGACCCATACGCCGGCTTCGCAATTGGTGAGACCGGCGTGCAGAAATTCCGCCGTGACACTGAGTAATTCGCCTCGTGATGCGTAGAAGTGACACAGATGGGTGCCCCAGGAGATTGGCCCGAGCGAGGAAAAACCGCTTTTACGAGTTCCGGCGGTCATCGTTTCCCTGAAAAAGACGTGGACCGGGAACCATCGCGCTAGTCGACGAAAGCGGTTGCGCGTTCGAAATGAATGCAACCGTACATGGCAGTCATATCCGGCAGTCCTCAACCGAGGGCAGGAAGCGAAACGGCCGCCATCAAATGGTTATGCCGGGATCAACAGAAGAACAAAATAAGGGACGGGCATTTTTGGAAGAATAGTGGTTTCCCCTAACCGCATCCTGGTGTTGAAAAAGTGCAGTCGTAATACGCATGTAACGATGGCAATGGCCGGGTGTCGACCATTCCACTTCTCTAGCCAGGTCCAGCAATATCTCCCCGGTGCTGCCAGTCCACGCGACAACGAACCCCAAAGGCATAGCCACTCGGATCGCATGAGCGCCGCACGCTTGGGATGCTGCGACCTCACAGCTTCGAAGGATATTGACGAGCTTGAGCGTCGGATGAAAGCGTGTGACGGTTAGCGCGGGCCGACGCCGGACGCGAGCGATTCACGACAGCGGCGGAAATACTCCGCTCTGGCCGCCGCGAGGCCGACTCTTCTGAAGACCATGCGGCAGAACGACCGCGTCATCGGCGTAGCGCGCGAAGGGAGAGTGACGGTGAGTCCGACGCATCCAGCTGTCGAACGCGTAATGCATGAACAGATTCATCAAGATCGGACTGACCACACCACCTTGGGGTGTACCGCGCGCCCGGGGCACGCTTATCCCGTCTGCAGTTTCAAACGGCGCAGTCAGCCACCGCTCGATATACAGCGGAATCCAGTCTTCCTTGATGTGGCTTCGCACCGCCTTTAACAGCAACGCATGATCGATCTGGTCGAACGCCGCCTTGATGTCAAACTCAACAACCCAGTCATACTGCCAGCAACGCTTGGAGGTCACGGCAATCGCCTGTTTAGCCGACTGACCCGGCCGATATCCATAGGAATCCTCGTGGAATATCGGATCGAGGATCGGTTCGACGACCTGGGACTGGCGCCTCATGACGGCGAGGCGGCCGATGGTCGGGCGTCACACAGCCCCACTTCTCGGAGCTGCTGCAAAGCCTGATTGCGCCTGCGCAGAGGGAACGCATCGGCCACGCGCTGGCACCGGTCATGCGGCGCGCGGCAAATGACGAAACGGTTGGGTCGGCCTGATCTCACCAGGATAGCCAGGACGTGACGTTCCGGTCCGCTCGAACTATCGTGAGGAGCATCATCATGATTCCCTTCATTCTGGAGCTGATCTACGCATGGATGGACGCAGCCGAACACAGGCGACGTGCGCATATCTCGCGGGCGCAACAGATCTCAGCGAGGTTGGACAGCGCATCCGCGTTTTCGAAAGCAACGATGCGTTCCGGTCCTTTTCTAACCCACTCGCGGTCGGCCCGTTATCCGGGCAGGCTTCGCCCTATCCGACGTTGAGAACGCCGGCTGCCATCTGCTTGATCAGTGTGACCGCTCGCGCGGAAAATCGCGTCGAGCGGCTTTTGCGGACGCGATTGAATGCGCCGCCGTCACGCGTTGAAAGCCATGACCGGCGAGCTAGCCACGCTCTTACTTCGAGCCGCTCAGTTCCACAACGTGCGGCCGAAAAACGTCAGCGTGCGGTCCCATGCGAGCTGCGACCAGACCGGATCGAACTGGGTCTTAGCGATGCGGCCCGGCCCAACGGCGGTTTCATTCGCGAACGCGTGATGCGCGAGATAGCGATGGAACTCGACCTCGACGCCGGCTTCGGTCAGCTTCTTCTCCAACGCATCGACCGTCTCAGCGGAGAAAAACTCGTCCTGCAAAGCCCAGTGGCCGAGCACCGGCACCTTGATTTTCGACGCGTCGATGTATTCCAGCGGCGGGAAGCCGTACCACGCCACCGCAGCCGCCACATCGGGAATGTTGCACAGAGAGAGCCAGGTGAGCGCGCCGCCCATGCAATAGCCGGTCACGGCAACTTTCGCCGCGTGCTGCTTCAGATACTCGACGGCGCCGCGCACGTCCTGGGTGGCGGCGTCGCCGAAATCGAGTGCGCTCATCAGATGGTGCGCTTCTTCCTCTTCCAGCGTCGATTTGCCACGGTAGAGATCGGGCACGAGCGCCAGATAGCCGGCCTGCGCGAGCCGGTCCGCGACGCCGCGAATCTGATCGTTCAAGCCCCACCATTCCTGAATCACGACGATGGCGGGCGCCCCTTCCAGTTTCTGCGGCTTGGCCAGATAACCCTGAACCTGCTGACCGTCGGGGCGGCTGAAGGTGATCATCGAACCTGCTGACTGTTTCATGCGTTACTCCTCTGGTGGATGAAGCCGCTAGCATAGCGCCGGTGCGGATTGCGCGCGCAGGCCCCTCGCGCGTCGGGCTGCGCGGCGGATGATCCGCCTGGTGATTTCATTGCAATTCATCGCTGAATCCTTTCCAAAAGGGCAGCAATCGCGAATGACAGCTTGAGTCCGTCGATCTGATACGCGGCGGTCAGACAGCAACCGTCGGTCCACATTGCCGTCGTTTTCCGACGGATCGCGCATCGCCATCATGACGGTCGCCCCGAAGCCGCCGACCAGCGGCGACAGATACGTGAACGCGTTGTTCGCGCTCGCCAACGTCCGTCTTCAAACGGGCCGATAATCGCAGATCCGGCAGGAACAATACGCCACGGTCATGTCACGATCCAGGCTTGGCGCCGCACAGCGCCCGCATGGCGACGCCGTGTCCACCCACCTTCACCTTACGAATTTACTCTCATGGATAAACGTGCACTCATCATTGGCGCAAGCGGCATCGTCGGCAGCAATCTCGCGGAGCGCCTGCTATCGAGCGGCTGGCATGTGGCAGGTGTCTCGCGCGGCCGCACGCCGGTGTCATCGGCGATCGAAGCCATCACCGCCGACCTCGGTTCACCCGACGCCATCAACGGCGCGCTAGCCGGCAAGCCCTTCAGTCATGTGTTCTTCACCGTGTGGTCGCGCCAAGCCACCGAGAAAGAAAACATTCGCGTGAACGGCGCGATGGTCCGTCATGTGATGGACGCCGTGGGTCCGGTAGGCACGCTCGTGCATGCCGCGCTCGTGACGGGCCTGAAGCACTATCTGGGCCCCTTCGAGGCGTATGCGACCGGCGCGGTGCCGATCACGCCGTTCCGCGAGGAACAGGGTCGGCAAGCCGTCGAGAACTTTTATTATGAGCAGGAAGACCGCCTGTTCGAAGCCGCGCAGCGCTATGGGTTCAGCTGGAGCGTGCATCGTCCGCACACGGTTATCGGCTATGCGCTCGGCAACGCGATGAACATGGGCGTGACGCTCGCGGTTTACGCATCGCTGTGCAAGCAGACCGGCCAGCCGTTCATCTTCCCGGGGTCGGGGGCGCAATGGAACAGCCTCACCGACATGACCGACGCCAGGCTGCTCGCGCGACAACTCGAATGGGCAGCCACATCCGCGAACGCGCGCAACGAAGACTTCAACGTGGTCAACGGCGATGTGTTCCGCTGGAAGTGGATGTGGTCGCGTATCGCCGACTACTTCGGCATCGAAGCAGCCCCGTTCGACGGCGAGGTGCGTCCGCTGGAAGACCGTATGCGGAACGCCGCCAAGCCGTGGTCCGAGATCGCGGCGCGCTTCGGTCTGAAGGAGCCGGACATCGGCAAGCTCGCATCGTGGTGGCATACGGACGCCGATCTCGGCCGTCCGATGGAGGTGCTGACGGATATGACGAAGAGCCGCAAGGCAGGCTTCCTCGATTATCAAAGCACGCCCGACGCGTTCTTCGCGCTGTTCGACCGGCTGAAGGCGGAGCGGGTCATTCCGCAATGAGCCGAAGCGGGCCTTGAAAACTCAAACGCAAGTGATGAGCGAGCGCCGTCGGCCCATTGAAGCGGTGATGAAATCCGGTTACGACTCGCGCGGATCGAGCGCGTCCCGCAGACCATCGCCGAGCAGGTTGAAACCGAGCACGGCCAGAAAGATCGCGATGCCGGGAAAAATCGACATCCACGGCGCCTGACTGACAAAATCCTTCGCGATGTTGAGCATCGAACCCCACGACGGCGACGGCGGCAGCTGCCCGAGCCCGAGGAACGACAGGCTCGCTTCGGCGATGATCGCGGTCGCGATGGTCAGGCTTGCCTGCACGATAATCGGCGGCAGCACATTCGGCAGGATGTACCGCACGATGATCCGGGCGTGGCCGAGGCCGATCGCCCGCGCGCCTTCGACGTATTCCTCGGCCTTCACAGTGATCGCCTGGCCGCGCGTCAGCCGGACGAAGCGCGGCATCGCGGAGATGCCGATCGCGGCCATTGCGTTGGTCAGGCTGGGTCCGAGAAACGCGGCGAGCGCGATGGCGAGAATCAGGAACGGGATCGACAACAGCGCATCGGCGATTCGCGAGATCACTCCGTCGACCAGCTTGCCGAAATAGCCGGCCAGCAACCCGAGCGGCACGCCGATCAGGACCGCGATGCAGACCGACACGACGCCCGCCAGCAGCGACGCACGCGCGCCCCACAGCAGACGGCTCAGCACGTCGCGGCCGAGTTCGTCGGTGCCGAACCAGTGCGCGGCCGAAGGCGCCTGCCGCACGGTTGTGAAGCTGGCCTGCACCGGGTCGTAATGTGACAGCCACGGCGCGAATACCGCCATCAAGACGATGAGCAGCACGAGCGCCGCGCCGAACACCGCGGCGCGATTGCGCACGAATTTGACGACTGCGCGGCGCTTGCGGCGCGGCAGTACGGTCGTCTGCGACGCAGCAGCCGACGCGTGAACGGGGGTGGCGGGAGTAGCCATCAGCTGCGTCTCAGTCGGGGATTGAGGAGGACGTACAACACGTCGGCGCACAGGTTCACGACGATGAAGCACAGCGCGGTGACGAGCACGACACCCTGCACGACCGCGTAGTCGCGATTGAACACGGCATCGACAATGAGCTTGCCGAAGCCGGGGATCGTGAAAACCTGCTCGGTCAGTACCGCACCCGCAAGCAGTTCGCCGAACAGCAGCGCGAGCACGGTGACGATCGGAACCAGCGCATTGCGAAAAGCATGTTTGACGACGACGGTGCCGCGCAGCAGGCCTTTGGCACGCGCGGTCCGAATATAGTCGGTACGCAGCACGCTCAGCATCGCACTGCGCGTGTGGCGCATCAATTGCGCGCCGAGCGACGCGCCGAGCACGAACGCGGGCATCAGCATGGTCTTGATGCTGAGCCAGAAGTCTTCGGTCGGCGACACGTAGCCGGACGACGGCAGCAGATGCCAGCGCACCGACACGATGAAGATCAGCATGATCCCGAGCCAGAAGTTCGGGATCGACATGCCGGACAGCGCGAAGACGTTCGCGCCGTAATCGAGCGCGCCGCCGCGGCTTGCGGCGGAGATAACGCCCGCCGGAATGCCGATGCCGATTGCAAAGATCATCGCCATCGCCGCGAGCTGCAGTGTGACCGGCAGCTTCTGCGCGATCAGCGACGTCACCGGCACGTCGGTGCGCAGCGACGCGCCGAGATCGCCGTGCACGACGTCGCCGACCCACAGCGCATACTGCGTCGGCACCGGCTCGTCGAGGTGGTACTTCACGCGCAGCGACGCGATCAACTGCGGATCCTGATCTTCGCCCGCCATCGCCGTCACCGGATCGCCAGGCAGCAGCTTCTGGAGGCCAAAGATCAGCATCGACACGAGAATCAACGTCGGAATGGCGACCAGCACGCGATTTGCAATGATCCGCAGCATGATCGGTCAGCCCTTGACACTGACGCCGCGCAGACGGATCAGGCCATCGGGATAGGACGTGAAGCCTCGCACCTTCTTCGACAGCTCGAACGGCCACGGCTGGCTATAGACATAGATGATCGGATCGTCGTCGGCGAGCAGCTTCGACGCCGCGTCGTACTCCGTTTTGCGGTCCGCAGCGGTCAGTTTCACGCGCGCAGCGTCGAGCAACTGGTCGACTTCGGGGTTGCAGTAATGCGCGTAATTGAGGTTGCCGGCGCACGTGTTGAACTGATGCAAGTTGCCGTCCGGGTCGACACGGCCCGACCAGCCGAGGTACATCGCCTCGAAGTCGCCGCTGTGTGCGGCATTGAGCTCGGTCGCATAGTCGGTCGGCCGCAGCTTGAGGTTGAAGCCGGCTTCGCCGACCATCGCCTGCATCATCTGCACGATCTGGCTCGACACCGTGTTGTTCGGGTAAGTGAACTCGATGTCGACGTGCTCGTGGCCCGCCGCCTTCAGCAGCGCCTTCGCCTTCGCGACGTCGCGATGCGTCATCGGCAGCGACGCGTTGTAGTACGGGCTCGACTTCGGCACCGCCTGATTCGCCGGCGCGAAGATACCCGCGCCGATCACCTGGTTGATCGCGTCGCGGTCAATTGCGAGTTCGAATGCCTGCCGCACGCGCTTGTCTCTCAGCAATGCGTTACTGCGCTTGCCATTGCCGATATTGAACGTAACGTAGTAGTAGCCGAAGCCGCTGACCGGCGCGAACTGGTAGTTCGCGTCGCTCTTGACGGACGCGACATCGGACGGTGCGAGGCGCTCAAGCATGTCGAGCGAACCCGAGCGCAGATTGGCGAGGCGCACGGTACTGTCCGGAATCGGCAGGAAGATCACGCGCTGGATCGCGTATTTGTCGGCGTCCCAGTAGCCAGGGAATTTCTCGAGCACGACGCGATCGTTCTGCACGCGCTGAACGAACTTGTACGGGCCCGAACAGATCGGATGCGCGGCCACGCCGGCCGGATCGGCCAGCGTCTTCGGCGCGAGCATCATGCCGGCGCGGTCGGTCAGCGTCGCGAGCAGCGCAGCGTCTGGCTGCTTCAACGCGATTGCAACCGTGTAGTCGTCGATTACGTCGACGTGATCGACCGACGCCAGTTCGCTCTTGCGGTTGCTCGTCTGCAGCGTGCGGTCGCGGTCGAGGTTTGCCTTGACGGCGGCCGCATTGAACGGCTCGTCGTCCTGAAACTTCACCCCTTGACGCAGCTTGAACGTCAGCGTCTTGCCGTCGGCGCTGGTGGTCCACGACGTTGCCAGCATCGGCACGATCTTCAGGTCGGGCGTGATATCGACCAGCGCATTGCACAGCGACGCAAACACGATCCGGTCGACGAGCTGTACGCTGCGTGCGGGGTCGAGCGAACCGATATCGTCCTGCAAGCCGATGCGTATCGTTTGACCGGTCTGGGCCATCGCGGCGGTGGCGCCGAGTGCGAGCGCCGCGGCAATCAACATTCTTCGCATGAGGACTTTCCCTTTGTATTCGAATTCATAAAACGCTGTGGTGAAGGGGCAGCGGCGTGGCGCGCGGCTCGGTTATGCACTCGGATTTCATGTCGACCACCGGCTCAGTCGCCGCCGGCGGCGGCCAGCGCCGTCTGGCGGTCGCGGTAGATCGCGAGCCGCTCGATCAATTTCGGGCTGACGCTCGTGGCCAGCGGTGCGCCGCCCGCGTTCTGGATCTCGCGCCAGAAGTGGCACGCGACCTGCCGCCCATCCTCGAGTCGTTCGGTGACCGGCCGCGCTTGCGTGCAATGCGGCTTCGCATGCGGACAGCGCGTATGGAAACGGCAACCGGAGGGCGGCGCGGTCGGACTTGGCAGATCGCCGGACAACGCAGGCTTCGCACGGCGCTGGTGCGGGCTGCTCGCCGGAATCGCGTGCAGCAGCGCTTGCGTGTACGGATGCAGCGGCGCGTCGAACAGTGCATCGACATCGGCCAGCTCGACGATCTCGCCGAGATACATCACGGCGACGCGATCGCTCATATGGCGGATGACCGCGAGGTCGTGCGCGACCATGATCAATGTGAGGCCGAGATCCTGTTTCAGTGTCTCGAGGAGATTAATCACCTGCGCCTGCACCGAGACGTCGAGCGCCGAGACCGGCTCGTCGCCGACAATCAGCTTCGGCTCGCCGGCCAATGCGCGCGCGATGCCGATCCGTTGTCGCTGGCCGCCGGAGAATTCGTGCGGGTAACGGTCCGCGTAGGCCGGTTGCAAGCCGACCGTGCGCAGCAATTGCGCGACGCGCTCGCGGTGCTCGGCGTTGTTGCGCGCAAGCCCGTGCAGCGCGATCGGCTCGCCGACAATCTGGCCGATCGTCATCCCGGGATTCAGCGACGCGAACGGATCCTGAAAGATGATCTGCATTTCGCGGCGCAGCCGCCGCAGCGGCGCGCCTTGCTGATGCGTGATGTCCTTACCTTGATAGAAGACGCGGCCGTCTGTCGAGTCGATCAAACGCAGCAGCAGGCGGCCCAGCGTTGACTTGCCGCAGCCAGATTCGCCGACGATCGCGAACGTCTCGCCGGGTTGGACCGCGAACGACACGTCGTTGACTGCATAGACGGTTGGCGTGCGCATGAAGAGCTGCCGGGTACCGCCAAAATGCTTCGTCAGCGAGCGAGCCTCGATGATCGGCGTCGGCGAATTCGAGGCCGGCTGCGCGCGCCGCGTCGGTATAGTGGGCGTCGTCATGCGATTTCCTTGCGCAATAACGGCGCGGCGACCTGTTCGACCGGGGCGAGCCAGCACGCGACGCGATGCACGCCGGCGATCACCTTGTCAGGCGGCGCGGCGTCAATGCAGCGTCGCTCGGCGAACGGGCAGCGCGGCGCGAAGCGGCAGCCGTGCGGCATGAACTCGGGCGAAGGCACGGAACCGCGGATCGTCGCGAGCGCGCCTTCGCGCTTGCCGACCGACGGAATCGCGCCCATCAGGCCGATCGTGTAGGGATGTTGCGGGTCGTCGAACAGATCGGCGACGGTGCCGTATTCGACAATGCGTCCCGCATACATCACCGCCACGTGGTCGGCGACCTCCGCGACGACGCCGAGGTCGTGCGTGATCAACACCATCGCGGTACCGGTCTCGGCTTGCAGATTTTTCACGAGCGACAGCACCTGCGCCTGGATCGTCACGTCGAGGGCGGTCGTTGGCTCGTCGGCGATCAACAGCCGCGGGCGGTTCGCGAGCGCCATCGCGATCATCACGCGTTGGCGCATGCCGCCGGAAAGCTGATGCGGGTACGCATCGAGCCGGGTTTCCGGCGCCGGGATTCGCACAAGCCGCAGCATCTCGAGCGCCTGCTCGCGCGCCTGCCCGCGCTCGACATTGCGATGCCGCCGGATGCTTTCGCCGATCTGCTCGCCGACCGTGAATGCCGGGTTCAGTGAGGTCATCGGCTCCTGAAAGATCATCGACAGCCGGTTGCCGCGAATATCGGCCAGTTCCCGCTCGGATAGCGAAAACAGGTCCTTGCCTTCGAAGTGCGCGGTGCCGGCGACGCGTTGCGCAGGCGGGCTCGCGAGCAGACCCATCAGCGCGAGCGAGGTCACGCTCTTGCCGCAGCCCGATTCGCCGACGATGCATAGCGTCTCGCCGGTGCCGACTGAGAACGACACGTCGTGCACGAGGTTCGGCACCTCGGCGGCGCGCGAGAACTTCAACGAAAAGCCGCGAACCTCCAGAACGGGGCGGCGGGCGGCATCGGTCATGCTGGGCAACTCCATATCGTGCTGCTAGTCGTGTTCAAGGCTGGGCTGGCGGCAAGTATGTGGTGCGCTTAACAATGGAAAATATTAATATTTCTTACCCATACTTAACTTTTCCTTGAAGACGAGCGATGCCGACCCTCCGTATGTTAAGAACCTTTCGAGCCGTCGCGCGGACCGGATCATTCGCGGCAGCGGCCGGGAGAGTCGCGCTGACTCAGGCGGCGGTCAGCCTGCAGATGCGCGGGCTTGAGCAGGCGCTCGGCCGCCAGCTGTTCGACCGCAGCGGGCGGCAGATCGCGCTGAGCCGCCATGGACAAGAGATCTTGCCGAAGGTCGAACAGATCTTCGACCTGCTGGCCGAACTCGAGGCGACGCCGGCTGATTCGATGTTCGGGCCGGTGACCATCGGCGCGGTGGTGTCGGTGATCGGCGCGCTGTCGCTGGCCGTCGCGCGTTTGAAGGCCGCGCATCCGCAACTGGATGTGCGACTGTTGTCGTCGCGCTCCGACGAACTCGCGCAGATGGTCGAGGCGGGTGAGGTCGACATCGCGGTAGTTGTCGCTCGTGCCGACACGACGCTGCCTGACACGCTGAAATGGACGACGCTTTACACGGAGCCGCTGATGCTGGTGGTTAGCCGCGAAATCGGCGACAACGATCCGCGGCGGATTCTGCGCAGCTACCCTTTTCTGCGTTTCGACCGGCGGGTGCGCACCGGGCGTGTCGTCGAGCACGCACTGCAGACAGCCGGCGTGACGGTCAACGAATACCTCGAACTCAATTCGATCGAGACGATCGTCGCGCTGGTGCGCGAAAATGTCGGCGTCACGGTGTTGCCAGTTCTGCATCGCGGTAACTGGCACAACGATCCGTTACTACGCGTGTTGTCGATCTCGGATCCGCCGGTGTTGCGCACCGTCGGCATGATCCAGGCCGCGTCATTTGACCGGCGCGGCATCACGCAGGCGATAAGCGATACGCTGCACAGTGACTGAGCGCACGACGCTACCAGTCGTTTTTGAACGTTCAATTCGCAACGGACAATGGTCGCGTTTTTTGAGCAATCAGTCTGAGAGCGAGCGCAGTCAGATGCCAACGGTACTGTGAAGTGGTTCAACGATGCAAAAGCCTTTGCACTTATCGCGGCGAACGACGGTGGTGAGGACCTTGTCGCGCATTTCTCTGGGATTCAGGCAAACAGGTTCAAATCGCTGCAGGAAAACCGGGAGGTCGGCTTTGCACGACATTTGAACTTGGCGGGGACATCACGTTTCCAAAAAAAGTGCATGCATCGCGACCTTTTCATAAAGTCCCAAATGCCGGGAATTCGAATAACAATTTGCATAAAAAAACCAGTCGATCCGCATTTTTCCGCCCCGCCCTCATTCACGTTTCTGACATGCGCAAACGTTAAACTCCGCTGGCTGAGGGAAAAAACGCTCAGTACAAGCCGCTCCAATTTTAGATCAGCGGTACAGAACAGATCTGAGAAGTTCAGTTCAGGAGCAGGGATTTCAATTCCGTTTGTTTTCTGGAGATAGAAAATGAAAAAATGCAGACTGATTCAGTCTAGCATTACATTAGGATTACTTACTGGTTCTATACTCTTCCCAACCCTCCAAGCAGGCGCAGCATCTCAAAGCACCATGGAACTGTTGCCAACCGGCCAGTTCATCTCCCCGAGAGCCATTCCCGGCGCCGTCCAGCAGTTGCTCAATCCACAGCTTTCGGCCAAGTCGACCCAGGTGGTCAGCGGTGCCATCAAGTCGCAACTCAGCCCGGACGGCAACACGCTGGCCGTGATCACCGCGGGCTACAACACCGTCTACACGGGCGCCAGCAACAGCACGCTGGACAAGGCTGACTCGACCCAGTACATCTTCATCTACGACGTGTCGGGCGCGAACAAGGCGCACCCGATGCTGGTGCAAGTCATTCACCAGAACAACGCGTTCGACGGTCTCGCCTGGAACGGCAACCAGACGCTGTACGGCGCCGGCGGCGCCGACGACACGGTCTACGCGTATAAACGCGCTTCGGCTGCGCCGTCGGCCCAATTGTCGCAGACCGCGGCCATCGCACTGAACCACACGAAGGGTATCGGTTCGGGCGTCAAGCCGAATGCCGGCGGCCTGGCTGTCTCCGCTGACGGCCGGAACCTGGTCGTTGTCAACAACTACAACGATTCGATCTCCGTCATCGATACGGGCTCGAACACGCTCGTTTCCGAATACGACCTGCGTCCGTTCAACACGTCCGGCCAGCAGGGCGTCCCCGGGGGCGAATACCCGTGGGCCGTTTCGCTGAAAGCCGACGGGACGGCGTTCATCTCGTCTGTGCGTGACCGTGAAGTCGTGGTGGTGAACCTGGCGAACCCGGCCGCGCCGCAGTTCATCACGCGCATTCCGGTGAAGGGCAATGCATACGGCATGGCCTTCTCGCCTGATCAGTCGAAGCTCTACGTCGCCGTATCGAACGCCGACCAGGTCGCCGTCATCGATACCGCCAGCCACAGGGTCGAGAAAACGATCGACATCGCCAGCCAGAAGGGCGACGGCAACGACCAGGGCAGCGGCAACAACAAGAAATACAGCGGCCGCGATACGGTCAACGTGACCGTATCGAAGGACGGCAGGACCCTGTATGCGGTCAACAACGGCGACAACTCGATCGCAGTGATCTCGCTCACTGGCGAGAACGGCTACCACGTCAACGGTCTGATCCCGACCGCCTATGCGCCGAAGGACATCACGCTGAGCGCCGATGGCTCGCAGATGTACCTCATCAACGGCAAGTCGGTCACGGGCCCGAACCCCCTCTACACCTCGGGTACCAAGGCCCAGTACCAGTTCGGCCTGGAACAGAGCAGCCTCATCAGCGCCCCGGTCCCGACGGGCGATGTGCTTGACCAGCTGACCACCCAGGTGGACGAAAATAACCATTACTCGGTGAGGGAGTCGGATAGCGATCGCGAGACGATGAACTTCTTGCGCGCTCGCATCAGGCACGTGATCTACGTCGTGAAGGAAAACCGCACATTCGACCAGATCCTCGGCGACCTCGGCAACGGCTCGAACGGTGATCCGACGCTGACGATGTACGGCAAGGCCACCACGCCGAACTTCCACAACCTCTCCAGCAACTTCGTCACGCTCGACAACTTCGCCGATCCCGGCGACGGTTCGATGGACGGCTGGTCGTGGGTGCAGCACGCACACGTTACGCCGACCGAGGAAGTTTCGCAGCAGGAGAACTACGCTGGCGTCAGCCGCGGCATGGCGTATGAATCCGAAGGCTCCAACCGCGGTCTGCCGGTTGGCCTCCCCACCACCGCCATGCGCGACTTCGCCACGAATGGCAGCTTCACGAGCGCTACGTCGTCGCTGCCGGGCGGCGCGGCCAACGCGCTGCCGGGCAGCGCCGACGTGTCGGTGCCGGATGCGCCGTTCGGCTACGAGAAAGCGAGCATCTACGACGCGGTTCTGCAAGCCGGCGGTGCGGTCCGCAACTACGGCGGCATGGTCAACAACGTTGGGTCGATCGGCACGATTGCCAAGCCGCTGCTCGATCCGGCCGGTGCCAACATTGTCCAGGCTCACCCGCTCAAGCCTTCGCTCGCCAACCTGACGGACCCGTACTACCGCGGCTTCGACCAGGCCTATCCCGACACCTTCCGCGAACTCGAATGGAACCGCGAGTTCCAAGGATACGTCGCAAACGGCCAGCTCCCGTCGTTTGAAATGGTCCGCATGGGCTCCGACCATACCGGCAGCTTTGCGCAGAACGTCGGCCAGATGGGTTCGGCCGAGCAGGAAGAAGCCGATAACGACTTCGCCGTTGGCAAGCTGGTCGAAACCGTCGCGCGCAGTCCGTATGCACAGGACACGCTGATCGTGGTGGTCGAGGATGACTCGCAAGCCGGTTCCGATCACGTCGACTCGCACCGCTCGCCCGCATACGTCGTCGGCGCTTACGTGAAGAAGCACGCCGTCGTCAGCACCGCCTACAGCCAGGTTAACGCGCTCCGTACCATGGAAGACGTGCTCGGGACCCAGCATATCGACCTGAACACGGCGTACGCGCGTCCGATGTCGGACCTCTTCGACACGAAGTCGGACGGTTCGTGGACCTACACGGCCGTTGCTTCGACGATTCTGAAGAACACGAACGTGGGCAACGTGGCAAGCGGCACCGACGGCAACCAGTTTGCCCAAGGTGAGGACATTCATCCGCTGCATGACGCGACGTATTGGGCGAACGCGACGAAGGACTTCGACTTCTCCAAGGAAGATCGGATTCCGCCGGATCTGTTCAATCGCGTGCAGTGGAAGGGCGTGATGGGTGACAAGCCGTATCCCGTCCCGCACTCGATCTACTCGAACATCGCAGCCGACGGCTCGAAGACGGTCGCTGCTGCCGACGACGACGACGATTAAGCAGATCGTCGCGTCGTCCGGTCCGTCTGTATCGGGCGGGGTTGCATTGCCTGATGCGCGAGACACGAAGTAGCCAGTCACGGCGGGTCGCTGTCCCTACGGACGGCCGCCCGCCGACCTTCTCACTATCGTCTGCAACAATCACCAGCATCGCGTGAAGCCAAAGAACTTATCAAGGTCCCGAACCGCAATTGCGATATCGGCGCTGTTTACCGCTTTGTCATTTCCCCATGTCGCGAGGGCTCAGCAAACACAAGGTCAACAGACGCAAACCCGGCAGACGCAACCTGAGAGCACACTCGGTGAGATATCCGTCAACGCTGCGACGGCCGCGGCCGGGCGCGACCATAACGTCAACGACCCGTATCAGGTCACGGGCGTCACCAAGACGGGTACCGCGCTCGGCGACCTGCCGATGAGCGTGCAGGTCATTCCGCGCGGGATTCTCGACGAACAAGGCGTCACGTCGTTGCAGGAAGCGATCCGGAACGGCAACGTGTCCGGCGTGAACTATGGCGGTACCGATTCGAAAGGCTTCACCGACCACTTCATGATCCGCGGCCTGCAGGCGCAGACCTATGACGACGGCTTCTCGGACGGCGACCAGGTCAACGGCCCGACGCGTTCGCTGCTGGGCGTCGAGCGCATCGAAGTGCTCGAAGGACCGGGGTCGGCGCTGCTCGGCAGCGGCCCTCCGGGCGGCGCGATAAACCTGATCCACTACACGCCGTCGGCGCAGTTCCACTGGGGCGGAAATATCCAGGCCGGTTCGTTTGGTACCGTTAACGCCAGTGGCTACGTCACCGGTCCAACCGGCATCGACGGACTGAACTATCGCGTGGACGCCGCCGCCGGCCGCTCCGACGGCTACCGCGACCTGGCATCGTGGAACAAGGAAATCCGTCCCGATCTGCAATGGAAAATCGGCGACCACAAGATCGAATTCTCGATCGACGCGCAGGACTATATGGCAACGCCCGACTCATACGGGATGATCTATTACAAGGGGGCGCCGATCCGCAATGTCCCGTTCGACGCCAAATATTCGACGCCGTTCGCGAACGCACACGGCAACTACGTACGCGCCACGCTTACGGACGAGTGGCGCATCAGCGACTACCTCACGATCAACAATCGCCTGTCGTACATGCACCACACGCTGGACTTCTACAGCAACGGCGACAGTACGCACGCGAAGGTCAAGGGCAACACATTCACCGGCCGCCAGCTGCGCAATCAGAACGATTCGCTCAACACGACCGACTACCAGTTGGAGCCGGTTTGGAAATTTTCGACGGGCAGCATCCACCATACGCTGCTGACGGGCTTCGAATACCTGAACCAGGATCTCAACACTGTCAAGGCGACGGCAGACCTTCCAAACATCGACGACATCTTCGCGCCCGTTCCGACGGAAACCTCCATCGCAAGCCTGCATTTCCAGTGCGCGCCCTCTCACTCGTGCCAGAACGACCATGTGTACGCGAACTTCTACAGCGTTTACGCGACCGATCAGGTGGACGTGACGGACAAGCTCAAGATTCGCGCGGGCGTGCGCAAGGACTGGTTCGATACGTCGCTGACCCTGAACCCCCTCCCCGGCGAGCCGAACCGTACCGCCAACGACGGCATCGCGCTGGTTCAGGGCAATACGTATACGCGCAACGATGCACCGACAAGCTGGAACGCCGGCGTGCTGTACAAGGTCACGCCCTGGATGACACCGTATTTCGGCGTGTCGCGCAGCTACCTGGCGAATTTCAACTCGGAGAACGATGCGTTTTCCATCGGCCCGCCGGAATCGGCGCTGCAATACGAGCTAGGCGTAAAGTGGTCGCTCGACGATGGGCGCTACGTGCTCAACACCGCGCTGTTCGACGTGAAGCGGGAACACGTGGCGACCCCGTTCGGCAACGACCAGATCGCGTTCGATTCGCAGCGCACGCGCGGCGCCGAGGCCTCGCTCGACGCGGATCTCACACCGAACTGGCACGTGTACGCGAATTTCACCGCACAGCACGCGCGTATCACTTATAGCCCAGACACTCCTGGCGCGGTCGGTACGGTCCCGCAGGGCGTGCCCGCCTATATGGCGAACCTGTGGACGACGTATCGCTTCAGTCTCTTCGGCAGGGCGGGCTTTCATGCGGGTGCCGGCATCAATTACATGAGCCGGATGACGAACGGCTTCGCCAACGGCTACGACTGGGCGCCTGCCTCCTTGATCGAGAACCTGCAGTTCGGTTATTCGGAGCCTCACTGGGGGGTCGATCTGAACATCGACAACGTCACCAACCAGCGCTACTACATCGCCACCAACGTGGTCGGCGCCTACCTGGGCCCGCCGTTGGCCGCCTACGTCACCTTGCATGCGGATTTTTGAGGAGGATCGATTATGCCGATGGACACCCTACTACGCGTCGCCCATCAATCCGGCGGCGTGTTGTATGTCATTGCCGTGCTGCTATTCGTCTCTTTGACCGTCGTCATCGAGCGCGGGTGGTTCCTGCAGCGGGTCGCGCGCGACGCCCACGCGGCGCTTGCCGAACTGGACCAGCACAAGGCGCTGAGCGCGAGCGCGCTCGCGGCATGGGCCCAACGGCACGACGGGCTCCCGACGGGCAGCCTGATCGCAACCGCGGGCCGGCTCGCCGGTCGCGCCGATCGCGACACGCTCGCCGGGAGCCTCGAGGAAGCCGTGATGCGCGAGGCTCCCGGCATCGACCGCTTCCTGTGGGTGCTCGATACCGCCGTCACGCTAGCCCCGCTGCTCGGCCTGTTCGGCACGATCGTCGGCATGTTCGACGCGTTTCAGGTGCTTTCGAATCCGGGCAACGCGCCGACCGAGGTGACGGGCGGCGTCGCCGAGGCGCTGATCGCGACTGCGTCGGGCCTGTTCGTCGCGATGATCGGACTCGTGTTCTTCAATGGCCTGCATAGTCGCGTGCGACTCGTCGTGCATCAGCTCGATACGCTGAAGACCGCGCTCGTCAATCGCCTGACGAGCGACATGCCGGATGTCCAGGTCGCGCTGCAGGCGGAAACCGAAACCCCGCACGGGGTGATCGGGTCGCTCGGCCGGCGGGGAGCATGACGTGAAGTACTTCGAGGCACGCAAGGCGCGCATCGAGATCATTCCGATGATCGACATCATGCTCTTCATGCTGGTGTTTTTCATCATGATCACCCTGCACATGATCCCGAACGCGGGCCTGCGGACGCAGCTGCCGTCGGCCGCGAGCGCACAGAGCCTGGCGCCGCCAAAGGTGACGGTAACGCTGGCGACCGACGGCAGCGTGTCGGTCGACGGCCGCACACTCAGCACGGCCGATCTGACTGCGCTGCTCGCGAAGCGTCCCGATCGAGCGCATACGATAGTGACCATCGGGGGCGCGAAGGACGCGCAATTGCAGAAGCTGGTGAACGTGATGGACGCGTGCCGCGCGGCCGGAGTTACGCAAGTGTCGCTGGCCGCGCAACCGGAAAAGGTGGACTGACATGTCGTCCCTGCCGACCGCCGCGCAGCATGCGCCCCATCCCGGCACGCGCAAGCCGATCTATATGTCGGCCACGCTCGCGCTGGCCGTCGAGGCGCTCCTGCTTGCGGGCGTCGGCGCGTGGCTGACTCATCCGCGCATCTCTGCGCCGAGTCGGCATGAGCCGATGACGATCACGCTGGCGCCGCCGGCGGCCCAGGCGCCAAAGCCCGCGCCCATCGTCGGACGCGAAGCGTCGAAGCCGGTGCCGAAACCGGCCGTGCAGCCGCGTCGCGCTCCAGCGGTGCATCAGGCGCGCATCGCGCACGCGCCACCGCAGCCGCAGCCGCAGCCGATCATGCCACCGCCCGCGCCAATTCCGGCGCCGAACACCGCGCCCACCCCCACTCCCGCTGCCGCTGCCGCTCCCGCTCCCGCACCGCGTCCCGCACCAGCGCCCGTCCTCGCCCCCGCCCCCCCTGACGCGAGTTTTGAGGCCGCGCTGCGCGCCGCGATTGAAGCGGCGCTGCGCTATCCAGAATCGGCCCGCATGGAAGCGATAAGCGGACGGACGCTCGTCGGGTTCGTCTATCACGACGGCGCAATGTCGGAGATACACGTCGTGACGTCCAGCGGCATAGGCCTGCTCGACCATGCCGCGCTCGCGGCCGTGCGCGACGCCGTGTGCCCGCCTCCACCGCATGGGCTCGAGGGCAAGAGCCTGCCCGAGCAGCTATGGGTCGATTTCACGCTCGACAGCAAGGGGTGAAGACCATTGCTAGTCCTTATCCACGGTAGTCGTCTCGGGCTCGCCGTTCCAGTCAATGGCCTTTTCAAAGTAACGGCGCGCTGCAGGCTTGTCACGACGGGCGCGCAGCAGGAAATCAACCGTGTTGCCCTGCTTGTCGACCGCGCGATATGGATATTTCCATGACCTTTGACCTTGACGTAGGTCTCATCGACGCGCCAGCTCCTGCCCACGGGCCGTTTGTGTTTGCGCAATGCTTTTTCAAACACCGGCAACAGTTTGATCACCCACCGGTGCACGCTCGAATGGTCCACCTCGATACCCCGCTCGGCCATCATTTCTTCGAGGTTACGGAGGCTCAATGAGTACGCCACGTACCACCGGACGCACAGCAGGATCACGTCCAGCGGGTAGTGCAGCCGCTTCAATACCTTGCCAATGCCGGCGGGCAGCATCTTGCTCGGCGTCTGTAAAAACTGCGAGCGCCTGCTACGTGAGGCGCTCGCAAACTATCTCCGGAGCATTACTGGATTGATGTTGCGCGCTTTGTCAAGTTGACGCCTGTAGACTACCTGTTTGGCGCAAGCGTAGTTATCCTTATTAGATGGCTTTCTGAGATGCGGAAGTGACAGTCCAACCACGCCATGTGGCTACCCTTCAATGCGCGGCTCATCCTCGGGAAGCGAATGCTCCGCTTCCACGAGTTCAGCACCAACGTTGCAAACATCAATGGTCGTCGGTTGAAGAACGCCCGTTCTTGCCGCACGCGGATCACGAAAAGACCAGCCGTCACTCAACCGTTCGATCCGGCCTTAGAAGCGGGTGCGGATGCCGGCTCCCACCACCACCTGGTTCTTCGTTGCCGCAATGCCGCCGATATAGGAGCTTGCGCCTTCAAATGCAGCCAGGCCCGAACCCGCCTGTGGCGACAAACCGCCGCTCAGGTGTGACCAGTTGGCGACCGCGTAGACGTCCGTGCGCTTCGACAGGTTGTAATCCGACGACAGGCTGACCTGATTCCACTTCGGCGATGCCGCGTTCTGAGCGTTGCTGAACTTGCCATCGGTGTAGGTGTAAGCCGCGCCCAAGGTCAATGCCGGGGTAAGGTTGTAATGCGCGTTCACTTCGTAGTTCGTGAAGTGGACATATGCGGAGTTTGCAAGCGACAGAGCCGCGGTGCCACTGGTGAAACCGGTTGCATTGTCCAGCTTGCTGTCCGTGATCACAAAGCCAACTTTCGCCGCGCCGAACGTGTAGTTCAAGCCGCCGCCGAGGATACGCTGACGTCCTGCGGTGAAGGCCGCATCAGCGCTGCTGCTGGCCGCGCTGCTGTCAATTGCGCCTCCGGTGTTGGTGACTACGCCCAGGCCCGCAGCGTTGTTGGTCAAGCTGTTGTTTAGTTGAGTGTAGCCCAACGTCGCCAGAATCGGGCCGTTGTTGTACATGGCGCCGAAACTGTATGCACGGTTGTTCCCGAAGCCGCCGGCCTGGTTCGAGAAGCCAAACAAGCCGCCGAAGGTCAGGCCGGCGTAATTCGCGCTCTGGTATTTCACCGCGTTGTTGATGCGGAACGAACCCAGCATGTTGTCGTTGTCCAGCGCGTGCGCGAAGACATTCCCGCCTGCGCCGTTGAAGTTTTCCATCGACACACGGCTAACCCAGTCGTACATGAATTCGTTCTGACGACCCACGGTCAGGGTGCCGAGCTGATTGCTCGACAGGCCGACATAGGCGTTACGGCCGAATTCACGGCCGCCCTGGCCAAGCTTGCCGTTGCTCAGCGTGAAGCCGTTTTCCAGGACGAACAGTGCCTTCAGACCGCCCCCCAGATCTTCGGCGCCTCTCAGGCCCCAGCGGCTGCTTTGCATCATGGCGTTGCTCAAGGCGACATTGCTGTGGCCTGTGCTGCCGACGCGGGTGTTGCTGGTGTAGCTGATGCCGGCATCCAGCAGGCCGTAAAGGGTCACGCTGCTTTGCGCGTGTGCTGCGGTCGCGCCGAGTGCTGCAAGCATCGTAGCAGACAGTACTTTGTACTTCATCAAATCTCTCCGGAAGTGAATGTTCCTCGCAAACGGGGCCTGGGTTCGCGAGAGACCGAAGTCTAGCCGTGCGAACAGTGATGAACTTCGCAACTATCTATTTCGTATGTTTCACACATATATGTCAAAGCCGTAACCTTCAGGTCATGGTGCCGACAGCTGAAACATCGGTATCAGGCGACTTGATGAGCAGAGACTTCACGTGGCGACTCTATTGAGCCGGTTGATGGTCCTTGACCGGTTCGCCCTCCCTGAAGACCCTGCCTTTCAGTAACGACTTGATCTTGTCGGGGCGATTGATACGGCGTCATTTTTTCCCTGCTTCCTCAATCGGCCCGAATCCCCGACCCAAGGAGGGAGGTGGCGACACTTCCAGCGTCCTTTTGGTGAAAACTGAATTCACCGAACAGTAACGATGGTCATAAAATCCGCGCCCGGACAGCCGAATCCTTCTCAGCCAGAAGTCCGACGGGGATTGGCATTACCGAGGTCATCACGTACCGCGGTTGCGCAAAACATTTCGCGCCACCCCCCGCCAACGGCGCTGGTAGAAAGCCAATTGAAGCGCTACCGTCTCGCCGCTGTCATGCTCCGCAAGTAACTTTTGGTAATGTGGTCAACCTTAATAACGGAGCAGAGATGAAAAAGCAGCGAGCGTCCGAACAACGCTATGTTTCGAAAGTTCCAGCCGTTCTCGCGGCGTGCGCTGGCGTCGCCGCGCTTGCGTTCGCGGCATCTCCCGGCACTGCCACGGCGAAAGATCAGGACAGCGAATCAGCCACCCAAACGCCAATCAAACATGTGATTGTCATCGTCGGTGAAAACCGCACGTTCGATAACGTGTTTGGCACGTACAAGCCGGCGAACGGGCAATCGGTGCAAAACCTGCTGTCGCAAGGCATTGTCAACGCGGACGGCTCGCCGGGCCCGAACTTCGCGAAGGCACGCCAGTATCAGGCCACAGTGTCGGGAACGACACAGTTCTCGTTGGCACCAACGATCAAGAACCCCTACAGCACGCTGCCTTCGCCGAACACCGGCAGCTCGGCCACCGCGGCGAGCGACGCGACCGGTGCTCCATACGCGACATACAATGCCGCCGCACAGGCCGAGGGCGGATCGCTTGAAATCTCGGACATCGGCCAGTTGCTGACTGGTGCGTCCGGCTTGCCGACAGGCGCAAAGGATACGCGCGTCGCGAACTACAACGCACTGCAAAGCGGCCCTTACCCGCTGCAATCGCCGCAGCAAACATCACTGTACGACGAGTACCTGGGCGGTCCGGTGCACCGCTTCTACCAGAACTGGCAGCAGTCCGACTGCGACGTGTCCCACGCCACCCTCGGTAACCCGAGCGGCTGTCTGATGGACCTGTTTGCGTGGGTCGAGACGACCATCGGCGCGGGCAGCAACGGCAATGCACAACCCATGTCGTTCACCGACCAGACCACGAAGGAAGGTTCAAACGCGCTGGGCTTCCACAACTCGAGCAAGGGCGACATGCCGTATTTCACCCAGCTCGCACGCACCTATACGATCAGCGACAACTATCATCAGCCGGTGATGGGCGGCACGGGCGCGAACAGCATCATGGTCGGCGCCGCCGACGCGTACTACTACACCGACGGCAACGGCAATGCGACGGTGCCGCCGTCGAATCAGATCGAAAATCCGAACCCGCTGGCGGGCACGAACAACTGGTACACGCAGGACGGCTATTCGGGTGGCAGCTATAGCGACTGCTCGGACACGAGCCAGCCGGGCGTCGGGCCGATCAGCAAGTATCTGGGGTCGCTGCCGTACCATCCGAAGATGAACTGCGCGCCGCAACACTACTACCTGCTGAACAACTACAACCCCGGCTACAACGGCGACGGTACGGTGCTCGACAGGATGAAGTCGCCGTTCACGATCCCGCCGTCACCGGTGCGCACGATCGGCGACACGTTGCTCGAGCGTCACATTCCGTGGAAATACTACGGCGAAGGCTGGAACACGTTCGTCACCGACCCGGCGAAGAGCGTCTACTGCAACATCTGCAACCCGTTCCTGTACGAGACGTCGATCATGACGAACCAGCAGGTCCGCGATACACACCTCGCCGATACCACCGACCTGTATGCGGACATCAGCGCAGGCAAGCTGCCGGCCGTATCGTTCGTCAAGCCGGGTGGCAAGCTCGACGGGCACCCGACATCTTCAAAGTTCGGTCTGTATGAGGCGTTCGTGCGAAAGATCGTCGATGCAGTTCAGAGCAATCCGAAGCTTTGGGCCAGTACCGCGATCCTGATTACCGTGGACGAAGGCGGCGGCTACTACGACTCGGGCTATATCCAGCCAGTCGACTTCTTCGGCGATGGCCCACGCATTCCGATGATCGCGGTGTCGCCTTATTCGCAGGGTGGGCGCGTCGCACACGGGTATGCCGACCACGCATCGCTGGCCAAGTTCATCGAACGCAACTGGGGCCTGCCGCCGATCACTAACCGCAGCCGCGACAACCTGCCGAACCCGATCCAGCGGAACAACAACCGGTACGTGCCTGTCAATGCGCCGGCGCTTGGCGATCTGTTCGACATGTTCAATTTCGATTCGGGCCATGGTCACCACGGCGATAACCAGAAAATCGGCAACGCGAATGCTGACGAGCCGAGCGGCGCCAAAGGGGCCATGCCGTTCTAATCGCCTCTGAGCTGCGCGCGGCGGGCTAGCCACGCATCGCCGCGCGCAAAGACGATCTGTCGGCAAAACTCCTGACTTATGCGTAGCCTGTGAAGACGCGGCCATTTTCAGCAATGCAAGCTGGAAAGCACGCCTGCAGATAGACAGGCACTACGAGACCGACACGCCCAGGAGCCGCCCAACGCCGAACGTGAAAGCCGCAGCGATAAGCCCGATGGCAACCTGGCGCGATGCAGAGAAAGCTGCATTTCGTCCGTTGAAGAGCGACGTGAAGACTCCGATGGACGCGAGGGCAAGAGCGCTCAAAGCAATACACTGCGCGATGGCGGGCAATCCATGCGTCCATAAGAACGGCATGACGGGAAAAATTGCGCCGACCGAGAACAGGCAGAAGGAGACGCCGGCAGCCGACCACGGATTCCCGCCCAGCTCCGCGGGGTCCAGTCCCAGTTCCTCCCGTGTCAGCGTATCGAGGGCCTTGTCCTTGTCGCGCATCATCTGCGATGCCACGCGCTTCGGTTCATCAACGTCCAGACCCTTGGCGCGATAAATCAGCGCCAACTCGTGCTCTTCGGCCTCGGGCGAAGTCTCCAGCTCGTCGGCTTCTTTTGCAATCTGTGTGCTGGCCAGCTCCCGCGCGTTGGTCACCGAAAGCCACTCACCCAGTGCCATCGAGCACGCGCCGGCTATCAACCCGGCGAGCCCCGTCAGCATGATCGCCTTGTTGGCCGTGCCCGCGCCCGCGACGCCCATAATCAGACAGAAGTTGGACACCAGTCCATCGTTCGCACCGAGCACTGCCGCGCGTAGATCGTTCCCCGACGACACCCCCTTGTGCCATGATTCCGCTGCGGCGATTCGCGCGCCTTGCGACATGTTCGGGCCGCCGCCGTGAGCCAGCGTCTGGACAACTGCGGCGTGGTGATGTTCGTCGGCCGACATGTGCCCCGCATCCGGTTGCCCGTGATATTTATTCCGGTCTGCGTACTCGGCTGCGGCAAGCGTGGGCAATACAAAACCCGCGCCGAAAAGGTGGACCAGTGTCCGCATCAGGCGCGTTTTGATAGCCTGTCCGCTCCCCTTCGGACGGACGCCGTTGGCACTCAGCTTTTCGGCCCACACCTGCGCGTGCTCGCGCTCTGATTTGGCCAGGTCGCTATACACCTGCTTGCGGGTTCCATCTTCCTCGACGTTGGCGAGGGTTTCGTATAACGCAGCACTATGAAGTTCATCGGAGAGGTTTGCCCTGAACCGCTTTATTTCGTGTTTCGATGCCATGGTGAAGCACTCGCCTGTTTGTCTCTGGAACGCGAAGCGTAATGTATCCAGGTGTCACGGAACACCAAAACCCTAAAGCGCGCCTTAACCGAGAATGTGAACAGTTCGCATGCCGATTTCGGGGTTCCCCACATGCTGGCTTGCATACGGGTGCCGCCCATGGTTGAAAATCGTTAGAAACCATTTTTGCTGCCGGTTGGCGAGTCGCACAGGCCACTCACGCGCGCCGCATGCGCCTGCGTCGGGTCTCAAATCCCGCCCCTCGATTTGCTGCCATTGCGAGCGTCTGTCGTTTCATCGTCTTCTGCCTTTGCCGTTGCAAGTAAGTTCTATAGCGCTTGAAGCGGATCAACGGTGGACTTCGTCAGCATTGCCTTAGAATGCGCGGCCGGTCAAGCCCGATCACATGGTAATGTTCAGCGAGCTGGTCGATTAGCCCGCTACTCATGAGATCGTGCAAAAGCATGGTGTTTCCATGAAGCAGCACAACGGGGGTCCGTCTCCTCCATCAATGGCGGATTCCATTCCAGACCAGATCGTCGCGGTGCCTGAAACAGGTCTGAACGATAAAAAAATGACGATGCTGTAATCTGCCGGACGGCGTCGGGTAAGGATGTAGCCGCTATGCTGAGAACCAGCCTCCCGAGCTCGGGCGCGCGCATAGTGACGCGGTCCAACCCCGCGTGGAGCTCGACGTCAGCAGATGGAATGCACACCTATGGTTTCTCGCCCTGCCCCGCCGCCGAATAGCGCCCAAAGCCTGTCAGCCGATGCGCGCCGGAGAACATGTTGAACCAGTTGGCCTCGATACGCATCTTCGCGAAAGTGGCGGAATGCCTCAATTTTGCCGAAGCCGCCAAGCAGTTGGGCATTTCCAATTCGGTGGTCACGCGCAGTATCGCGACGCTCGAGGAACACCTGGGCGTTCGGCTGGTCAACCGGACTACCCGCCGCGTATCTCTAACAGGGACGGGCCACCTATATTGGAAGCGCTGCATCGAGTTGCTCAGGCAGCTCAATGACATGGACGAATGTATCGCCTCCGCAGTAGGCGATCCGGCCGGTTCGTTGCGCATCGCGGCGTCGTCGCTGTACACGACCACGGATCTGCCGGAGGTTCTGGCCGCATATCGCGCGCAGGAACCCCGCATGAGTTTCGAGCTGACCGTGTTCGACAATATGAGCGACGTCGTGGCGAGCGAGTTCGATGTCTGTTTCAGTGCTGAACGTCGCCTGCGTGATTCATCGCTTGTATGCCGACCGCTCGCGCAAACACGCGACGTGATCGTTGCCAGTCCGGACTACCTGGCGCGTTGCCCGGCGCCGCGCACACCTGGCGAACTGGCCTCGCACGACGTGCTTCTCGCGTCGAATGCGCCAAGCCGTTACTGGGAGTTTCGCGACAATCACGGCACGCAACGCGTGGTGGTGCGGCCAATCATGAACGTACAAAGTCCTGAGGTCGTCAAGCGAGCGGTGCAGGCGGGATTGGGCATCGCGCGCTTATCCCGTTTGTTCGTGCGGGCCGAACTGGCCGACGGCAGCCTGCGTGCGCTTCTGGACGACGCGACACTGTGCGGCGACGAACGTACTGTGTGGCTGCTGTATTCTGGGCAACCGCACATGGCCGTTGCGTTGCGTAGCTTCGTCGATTTTGTTGTGGAGCGTTATCGTCACAATTCGACGCAACGCAAGGAACAAAAAGACGAGTGCGTCGGCCCGGCACAACACCGATCGAGCAATACTGAATTGCTGCTGGGCAAAATTTTGTAGGTCCTAAAGTGCGGACACCTGACGTCGGCTGAGCTGCGCGATTAGCGCGAGCGACGCACCGGCGCGGTGTTCTCACTCACAAGGATCCGCATTCATGAAAAAATTCCTGGTTGCCGCAGCCGCCAATACGGTGCTGGGCTGTTCGCTTGCCCCTATTAGCGCGATGGCGCAAAGCAGCGTCACGTTGTACGGCCTGATCGACGAAGGCCTGAATTACACCAGCAATACCGGCGGCCATTCGAACATACAGATGGAAAGCGGTTTTGCGCAAGGCAGCCGCTGGGGCCTGAAGGGTTCGGAGGATCTGGGCGGCGGCACCAAGGCTATCTTCCAGTTGGAAAATGGATTCGATGTCAACTCGGGCAAGCTCGGGCAAGGTGGGCGGATGTTCGGACGTCAGGCCTACGCCGGCTTAAGCTCGGCGCAATTCGGCACGCTGACGATGGGTCGCCAATACGACTCCGTCGTCGACTACCTCGCGCCGCTCACGGCGAACGGCAACTGGGCCGGCTATCTGATGTCGCATCCATACGATAACGACAACACCGACAACTCGTTCCGCTTGAACAACAGCGTTAAGTACACGAGCAATACGTACGGAGGTTTTACGTTCGGCGGTCTGTATGGCTTCAGCAACCAGGCAGGTGGCTTCGCGAACAATCGGTCCTACAGCCTCGGCGCGCAATACGTGGGCAGCTCGGTGACGGTGGCCGCCGCTTATATGCAGATCAACAATCCGGGCGGCACGACAGGCGGTTCGCTCGCAACCGACGACACCAACTTTTTCGCCGGCCGTCAGCAAGTCTGGGGCGCGGGCATCAACTACACGATCGGATCGGCATTGCTCGGCTTTGCGTATAGCCATACGAGCCTGAATGACGCGACCGGTTCCGTATACGTTGGCAACTTCGCAAACACCGCGAGCAGCCTTAAATTCGATAACTTCGAACTCAACGCCAAGTATCAATTCACGAAGGCCGCGTATGTCGGTGCGATGTACAACTACACGATCGCCCACTTCAACAGCAGTGCGGGCAATTCAAAGCCCAAATACCAGCAGTTCGGCTTGATGGCGGACTACAACCTGTCAGGACGCACTGACGTCTATGTGCAGGGCATGTACCAGCATGCATCGGGTGGCGGCACAGTGTCGGCGCCGTTGAATACCGCGTTTATAACGGGCGCGGATGCTCCGTCGTCGAGCGCCAATCAGTTCCTTGCGCGCGTCGGCATCCGGCACGCATTTTAAGCGCACGCGCTTTGTGGTTATCGGGCAGTGTGCCCGATAACCTGGCGGGACGCATTGCGTCGCTGGATCGGTTCGACACCGACCCCGACCGGAGGGCCGCCTATGCTGGATAGAGAATTCAATTAGGTCAGAACTGAGCCGCCGCGTTTTCAACCCTGCGATAGAGAAGGCCTGAGTAGCGCCGCGCGTTGACCAGGTCCGATGCCTGGCCCGGCTTCGACAGTGCGGTTTCGGCATCAGCGCACACTAAACACCTGCAGTCCCGCCATCGCCGCGTCGGGTCCCTTCGTATGAACGACATAGAGCCGTTGGAGCGACGGGATGTAGACCGAAGTCTTGCCGCCGAGTGTGTCGAGATGCTGTTTGACCGCGTACTGATCCGGCCCGACAGGATCGACGACATCCAGACCGGTCGACCCGGTGATGTACAGGTGATGATGGGCCGCGTCGACAGTCATGTCGTCCGACGTGTTGACGATGTCGAGCGACTGGACGATCGAGCCGTCGAGCGCATTCATCACGAACAGCTTGCCGGGGTCGCGCGACCCGATAAACAGGCGCTCGCTCTTTGGATCGAAGGCCATTGCCGAGTTTCGGCTCGGGCCCGGGACGTGCCACGTGTCCGTCAATGTGCGTGTGCGCAAATCGATCACGCCGATTTCGTTTTTGTCGCGCATGTTCACGAACAGGCGGTGCGTCGCCGGATCGATGACCATGGCTTTCAATTGGCCGGCGGGCACGTCGATGCGACCCATCACGGAATAGCTTTTGAGCGAGATCAGACTGATGTAAGCATGATCCTGATGTGACTGCGCACCGCCGTTGCCGATATAAAAGATGCCGCTCTTATAGTCCGCAATACCGGAGTCGGGTTGCGGGGCGAGTGCGATGGTTTTCCCGACCTTGAAATGCGTCGTGTCGAGTACCTTGACGTCCGCGTCGCCTGCGTCGGCTACAAGCAGTTCCTTGCCTCCATTTGCCAGCAGAATCTTGTGTGGCGCTTTCGCAACCGCCCTGATACTCGAGATGTGTCCGCCCTCGGGCAGACTGAATACTTCGATGGAGCCATACGTCTCCGCCGACACATAAAGACGCGAACGGGACAGATCGACTGCGAAATGATCGAAGTCGCCGCCGGTCACGTTGGGCAACGGAGTAGTGGAAAGAAGCGTGAGTGGAGTGGTGGCAGGTTGTGCCGCGAATGCATTCGATGCAATGCAAAGGCCGGCGGCAACGAGCAGGCGAAAGCGAATTTTCATGAGTTTGCTCGCAATGAATCCGGAAAATTGAATCATTGATTGGTAAGTGCGGTTGCGTGTCTAGAGCACCCGCGCGATCACATCCGCTTGCAGATTAAACGTCACTTCTCCCCTACTCGTCTCGGATAACATATTCGGCCTCCGCACCGTTTCGACAACTTCCGCGCCGGGCTTCTTCAGAAGGTTTGAAATATGAATCCGAATCGTATTGCTCTTCGGGCATGGACGACGACTGAGGTATGCAGAGACAGGCAATGAGCTGAAGCAGAATTGCCCACTCGCGTCCCTATATGGAGACCGATACCCCTGCACCTATCACGGATCGCGACGCCGTGTCGATAAGTAGTCCCCGTGACGGATCCGATCCGAAATGCGGTCGCTGCGAGCGACGTACTAACGCCCGACATCGAGCGACCAGTTCACGTGAATCGAAGGGCTTGTTCAGATGATCGTCCGCGCCGGCCTCCAGGGCGCGTACACCATCGGCGGGGCCGTCACTTTCGTTGAAGTTAAGGGTTCATTTGAAACAAGCGAAATCAGTCCGCCGCGACCTGGAGTGGATTCGACAATTCGAATGTCAGGTGACGATTGTGCACAACCACAGCTTATCCATGCGCTGACCGAAAGATTACTTTTTCGTCACATGCGTCGCCATAAAGGTAGCGCTGCTCTTGAGACACGCTGATTTGTTGTTGCCGACGTCGGTGTGACCTATGCGCCGAATTCCGCATGGCAACGGCGCCTCGCGCGCGCGACGTGGCATCGAGCCGTTTCATGACAGAACTGATGTCCGAGGACCGGCAAACAGGCACAGGGCAACATGCAACGACCGTCAGGCCGGCCAGCATTTGCGTCACGATGGCGCAGTTGTAATCGCAGCGTCAAGTGGCCGTCAGCGTAAGCGGCCGAGAATGGCTGTACCCGGCAAGCGTGAAGCCCCCCAAACATTGATCAGGTCTTGCCTGAGGCATTGAATTGGCCTGTGATAGGACCAACGGAAGGTGATCCGCATGTTTGAAGCGTCCTTGCAAATTCGCGCTGGTCTCCAAGGTATTTGTATCCAAGGCGAATCGGATCTGACGGTCAGTCCACTTTTGAAAGGTAGCAATTCACCAAGATTGTGTCGCCAACGTCAATTCACTATTGCGACATGGTGTCGCGCTTCAACGATAAACTGCGGTCGAGCCCCACACCTCTCGTGGGCGTAGTCAGGTTCCTGAAACGAGACGCGGGATCTCACATGAAAAATATAACGATTCGACAATTCAAGACTTTCGAAAGTGTGGCGCGTAACTTGAGTTTTTCCCGCGCAGCTGAGGACCTTCACCTGACCCAGCCCGCCGTATCGATGCAGATCAAGCAGATGGAAGATCAGGCTGGCTTGCCGCTGTTTCGCCACGCCGGTAAGCGGATCGCGCTGACCGAAGCAGGCGAGCTGATGCTGCGTCACTGCCGGGTAATTCTTGCAGATCTGAAGACCGCCGAGCAATCACTGACGGACCTCATGACAGGCAGCATCAAGCGTCTGCGAATCGGATTGATTACCTCGGGCAGCTACTTCTTTCCACATCTGATCGACTCGTTCATGCGGCGCAACGCCGGGGTCGATCTCGACATGACGGTGCGCAGTCGCGATCAACTCATCGTCTTGCTGCGAAGCGACCAGATCGACCTCGCTGTGATGGTCCACGCGCCGGATGGCGCTGCCATCGTAGCCGAGCCGTTTGCACCTAATCTGTTCGTACTGGTGGCGGCGCCGACGCATCCGCTGGCACATGAACCCGACATCCCATATGCGCGTATCGTGCTCGAATGCCTGCTCGTACGTGAGAGCGGTACTGACACTCGCAACGCCGCCAACGACGCATTCTGCGGTCTCAAATCGACGCCGCGTTTCATGGAAATCGGCTGCGAAGAAGCGATCAAGCAATCGGTCATGGCCGGCATGGGCATCAGCTTTCTATCAACACAAGCGGTTCAGTCCGAAGTGCGCGCCGGCTTGCTCAAGGTGCTCGACGTGCAGGGCTTTCCGCTTAAACGCCACTGGTGTGTGGCCCATCGCACCGACCGCCCCCTGCCACCGGCGGCTCGCGACTTCCGGCAGTTTCTTCTTACCGAGGGCGGCAGACGGCTTGAGGATTTCACGAGAATAGAGAGTGTGCATACGGGCATGGATCTTCAGCGGCCTCATCACGCTGCTTCGGAAACTAGGACGACTACCGTCATTAGCGCCAGCCATGAAGTCGCGCGTCGCACTCGCGCGCTGTTACGAGAAGACCGACTGCCAGATGAGCATCACGTTCAGGGCCAGAATCACGCCAGTGGCGACGACGGCCGTGCCGACCAGCTTGCGGCACGCAGTGAATCGACCCATCACTGAGTGTCGCGATGACAGCACCACGAGCGCGATGAGCGGGACTGGCAGGACGATGCTGAGCACGATCTGGCTATCCACCATTGCGTTCATTGGATTGCACGTCATGCAGACGATGACGGCCGGCACCATCGTGATGAGGCGTCGTACCAGCACTGGCATCTTGAATCCGACAAAGCCCTGCATGATGTTTTGGCCGGCCATCGTTCCCACCACCGAGCTGGAGATACCCGAAGCCAGCAGTGAAACGAGGAACAGTGCTGCCGCGCCAGCGCCAAGAACAGGCGTGAGCGTGTGATAGGCCACCGTGAAGTCGGAAATGCCCGGCGCCTTCTTGCTGAACACGGAGGCCGACATAGCCACCATCGCCAGGTTCACGAAGCCGGCAAAGCCCAGTGCGATCACCACTTCACGGTTCGAAAACCGCACCAGCTTGCGGCGCTGGTAGTCGTTGCGCGCCGGTACGCGGTTCTGCGTCAGACCCGAGTGCAGATAAATCGTGTGCGGCATGATGGTCGCGCCGATGATGCCCACCGCGAGCATCAGCGAGTCGTTGCCATGCAGATGCGGCACGAAGGTGTGAAAGATAGCGGCGTGCCAGTTCGGTGGTGCGATCACGAGTTCGCATAGATAGCTCAGACCGATGACGGTGATGAGCGCGGCAATTACGATTTCGAGCGGACGGAAACCCTTTTTATCGAGCGACAGAATGCCGATAGTGACGGCGCCGGTAATCAGCAGTCCCCATCCCATCGCCACATGAAACAGCAGCGAGATGCCCATCGCCGCACCCATGAACTCTGCCAGATCGGTCGCCATCGCGGCGATCTCCGAGCCGATCCACATGCCGATCACGAGCGGACGCGGGAACTCGTCGCGACATAGTTCCGCGAGACTACGGCCGGTCACGATTCCGAGCTTGGCCGACATCGCCTGAAACAGCATCGCCACGAGGCTCGACAGCAGCACCACCCAAAGCAGTTCATAACCGTAGGTCGAGCCCGCCTGGATGTTGGTCGCGAAGTTGCCCGGGTCCATATAGCCGACCGAGGCGATCACCGCGGGGCCGGCGAACGGCAGCAGCGCATGGACGCCACGGCGTTTGTTGTCAAGGACAGCACGCATCGCCGTGACGGTGTCAGCGGTTGACTCCCCGGACAAAGCGTAGCTAGCGGTGCGTTTAATTGCCATCAACATGGTGGGCGCCTCTTCAAAGTGCTTCGTTGTGTCGATACGGGACGACTGCTGGTGCCCCGCAGCCACAGCGAGACAGCATGAAATCCAGGCGGGGCGCCGCGAGTCCGCTGCAGGTCGCACCTGCGTGCTCGCGGCGCGCCGGACTGCGTGCGCTTACGCGAGCACGTCGCGACGGTTCTTCAGCTTGTGAATAACGTCGAGCGTGGCGTCATCGACGCGCAAGTGCTCACGCACCAGCTGGCGCGGTGTGTTCGCCAGCCACTGCGCCAGAGTCACTTCGGAGAAGTGATCCGACTTGAAGATTTCCAGAAAAACGAGGTCGGTCTTCCCGGTATTCTTGATGTAATGCCCCAAGTTCTTCTCGACGTATCCCACGTCGCCCGGATTAAAGTCGACCGTCTGAGCGGCCGGGCCCGCGTTGAACACGGTCATGCGGCCGCTACCCTGGATGAAGTACTGCCATTCATCCGCATCCGGATGCCAGTGCATCTCGCGCAAACCACCCGGACGGAGCGTCACCATCGCGGCCGCCACGGTCTTCGAAACCGGGAAGTTGCTGCTATCGACGATGCGCACTTCACCGCCCGGCTGGGCCAACGTCGGCGCCATGGAGCCCATGCGGAAAATGAACGGATGGTCCGGACGGCCGTTCGGTGCTGCGGCGTAGGCCTGGTCGGCTGCAAGCGGGCCTGCCTTGGTGCCCTGGTAAATCCACAGCTGCTCGAGCGGGATTTCCTTGAACTTCTCGGCCGGCACCCCGAAGTTCTGCGCGAGAATGTCCGGTGGCGTGTGCGCCATCCAGTCCGATACCATCAGCGTGTTAAATTCGCCTGCTGCGCCGTTGTCGAAGGCCAGCACGAATTCGCCCCCGTCGCTGCCCAAGCCTTGCAGCGAATGCGGCAGGCCCGGTGGGAAGTACCAGATGTCGCCGGCTTGCACATCGGCGACCTCGGCGCGGCCCTTGGTGTCGATCGTCGTGATACGAACCTCCCCCGTGACCATGATGGCCCACTCGGCCTGCTGGTGCCAGTGCAGTTCCCGCACACCGCCCGGTCCGAGGCGCATGTTCACGCCCGCGATGTCCTTCGATACTGGGAACGCCTTGGTCGTCACCTCGCGTGCCCAGCCGCCGGCCTGTACGCGCTTGTGCGCCTCATTGAAGGATGCCCATGGAATCTGCATTCCGCCGACGTCTGTAGGCGGCGGATTGTTGAACGATGGCAAAACGTCGCGCAGTTGCGGATTCTGCGGGCCCGGCTCGGAAATCGCCGCGGGCGTCGAGTTGATATTTCCTTGCAAAGGACGGTCTGGATTGCCGAATTCGGCGGCTTTCGCAGCGGCCGTTGCACCGAGTGCCACAGCTCCGGCGGCCGCCCCGGCTAGTACACTGCGACGTTTCAGGTCAGTCATGGTTCGTTCTCGTAAGTACTACTATTTAACAATCCCCGGGTAGTCAGGATAAAACTCCTGTACGACGCAGGTGTGGACAGAAGCCGGCTTCGCTTAGTGCTGCAGTGAACCGTCGCGGCTCTCTGCTGAATCGTGTCATCGCCATCCGCTCCATGCGGCAAATATTAGAAATGTGCGGCGTAAATTAACAATCAATGTTTCTTTGCAAAACCTATAAGAACGTTTGATACACACCAGGCGCGAATGCCACTACGATCAGCAGAACCTGAAACGGACTGCTGTAAAGTTCATTGCATAGAAAAGGAGTTGATGATGGGTAGCCTTAGCATTAGCCACTGGCTGATCGTTCTGGCAATCGTTGCACTAGTGTTCGGCACGAAAAAGATCCGCAACATCGGCGTCGACCTCGGCGGAGCGATCAAGGGTTTCAAGGAAGGCATGCAGGAAGTCGAGCCGGTTGCTGCAGACGCCGCCGCGACGGCGGCGCCGGCGCCCGCGCACATTGACGTGCGGGATCACCCGGCAATTTCGCAACAATGACCCGTGCATCTCATTGAGTCCGCTAAAAACTGGAGGGACGATTGCCATGTTTGACATCGACATTTCGAAAATGGCCGTCATCGGCACGGTTGCACTGGTCGTGCTCGGTCCAGAACGACTTCCCCGCGTCGCGCGCACCGCCGGCACGTTACTAGGGCGCGCGCAACGTTATCTGAATAGCGTGCGGGCGGAAGTAGACCAGCAGATCCGGATCGACGAATTGCGCAAAGTGAAGGATGAAGTCGAGCTGGCGGTGACCAATGTGCAGCGCGCGGTCGACCGTACCGTGCGCGAGCATGCTGATGAATTGCAAGCTGGCGTCGACGCGGCGGCAGCAAGCTTCAAAGAAGTGTTGCCAACCGCCGACCTGCCCTCCGTCCACGACCGTACCGGCGATTTGCACGTGGATCTATTCAAGGTTCGCCCCACGCAGTTGCCGATGTCGGGACAGTCCGATGCCTCGGTTAACGCGCCTCGCGCAAATGCTGTTTCGTCCATGGCACCGGCATTTGCCGGCCGCCAAACGCGGGCGACGTGGCTCAGTTCGGTATCAGGCGGCCGAGGCGCCGCGGTCAAGCGCACCCGCGTTGTCTCGATGGCGGCCAGCAAGGCGCTGGGACGGAATTGCAAGCGTCTCGCGTGAAGCTCTACGGCCAGATGTACAGCAAGGTCAGTACCTACGTTGGGTAACCTGCGCGTCTGGAAGTGCGTGTGGCCCGTCCCATGTTTGAACATTCCCGGGTTTTCACGCCAACCCGATTTACTGCGCACGCTTGATGAGGCGCCGCGACTTCGTCAAAGCGGCTGCTCGCGTGAACAACCGTGCGCAGAATAGCCACCAGCCAACCCGCGGGCGCGACGCCAGATGTGTGGCTTTCGCGACGCGTTGCACATAGGCGTTTCTCTCAGGCTTCGGTCCGGTGCGGCAGCACTTCGCGTCCCTCTCTCGGAAGCTACCCGGAACTTGCACATCAGGCCACCGCTGTCATTCCGCACGTTGAGCTTCTCGAGTTTCCGAGCGCAGGAGATGCGCCGCAGATGCAGGATCCGCACGCATTTCATGCTGCTTTACTGCGCGGAATGACCGGTCCGGGCGCGACAGATCAATTCGCACACCCGGCACATTGGAAACCCGTCAGAGCATTCAGTCAGCAACGACCGATGCCGATGCCAATGCCCGCTCGACGGTTTCGACAAAGCTCGCCACAATCGACTCCATGGGTGTCCCCGGTCCGAGCACTGCAAAAATGCCATTGCGTCTGAGCAAACGTGCGTGCTCGTCCGGAATGATGCCGCCGACCACAACCGCTACCGTCGGTCGACGCACGCGCAGCCTGCGCACGACCTCGGCAACAAGGTCAAGATGCGCGCCCGACAGGGACGAAATGCCGACGACATCGGCGTTCGCTGCGATCGCGTCGTCGACCACCTCTGCGGGCGAGCGGAACAGCGCGCCGAGCGATACGTGGAACCCGGCATCGGCCAACGCCGCCGCGACGATCTTTGCACCGCGGTCGTGACCATCTTGCCCGACCTTTGCGATGAGTACCCTGGGCAGGCGTCCGAGGCACGCGGTAAGAGCACTGACACGATTGCATGCTTCACGCCATGCTGCATCGACCATCCGCGCTTCACCGTAAATTCCGCTGCTAAAACGACTGGGCATCCTGTAACGGGGCCAGACAGCCTCCAGCGCGCCCGTGCATTCGCCGATTGTCGCGCGCGCGCGGATACACTCGATGGCGAGCGCCAGCAGGTTGCCGGTGCCGTCACGCGCACCTTGAGCGAGCGCCGCCAGCGCGCGAGAGACCAGGACATCGTCGCGCTGTGCTTTCAGCTCTGCAAGGTGCCGCACTTGCGTGGCGCGAACCCGCCGACCGTCGACCTCGAGACAGCCGGGCGTAGTATCCGCATCCGGTGATCGAAACCGGTTCACACCCACGACAACACGCTGCCCGCCATCGATCCGCGCCTGCGTGCGTGTTGCGGCTTCGTGAATGCGCTGCTGTACCCAACCCGAGCGGATCGCTTCGACGACGCCTCCTTGCGTAGCAATTTGAGTCATCAGATCACGCACACGCCGGGCAATATCGTCGGTAATCGACTCCATCATGTACGAGCCGGCCCACGGATCGATCACATCGCACAGGCCCATCTCATGCTGCATGATCAACTGGGTGTCACGCGCGAGCCTTGATGCATCCGCGCCTGGCAGAGCAAGCGCTTCATCGTAGGCATTGGTGTGCAGCGACTGCGTGCCTCCGAATACGGCGGCCATCGCCTCGATCGTCGTCCGGACGATGTTGTTCTGTGGCTGCTGCGCAGTGAGTGACCATCCCGAAGTCTGGCAATGCATGCGCAAAGCTTGCGCTCTAACCTCACGTGCACCCAGTTCGCTCATTATTCCGGCCCACACGACCCGAGCGGCGCGAAGTTTGGCCACTTCCACAAAGAAATCAGTGCCAACGCCGAAGAAGAAACTCAGCCGTTCGCCGATGCGCTCCACATTCATGCCACGCTTCACGAGCGCATCGACGTAGGTGCGCGCATTCGACAGCGTCAGCGCGAGTTCGAGTACCGCGTCCGCGCCGGCTTCCTGGAAATGATAGCCCGAGATGGACATGGCGTTGAAGCGCGGCGCGCGTTCAGCCAGATACTCGACGACGTCCGCCACGATCCGTAAGGACGGCTCCGGCGCGAATATCCAGGTATTGCGCACCATGTATTCCTTCAGGATGTCGTTCTGGATCGTACCCGTAAGGGCCTGCAGTTGCACGCCACTTTCTTGCGCTGCCACGATGAATGCAGCCAGTACGGGTAGCACGGCGCCGTTCATCGTCATCGAGACCGACACCCGATCGAGCGGTATCTGCCGAAACAGGCGCTTCATGTCCTCGACGCTGTCGATTGCGACTCCAGCCATGCCGACATCGGCCACCGCGGCAGGATCGTCCGAATCGTAGCCCCGATGGGTCGGCAGATCAAAGGCAACCGATAAACCCTGTGCCCCTTCGGCTAGCGCGGTCCTGAATGCAAGATTCGAATCGGCCGCGTCCGCATAGCCTGCGTATTGACGGATCGTCCACGGCTTTTGCGTATACATCGACGCATGGGGCCCACGCACGAAGGGCGCCTCACCGGGCCGACTGCCGAGATGCGACACGCCTTGCAGATCGCTCGCCGTATACAGCGCCTTAAGTGGCACCGCATTGGGCGAGTACCGTATCGCGCCGGGACTTTCATCGGCGAACTCCCGGTCGCCGCACCTATCGTCCTCGCGATTCATCGCTGCCTCCAATGCTTGCTCGTTACTACATCGGCAATCTTCTGCTGGTCGCTGCCACGACGAAGCTCGCACCAATGGACGAGGCCGCGCTCATCTTTATGCTCCGCGACCACGCGCAATAGAAGCGTGTCACCAACATCAATGTTGCCGTAGAAGAACAACTCGCGGCCTGCGATGAGGGGTGGCTCGTGGAACCGGTGGCGCTGCCATTCGGCACGGTCAACAAACGACTGAAAGCTTGCAAAGTACAGAAAGTCCGCGCCGTTGAAATCGTTGTTCGGACATGGCAGAAATTGGATGCAGTCGCTCTCGACACGATCGGCGCTTGTGAAGGGCAACCTTTCGTCCCACTGCCCGGCGCGCAACTGCTTGCCACGCCACGCCATGTCCACTGCGTCCGCCGGCGGAGTCGGTGTCGGGCCTCCCATTGCCGCGAATGTGGCGCGCGTCACTGAACGGTTGTTGCGCACCTCATGCCGCCGCACGAACGTCGACGACATCGACACGACGGCACACTCGCCGTTGCGCGAAAGCAGGCGGTGCCGGCTAAAGTGGCGAGCCTGACCGGTTCGGCAAAGCCCAGTACCGAGCTCGAAATCGTCGTTCTCACCGATTGCGTGGAGGGTTGCGCCCGTCAATCTGATTGCGGTGAAGGCCGCATACGATTTGCTCCCGTCATCATCGACGAAATCCGGTGCGCGCCGGCCGGCATCGCCCGCCAGCGCCTCCCAGTGGCGATGTCCGCATTCCTTGATCAGCCAGTTTTCGGACAGCCCCGTATAGGCCAGTTGTGGCATGCCGGCGCGATAGCTGTGTGTCGTTTGCTGCATGGGCGTCAAGCTGCCACAGTGTCGCAAGGGAACGTTCGCTCGCGAAGGCTCGTGAGAATTGCCTGCACCACGTAGTCGGCATCGCGCGCGATCCCCGAAAAACGCCCGGAGCCCCACGTATGCAGCCAGGGCAAGCCGATGAAGTAGAGCCCTTCGACCGGCGTGACGCCGCGCGCGTGCGCCGGATAACCCCGGCCGTTGAACACAGGGGCGTCGATCCAGCTGAAGTCCGGCGTAAAGCCAATGCACCAGATAATCGATGTAATGCCGCTGCCTGCGAGTTCGAGCGTCGTACGCTCGTGAGGCGGCTGCCATAAAGGCTCATAGAGACCGCCGGGCGGTGCATCGATACCGTTCCTTTCAATGAAGCCATCGATGCTCGCGTTGATGCGGTTATAGGTATCGTCGGCATCGTCGAGATTGGCGGCGAGGTTCGGCGTGAAGTGTAGCCACCCGTTGCGCAGATCGTCGAGTCGTCCGTACAACTCCATGCCTTCGGCCGCGAACTTGCGAAGATCGATATCGCGTCCGCCGTCGCGGCCGGTCACATAGTGATTGGTGTTGTCACGCACCCCTTCACGCAAGGGATGCTTTTCCACCGGCATGTCGTAGTATTTCATGTCGGCCAGCCAGTCCACCACATCGCGCCCGCGGTAAAAGCGCGCACAGCGTGGCGCCTCGCCCACCGCGAGCACCACCTTGCGGCCGGCCAGATGCAGGTCCTCGGCGATCTGCGCACCGGACTGCCCCGATCCCACCACCAGCACCGCACCGTCGGGCAGCGCCTGCGGGTTGCGATATTGCGACGACTGTAACTGCAAGATCGGCGCGGGCAGGCGTTCAGCCATGCGCGGCACGATCGGCGTGTGATAACCGCCCGACGCCACCACGACTTGATCGGCGGTGAAATCGCCCTGGCTCGTCGCTACCGCAAAGGTGCCGTCGTCCAGGCGCTTCACGCGTAGTACCTGTGTGTGCTCGATTACCGGCGCATCGACCATCGCAATGAAGCCGTCGAGATACGCGATGATTTCATCCTTCGTCATAAAGCCATGCGGATCGTCGCCCGGGTAGGGGTAGCCCGGCAGCGCGCACTGCCAGTTCGGCGTGACGAGACAGAACGCGTCCCAGCGCTGATTGCGCCAGGTATGCGTGACAGTGTCCTTCTCGACGACGAGGTGGTCGACGCCGGCCTGTTTCAGATAGTAGCTGATCGACAGGCCGGCCTGCCCCCCACCGACGACGAGCACGCTGTAGTGGCTATTCTCGTGCGTCCCGGCGCTTACAGAGTGCGCTGTATTCGACATGATGCGTCCTTGCAGATAATAATTCGCCTCACCGTTGTGGCGCTGCCGCCCGGCTCACCACGTTCAACGGTTCAGGCTGGGTTCAGAGCAGTTCGATGACCTTGACGGTCGCGTCGGGTCGATCGCGAAAGCGGTTTGCGTCCTGTTCGATCTGCGTGAGCTGATCCATCGCCGCCGAACAGGCGAAGCCGTACTTCTGCCGCACGCGCTCGGAGGCAATGTTCAGCGCCTCGCGCGAGCGTCTGACAAAATCGTCGAGCGGATAAGCATGGCCCGGCGTAAAAAACTCGCTGACCACCTGCGACGGCGAATAACAATTCGCTTCGTCGCCGTCGGGCCATTGAATCCGGAAGTGCATGACAGGCATAGACATTCCCTTATTCCGATGACTCAGTGAATAACAAGCGCCGGCTGCGCCAGCCACGCGCGATAGGCCCGTCGACATGACGGCGGGCGGGCACTGAGTGAGCTCGCCAGCTCGAGCGTATGCACGACGCCGCCGCGCGGATTGAGCGAGTGTGTCAGCAGCGCAATCCGCAATGCGTCGATGCTCATTGCGTCGCCTGATCCGCCGGGACGATAAACGACTCGCCGCTGAAGTCCCACAACACTGCCGCCTCGTCACCGCGATGGACGACCGCCTGGCGCGTTGCGTCTATCGTCCCAATCTCCGCGCAGGCCAGCGAGCGGGCCTTGAATCGCGCCTGCACGCGTTCGACGTCCGCTTCACGCACCGAGAGCAGGTAGCCGAAGCTCGGAAACGCGGTGAGCCAACGCGCGAGCGGCACGTCAACCGGCTTCGGGATCGCATCGACATCGATGCGAGCGCCGACCCGCGAACATTCGAGTAACATCAATGCGGTGCCCAGCGTACCCGCCATGCTGATATCTTTTGCCGCATCACACAGCCCGTTCTCGGCTAACTGCGGCAACAACTCAAGGTCGTCGCGCAGACGCGCAGCCGGCGCTCCGACTGAAGCATTCCAGAACGGATACGGTTCCTCGAAGCGGCCGCGCAGATCGACCGCCATCAGGAGGCGGTCGCCAGGTCTCGCGTTGAAGCTCGACAACAGCGCGTTAGCGCGGCCCAGGATCGACACGGCCAGTTGCGCCTGATCGCTTCGCGCATTGGTGTGTCCGCCGACAATCGGCACCCCGTATGCCACCGAGGCAGCCACCATTCCCGCGAGCACCTCGTGAGCCGCGTCGATGCCATCGCTCCACAGCGCATCCACGACCGCGAGCGGCCGCCCGCCCATCGCATAGATATCGCTGACGTTGACCATCACGCTGCTGTAGCCGGCGAACCAGGGCATGGCCTGCACGAAGTCGCTGACCATGCCTTCGATGGCGAACAAAAGGTAACCGTCGCCATCCGGCAAGGCCGCGCAATCGTCGCCTACCGCCACTGCCTGGCCGAGGTCGCCGACACCGCCCGGCAGATGTCGCGCCAGCGACGACACGACGCCGGCAATGTCGGTCTTGTGCCGAAAGCCGCGGCTTTCGCGCAAACTGGTGACCAGCTCCGCCAGACTCATGAGCCGCTCCGAGACCACGCGACAAAGCCGCTGTGCGGTGTCGTGCACGGCGGGTAGTGGTCAAGCTGCGCCTGCATCAGATGATGCGGACGGCCGAGCATTTTTTCCTCTGCAAGTACATCCCAACGCAAACGGCGAAACAGCGGCACGTTCTGGCTCTGCACATGCGCGAGGAACGTCTGACAGCCGAGCGCATGCGCGCTCGTCACGGCGAGACGGATCAGCGTTGCACCGATCTTGCCGTGACGGCGAAACGCAGCGTGCACGGCAAGCCGCGAACCGAACCAGACGCCAGGCTCTTCCTCATGGATGCGCACGGTGCCGACCACCTGCTCCGGCATCCCTGCAATACAACTTACCGCCACCAGTTGCTGCGCACGCTCGTCGATCTCGTCGCGGTCGTCGCCGACGAAGATGCCCTGCTCGATGCAGAACACCGCGCGCCGCAGCTTGTACGCTTCATCGGCTTCCCACTGCAGCGTGGTCCACTTGATCCGGTATTCGGTCGGCGCGTAAAACGCCGGTGCAACATCCAGGTCGTTCAGTTCACCCGATACACCCGCAATCGCTTCGCCAAACATGATCACACCTCGTACGAAGAAAGGGACGAGCACGCGCCGCACTTGCCGCAGCCGGCCTTGATGTCCGCTGAGCGCATTTCAGCCGCAGCGAGCATTGAGCCGAGCGGCTGCAGCACCGACTTCATGAACTCCGGCGACGGCGCGGGATGATCCTCAAGCGGCGTGCCGCTGATCGGCACGAATGGCACGACAAACGGATACACGCCCAGATCGATCAACTCGCGCGAAATCGCGAGAATCGCTTCGGCGGTATCACCGAGCCCCGCGAGGATGTACGTGCTCACCTGTCCCCGTCCGAACACGGCGACTGACGCCTTGAACGCTTCCATATAGCGCGACAGCGGCACGCCCGATTTGCCCGGCATGATCCGTTCGCGCAACGACGGCGTCACCACTTCCAGATGCATGCCGAGCGTATCGATACCGCTCGCCTTCATGCGCGCGAACCATTGATCGTCGTCCGGTGGTTCGCATTGCGCCTGGATCGGCAGGTCGACCGCGGCCCTGATCGCGAACGCACTCTCGCAGAGAATCTGCGCGCCGCGATCGCTGGTGGGCGGCGTGCCGGTCGTCAGCACCATATGTTTGACACTGTCCAGCAGCACTGCCGCACGCGCGACTTCGGCTAGCTGCTCGGGTGTCTTGCGCGCAATCGTGCGGCCCGCAGCAAGCGATTGACCGATCGCGCAGAACTTGCACGTCTTGCGGCGGCTCTCATAGCGAATGCAGGTTTGCAGCACGGTGCTCGCCAGCACATCCGCGCTATGCAGCGTTGCGATGTGCGAGTACGGCACGCCGTCGAGCGTCTGCATGGCGTAAAAGCGCGGCCCCTTTGGAAAGCTGATATTGGCGATCGGAATCGTGCCGCGCAGCAATGCGCTTGTGCCGTTCGCATCGGCAGGCGCGGCGACGAACGGCGAATGCCAGGCAGTGTTCGTATGCACCGGCACCATGATGGTCACGCCATCCACGGTGACGGCCTTGTGATCGGACGGTCCCGCGCCACCGCGCCGGCTGGCGACGCCGGTACCTGGATCGGCCAGCCGCAAGCCGACCGACTGCAATTCAGTCATCAATTGCCGGCTCGCGGCCGGCAAGGTCTCGCTGGAATTCATCGCGGCATCCCGTGGTTGAGTTGGAATCGGTGCTGGACGAGGCGCTCCACGCATTGCCCGGCGACGGCATCGGCGACACTGTCGTAGCGGGCCGTTCGTTGATGGCGAGGCTCAGCAATTCGGGCCGCGCATAGTGGCCGACCGAATCCATCATGCGTTTGCGCTTGGTGATCAGTGCCATGTCGAGATCGGCGATCACCATGCCTTCGCCTTCGCGCAGCGGCGCAGCCAGATGCTGCCCCTCGGGTGACACGATTGCCGTATTGCAGCCGCCACGCAGCGCCTTCTGCAGATTCGTATCGCTCGTGACAGATGCAATCTGCGCGTCGGTCAGCCACCCGGTGGCGTTGACGACGAAGCAGCCTGACTCGAGCGCATGATGGCGGATCGTCACTTCGATCTGCTCGGTGAAAATCGGCCCCACCAGCGAGCCCGGAAACTGACTGCAGTGAATTTCCTCGTGCTGCGTCATCAACGCGTAGCGCGCCAGCGGGTTGTAGTGCTCCCAGCAGGCGAGCGCACCCACGCGCGCCACATCGGTTCGCACGACCTTCAGTCCCGCCGCATCGCCTTGCCCCCAGATCATCCGTTCATGGAACGTCGGCGTGATCTTGCGGCGCTTGAGCAACAGTTGCCCATCCACATCGAAGATCAGCTGCGTGTTGTACAAGCTGCCGTGATCGCGCTCGTTCACCCCGAGCACGACGACCATGCGATGCAGGCGGGCCCGCTCGGCCACCGCCTGCGTCACGGGACCAGGCACCACGACCGCTTCTTCATAAAGCCGCATGTGGTCGGCGCCGGAGGCAACCGGCGGCCGGACAAACGAGAAGTACGGGTAATACGGTACGAAGGTCTCGGGAAACACGATCAGTTGCACGCCTTCGCGCGCCGCCTGATCGATCGCCTCACAAACCTTGTTCAGGGTGCCGTCGCTGCGCTCGAAGTCCGGTGAAATCTGGACTGCGGCGGCACGAACGATGCGTTTTTCAGACATGGTGTTAGCCGCCTGTGCTCAGACCGTCCAGGTGTGGATGACCAGTGCATTGTCCTTGCGATGAAGAAGCTGGATGTCCAGCACGTCGAGCGGGCTGATCGGGCGAATCCCTTCGATCAGCGAGGCTTCGCCATGCCCATACAGCGCCTGCAATGCGAAACGGCACGCGTATACCTTGCCGCCCTCTTCCATGAACTTCATCAGTTGCTTATTGAAGTTCAGATGACCCGGGAACGCTTCGTCGCCGAGCGTCGGGAAACCTCGCTGCAGACCGAGCGTCACGCCCGGGCCATAGAGCAGCACCGACGTTTCGAAACCTTTGCGCTGCAGACGTGTGGCTTGCAGAAGATTGACGAAGCCTATCGAGCCTTCGAACGCCACCGTATGAAAGGTGACGAGCGCCTTTTCACCGGGCTCGGCCTTCACGTCTTCGAAGACTTTCTCTTCGTAGTCGACCAGGTAATCGCCCTTCTGATGCAGCGGTTTATTGACAGCCGGCATGGCACTCTCCAGTGTGATTTGCTTGAACGGGAAATACAACCTCATATCAAGGCGCCGCTTTACGTTTGCGCCGAGCCCTATAACGCAACGGTCATGCCACTGATCGCCGCCACTCATGCGATCACTTTCCAATCAAACAGACGATCATTCGTTAAGCGCGCCGAAATTTTTTTTGGCCCGAAGGTTGCGTACAACCAACCGCGCCGATTGAAGCGGCCGTGTGGGCGCTGATCGCACGACCCGGGTGCGATCCTATGGTGCGAGTGCGCCATCCCGGTGCGATCACTCACCACAATCGACCCAACTGCCCCGCCCAATCGATCCGATCAGTCAGGCCACGTAATGCGATCACTTAGCAAGGCTGATTCGAACCTACCTGACGTCTTTTCCGATAGCCTTCCATTTCAATGAACACCATGAGTAGCCCGACTCACCACTGGATCAAACGTCTTGCCGAAATCCGCAAACCGGCCTATCTCGCGATCCCGGACCTGATAGAAGAAGATCTCGCGACCGGACGCCTGCGCCCGCGCGACCGACTGCCGGGCCTGCGCGATCTGGCCGACGAACTCGCACTGAACTACACCACCGTGGCACGCGCCTATGCCGAGGCGAAAAAGCGCGGCCTGCTCGATTCGCGCGCCGGCAGCGGCACTTTCGTGCGCGGCCGCACCGCGACGCTGCCGCTAAGCGGTGGCAGCAGCATCGAAATGACGATGAACACGCCTCCCGAGCCCGCTGACTATGCCGCACTCCTGAGTGAATCCGCCGCCCGTCTGATGGCGAATAGCGACCCGTACCAACTGTTGCGTTATCAGGATTTCGGCGGCACGCCGGCCGACAAGGCGGCGGGCACAGAGTGGTTAAAGCGCCGCCTCACTCATTGCTCGCCGGACAACGTGCTGGTGTGTCCGGGCATTCACAGCGCGCTCGTCGCACTCGTCTCGCAGCTGGCTCGCCCGGGTGCAACCATCTGTCTCGACACGCTCGCCTATCCAGGCATCAAGGCCATCGCAGCGCAACTGGGGGTGCGTTTGCAGGCGCTCGCGCGCGATGACGAAGGGCCACTGGCGCATGCGTTCGAAGCGCTCTGCAAGACCGACAAGCCGAGCGCGCTGTATTGCAATCCGACGCTGCAGAACCCGAGCACGCTGACGCTCACGCACAGGCGGCGTGAGGCGCTCGCCGACGTGGCATTGCGCTATAGCGTGCCGATCATCGAGGACGATGCATATGCGATGTTGCCGCAGCAAGCGCCGGCCACGCTGGCGAGTTTCGCGCCTGAGCTCACTTACTACATAACGGGAATGTCGAAGAATCTGGGTGCCGGGTTGCGCGTCGCGTATCTGCACGCGCCGACTCCGCGTCAGGCACAGCGCCTGGCGGGCGCACTGCGCGCGACCACCGTGATGGCGAGTCCATTTACGGTGTCGCTCGCCACACAGTGGGTTGTCGAGGGCACCGCGCAAGAGATGCTCAGCGCGATTCGCAGCGAGTCGAAAGCGCGCCAGGCGATTGCCGCTCGCGTGCTCGGCGCGTCGTCCTATGACGCGCATCCGGACGGCTTTCATCTGTGGCTGCCGATTCCCCGCGAAGGCGGCTGGAATGCTTCGGAACTGGCGCTGCAGTTGCGTAGCCAAGGCATTGCCGCTGTCGCCGCCGTAGCGTTCTCGACCGACGGCAATCCACCCAACGCGCTGCGCGTATGTCTGGGAGGCTCGAAGAATCGGATTGAATGCGAGCGGGCACTCCGCGCGATCGCCGACACGCTCGCACATCCGCATCTTCTGCATTTGCCAGTGATGTGAAGTTACCTGGTTGGCGCCGATGCGTCACCTTGCTACAGAGGACCGGTATCGACCATCAACGGGCTTCGGCCTCAATGGCGGATACGACTGATGAGCCAACTAGGGTTTGTTTGACGGATCGCCTCTCCCTCGAGACGTCAGTAAGCAGGAGCGGTGTCCGGTGAGCCCAGACTTCCCTCCGCCGGTAAAGCAAGTGGATATTCAGAAGTCCACACCGCTTGGCTAGAGGGGCCAGCTTTGGGCTCGTCCTGGTCTGTGAGGGTGATGGTGCAGGTAGACATCGTCGCGCACCCGAAGGCCGCCTGACAATTGCTAGACGACATTTGCGCGAGAGCCCTTATCAGAAACAGGGCGGAAGGCAGCCGGAGTCGAACCGACCTAAGAGCGTCTGACGCCCTCAACTGGGTTTGAAGCCCAGCCGCACCACCGGATACGAATGCCTTCCTACGGTGATTGAATTACACGACGACGATCAACGATCACGATCAGAGCAAATGAAGACAACGACTATCCGTGCGCATCATATGCAGGCCGTGGTGGAAGCGAGTATATCCAACCCGGTCGAAAAACTCCAGGAGCTGGATCGCACGTTTGCGCCCCAGACCGGTGACATCGCGGAACGGCGCAGCTGCTACCGTGCCCGCGTTCTTCCCAGCCTCGGCTGCCGCGATCGAGGCCAGTTCGCGAATCGCCTCCCGGTGATAAAAGAGATCATGCACGACCTGAAAAAGCTCACCCTGCCGCGCAAGTTTGCGCATCAATCGACGCACGCGCTCCTCGGGCACGCCGTGCGCGTTGGCCAGATCCCGAACCCACGGCGGATCGAAACGCCCTGCCTTGACTTCAGGTAGCAGCGCGGCCGCGAGCGCGCGGTCGGCGTCGTCGAGCGTTACGGTGTGACCGGGCAAATGCAGCCAGGGCCCCTGTTTGACGATCTCGCCGCGCGCAGCGGCATCGTCGACTAACGCGCGCCACAACGCATCGTCCACCAGAGGCGCCGCGATTCGCCGCAAGCGCGACGCGTCGGGCCCTACTTCGTCAGGCGAGCGCTCGTGGTACTGCCCAAGCGTCTCGGTCAGCCGGTTGGTCAAGGTCTGCCATGATACGTCGGCAACGAGCAACGCATCGTGACCGGGCAGATCGACAACTCGCGTGCCGGACGGCAAGGCGAGCGCGGCCGCCGGCAGGTCCGTCAATCGTTCCAGCAATGCGCGCGACAAACCTTGCGAGGACCTCGCGAACATCGGATCAAGCGCGCCGGTGTCGAGCATGGTCTGGATCGCATCGAGCCACGCAAGCCGCTCAGGCGAGCGCCGCTTGCGCGACGGCGCAAACGGATCGAGCACATGGCCACCGCCCACCGTGCGATCGGCCTGCGCATTGCGCACGACGAAGCGGTCGCCCGGCACCGCGCACACCGGCCGCTCGAACACGAGCTGCACGCGTGCGCGCCGACCGGCGTCGAGCGTTTCGCCTTCGAGCAACGCCACATGCGCAACCTGATGCTGCGTGCCCAGGTGCACGTGCAGCGGCGTCCAATGCTGGAGCGCGAACGGCGCGTCGGCGAGCAGCGTCAGCATGGCGTCGATTCGCTCCGATGCTTGCGACAGACGCGGATCGACCACACAGTCGCCGCGCTCGATGGCGCTCTTCTCGATACCCGCGAGGTTCAACGCGCAACGCTCGCCAGCTCGTCCGGCCTCGGCCGGGCGATTCTGGGCATGGATGCTGCGCACACGCACCGGCTGATTCTGCGGCGCGAGCAGCATCGTATCGCCGACGGCCACGCGCCCGGAGAGCACCGTCCCGGTGACGATCGTGCCCTGCCCCGCGAGCGTGAAGACGCGATCGATCGCAAGACGGAACAGGCCGTCAGCACGCTTCCTATGCCATGTCGCGGCCGCCTTGTGCAGATGCGCTTTTAGCGCAGCCACGCCGGGATCGTCGGCGCGCATCGCACACGTCTCGAACACCGGCGCATCGTGCAGCGCGCTACCGCTCAGAAACCCGGTCACCTCGTCGCGCACTTCGTGCAAGCGCTGCGCGTCCACGCGATCCACCTTGGTCAACGCGATCGCCCCGCGCTGAATGCCGAGCAGTTGCACGATCGCCAGATGCTCGCGCGTTTGCGGCATCACACCGTCGTCGGCGGCGATCACGAGCAGCGCGAAATCGATTCCGCTCGCGCCCGCGGTCATCGTGTGCACGAGCTTTTCGTGGCCCGGCACGTCGATCAGACCCAACACGTCGCCGTTCTCGAGCGGCACGTACGCGTAGCCGAGTTCGATCGAAATGCCGCGCGCTTTTTCTTCCTTGAGACGATCCGTATCGACGCCCGACAATGCCTTCACCAGGCTCGTTTTACCGTGGTCGATATGTCCCGCCGTACCGACGATCATGCGTGCGTGTCCTTCGGTTGGTCGAGCAGTTGCGCAATCAGTTGCGCTTCATCGGCGGCTTCGAGGCAGCGCAGATCGAGGCGCAATGCGTCCTCTGCGATACGGCCGATCACCGGCCGCGCCATCTCGCGCAGCACCTTTTCCAGCGCGAGCAGGTGACGGCCGCCGCGTTTGCCGTCGGCCATTCTCACGACGAGGCCGTAGCTCGGCAGCACGTCGATGGGCAACGCGCCGCTGCCGATCTGGCTGAACATAGGCTCCGCAAGCACCGCGTAGCGCTCGCCGATCGCGCGCTGCAACGCAGGCTGCACGCGCTGCGCGGCAAGGTGGATGTCGTCGGCGGGACGCGTGAGCAGACGCAACGTAGTCAGCCGTTCCGCCAGTTTCTCCGGCGCGCGATATAACTGAAGCACGGGCTCCAACGCCGCCAGCGTGAGCTTGCCGACGCGCAGTGCGCGTTTGAGCGGATGCTTCTTGATCTTCGCGATCAGATCGCGCCGCCCGACGATCAAGCCGGCTTGCGGACCGCCGAGCAGCTTGTCGCCGCTGAACGTGACGAGGTCGGCGCCGGCTTCGACAGTCTGGCGCACGGTCGGCTCGCGCGGCAGGCCCCATTGACTCAGATCGACCAGCGTGCCGCTGCCAAGATCCACGGCAACCGCAAGGCCGCGCGCATGCGCAAGCGACGCGATTTCGTCGAGGGCGACCTCTTTGGTGAAACCGTGGATCGCGTAATTGCTCGCGTGGACTTTCATGAGCAGCGCGGTCTGCGGGCCGATGGCTTCCTCGTAGTCCCGCAGATGCGTGCGATTGGTCGTGCCAACTTCGCGCAGCTTCGCGCCCGCGCGGCTCATGATGTCGGGAATGCGAAACGCGCCGCCGATCTCGACCAGCTCGCCGCGCGACACGACGACTTCCTTCTTCCCTGCCAGCGCGGACAGCGTGAGCAGCACCGCGGCAGCGTTGTTGTTGACCACGGTTGCGGCTTCGGCGCCGGTCAATTCGCAGATGAGTTCGTCGATCAGATCGTCGCGGTCGCCGCGCTTGCCGGTGCCGAGATCGAACTCGAGGTTGGCGGGTTGCGTGAGCGCTTTCGTCACGGCCTGCACCGCTTCGTCGGGCAATAGCGCGCGGCCGAGATTGGTGTGCAGCACAGTGCCGGTCAGATTGAATACGCTGCGCAAGCGCGATTCGTTGCGCCGGCGCAGCGAAGCTGCGATGGTTGCATGCAGTTGCGGGATGTCGAGCTCACCGACCGACGCGCCGCCCGATTGGGCGCTCGCGCGCCACGCGTCGAGCGCCGCGCGCACGGCGTCCAGCAGCTGCGTGCGCCCATATTCGCTGATCAGCGCGGCGAATTCCGCCGACGCCATGACCTTTTCCACCGACGGCACACGCGCCATCAGTGCGCGCAATTCCGAGCCGCTCACATCGCTCACGAAGCAATCCCTTTTAGTCGTGTCCGCTAGACGCATCCGGCCGATGCTAGTCGGAGCCGGGCTCGTCGGCGGGCTCCTCCGCGCCGCCGGCCTGCTCGGGCCACAGCCACGGATGCGGCGACGCGCGCCGATAACCCTCCGCCCCCATCAGCAGATCCAGCGTGAGGCTGGCGAGATCGTCCGCGAACGGATCGAAGTCGTAGTCCTTCGACTGAATGCCTATCTTCCGGTAAGTATGGCATTCGTCGCACGACTCCGCCTTGAGCGCGGCGTCTTTCGCTTCGGCTTGCCGCGTGGCGTCGTCGGCGTCCGGCGAGCCGACCGCGTGATAGGCAATGCCCTTGGTCGAATCGCAGTTCGAGCATTTGGAGCGCACCATGTGCCACTCGGTCGAGCACAAGCCGCATTGCAGGTAGCGGTAATTGTCATAAACGCCGCCCACGCGGACCGTGCTCGCCACCGGATGCGATCCGCACACGGGACACAGGCCGAGCGTTTCGATATACGGCACCTGGCGCTTGTCGATGTCGGCGGCGAGATCGGTCCAGACCACCTGCAGCGCGGCCATGATGAACGGCGCGCTGGCCGGATCGACTTCGTCCAGGCGTTGCGCGAAGAGCGCATCGGCCTGCGCTTCGAGCGTGGCGGTGTCGAGCGTGCGCAAGCGGGCGACCAGCGCTTCGAGCGGCGGCGTGAGCGGGCTCGCGCCCTCGATTCTGTCGAGCAACTGGCGCAGCACGTCGCGCCACGCCGGATCGCGCATGCCGGAGAGCGCCGGAATCAGCGGCATCGAATGCTGTTGCGCGCTCGCGATCGACTCGGGGGTGGGCGGCTGCGCCTTGAAGCTCGTGATCACCGCTTGCTGGGCGTCGGCGAGCACGGCCATCAGTCGCAGATAGCCGGCGATCGGATTGTCGCGGGCCGCGAGCTGGCGCAGGCGCGCGGCCCGCGGCGCGAACACCGCGAGCCGCTCGGGCGTGCGAATGCGCGGAATCGCCGAGTGATCGAGCGACTCGATATCGCCGGCTTCAAGAATGCGTTGAACCAAAGTATCGACCTCTGAAAACTGCGCTGACAACCGCGCCGGAAACTGAAGAGCCGCCGCGCTTCATCGAATGAGCGCGGCGGCTCGGTGGGCAGTGCGTTGGGAACGCGCTGCTGTTACTTGCCGATGATTTCCTTGAACCAGTTCGGATGATGCTTTCTCGCCCAGCCATAGGTTACGGTGCCGCGCGTCATCGCGCCGACCGAGCCCTTGATCCACAACGCCGCATAGATATGCACGACGATGCCGACCATCAGCACGAACGCCGCGGCCGCATGCACCACCGCTGCGAGCCGGATGACCCCGATCGGGAAATAGAACGAGAAGTAACGCCGCCAGATCACGATGCCGCTTGCGAGCAGCAACACGAGGCAGACTACCATCGTGAAGAACAACAGCTTCTGACCGGCGTTGTATTTGCCGATCGCGGGCAGTTTGTCCTCGCGATTGTTGAGCACGTCGCCGATCTGCCGCACCCACTGCATGTCGGCTTTGTCGAGATAGTTGTGATGCCAGAAGCGCAACGCAAGAATCAGGAACGACACGAACATCACGCAGCCGATGAACGGATGCAGAATCCGCGTCCATTGCCCCCCGCCGAGAATCGCGTAGAGCCACGACATCGCCGGATGAAACATAGCGAGGCCGGAGATCGCCAGCAACACGAACGAGATCGCGGTGATCCAGTGATTCGTGCGCTCGTTCGGCGTGTAGCGCACGATCAGGCGATTGCCCTTCACGTCCTTCAGCGGGGTATGCTCAGGATGCTTCATTGGATACCTCCCTCGAACGGCGCGCTTCGTCGGCTTCGCGCTGGGCTTCGACTTCGTCCTCTTCCGTCACCTCGTTCGGACCGACACGCGTGTAATGGAAGAAACCGGCCACCGCCGCGAACGCGATGCCGGCCAGCGCCAGCGGCTTCGCCAACCCTTTCCACAGCCCAACCATCGCGCTGATCTTCGGATTGTCCGGCAAGCCGTGATACAGCGTCGGACGATCGGCATGATGCAGCACGTACATAACGTGCGTGCCCCCCACCCCAGCGGGATCGTACAGGCCGGCGTTCTCGAAACCCCGCTCCTTCAGATCCACGATCCGGTCCGCGGCCTGCTGATGCATGTCCTCCTTGGTGCCGAACATGATCGCGCCCGTGGGGCAGGTCTTCACGCATGCCGGTTCCTGGCCCACCGCCACGCGATCCGAACACAGCGTGCACTTGTACGCGCGATGATCCTTCTTCGAAATGCGCGGCACGTTGAAGGGGCAGCCAGTGATGCAATAGCCGCAGCCAATACAGTTTTCCTCGTGGAAATCCACGATGCCATTCGTGTACTGCACGATCGCGCCAGGCGCCGGGCAGGCCTTCAGACAGCCCGGATCCTCGCAGTGCATGCAGCCATCCTTGCGGATGAGCCACTCCAGATCGCCTTGCGCGTTCTCGTATTCGGAGAAGCGCATCACGGTCCACGAATGTTCGGTCAGATCGGCCGGGTTGTCGTACACGCCGACGTTCGTGCCGACTTCGTCACGCAGGTCGTTCCACTCCATGCAGGCGGTCTGACATGCCTTGCAGCCAATGCACTTCGACACGTCGATGAGCTTGGCGACCGTGCCGGTAGCCGGCTCGCGCGCTTGCGGCGCGGGCACGGTGGTGGCCGACATGCGTTTGATATCCAGTGATTGCAGTGCCATCTCTTTTCCTTATGCCTTTTCGACCTTGACGAGGAACGACTTGAATTCCGGTGTTTGCGAATTCCCATCGCCCACGGAGGGCGTCAGCGTATTGACGAGATAGCCGGGCCTCGTGAGTCCCTTGAAGCCCCAGTGCAATGGCAAACCGACCGTCTGTACTTTCTTCCCTTCGATTGTCAGCGTTTTGATCCGCTTGGTGACGAGCGCCACGGCGATCACGTGCCCGCGATTGGACGACACCTTGATGCGGTCCCCCGCCACCACGCCGACCTCTTTCGCCAGATCCTCGCCGATCTCCACGAACTGTTCCGGCTGAATGATCGCGTTCAGATGCGCATGCTTGGTCCAGTAGTGGAAATGCTCGGTCAGACGATAAGTGGTCGCGGTATGCGGGAAGTTCTCGTGCGTGCCGAACGCGGCCCGGTCGTCGGGGAACACGCGCGCCGCCGGGTTGCTGACGACCGCCTTGTTGTCCGGATGCAGCGGGTTGTAGCCGAGCGGCGTTTCAAACGGCTCGTAGTGCTCGGGGAACGGCCCTTCCACCAGACCGTCGCGCGCGAAGAAACGCGCCACGCCCTCCGGGTTCATGATGAACGGATTCATGCCGTTCTCGGGCGGCTCATCGGCCTTGAAGTCGGGGATGTCGGCACCCGTCCACGCGCGGCCGTTCCACGCGATCAGCTTGCGCTTTGGATCAAACGGCTTGCCGCTCAGGTCGCACGAAGCGCGGTTGTACAGAATCCGCCGGTTCGCCGGCCATGCCCACGCCCAGTTCAGCGTATTGCCGATGCCGGTCGGGTCGGAGTTGTCGCGGCGGCCCATCTGATTGCCCGCCTGAGTCCACGATCCGCAGAAGATCCAGCAGCCGCTCGCGGTGCTGCCGTCGTCGCGCAACTGCGCGAAGCTCGCCAGCTGTTCGCCCTTCTTCGCGAGCACCTTGGTTTTGTCGGTCGGATCGGTGACGTCGGCGAGGGCCTTCCCGTTGAACTCCATCGCGAGTTCTTCGGGCGTCGGGCTTTCCGGATCGGCATATGGCCAGCTCATGTTGAGGATCGGATCGGGGTACTTGCCGCCGTCCTTTCTATAAGCATTGCGAATGCGCAACCACAGCCCCGCCATGATCTCGAGATCGCTCTTCGCTTCGCCGGGGCCCTCCGCGCCCTGCCAGTGCCACTGCAGCACGCGGCTCGAACTGACCAGCGAGCCGCGCTCCTCCGCGAAACAGGTGGTCGGCAGACGGAACACTTCGGTCTGGATCGAGGCCGTATCGACGTCGTTGAAAACGCCGTGGTTCTTCCAGAACTCGGAGGTTTCCGTGGCGAGCGGGTCCATGATCACGAGCCACTTCAGCTTGGCCAGGCTCGCGCCGATCTTGGCCTTGTTCGGCGCCGCGGCAAGCGGGTTGAAACCCTGCGCGATGTAGCCGGTCATCTTGCCCTGGTTCATCAGCTCGAAGACCTGCAGCATGTCGTATGACTTGTCGAGCTTCGGCAGATAGTCGAAGCCGAAGTTGTTCTCGGCCGTGACATTGTCGCCCCACCACGACTTCATGAAGCTGACGTGGAATGCGCGATAGTTGCGCCAGTAGCTCAACTGATTCGGCCGCAGCGGCTGCGTGGCGCGCTTCGTGATGTACGCATCGTAGTCCTGCTCCGCTTCCATCGGCAGCGTCATGTAGCCCGGCAACAGGTTTGACATCAGGCCGAGGTCGGTCAGGCCCTGGATGTTCGAATGGCCGCGCAACGCGTTCATGCCGCCGCCCGCGATGCCGATGTTGCCCAGCAGCAATTGCATCATCGCGCCGGTGCGGATGATCTGCGAGCCGACCGAGTGATGGGTCCAGCCGAGCGCGTAGAGCACCGTGCCGGCGCGTCCGGGGACCGCCGTCGATGCCAGCATCTCACACACGTGCAGGAACTTCTCCTTCGGCGTGCCGCAAATTTTCTCCACCTGCTCGGGCGTATAGCGCGAGTAGTGCTGTTTCATCAGCTGATAGACGCAGCGCGGGTCTTGCAGCGTCGGATCGACCTTGGCAAAGCCGTCGTCGCCGCGCTCATAGTCCCACGAGCTCTTGTCGTAGCTGCGCTTTTCGGCGTCGTAGCCGGAGTACAGACCGTCGGTAAACGAAAAATCCTCACGGACGATGAACGACATGTCCGTGTAATTCTTCACGTACTCGTGCTGGATCTTGTCGTTGGTGAGCAGATAGTTGATCACCCCGCCCAGGAACACAATGTCCGAGCCGGTCCGGATCTGCGCGTAATAGTCGGCGACCGACGCCGTGCGCGTAAAGCGCGGGTCGACCACGATCAATCGCGCCTTGCGGTGCGCTTTGGCTTCCGTGACCCATTTGAAACCGCATGGGTGCGCCTCGGCCGCATTGCCGCCCATCACGAGAATCACATCCGCGTTCTTGATGTCGACCCAATGGTTCGTCATCGCTCCACGGCCAAACGTCGGGGCAAGACCTGCCACCGTCGGGCCGTGTCAGACACGTGCTTGATTGTCGAACGCGAGCATGCCAAGACTGCGGACAGTCTTGTGCGTCAAATAGCCTACTTCATTACTACCGGCAGAGGCGGCCAGCATGCCGGTGGTCAGCCAGCGATTGACCTTCTTGCCGTCTTTCGTCGTCTCGACGAAGTTGGCATCGCGGTCCTCCTTCATCAGTTTGGCGATGCGGTCAAGCGCGTCTTCCCACGAGATGCGTGTCCATTCATTGGATCCTGCCGCGCGGTACTCGGGAACTTTCAACCGGCTCGGACTATGAATGAAGTCGATCAGGCTCGCGCCCTTCGGGCAAAGTGTGCCGCGATTGACAGGATGGTCGGGATCGCCTTCGATGTGGATGATGCTGGACTTCGCGTTCTTGGCGTTGTCGCCCAGTCCGTACATCAGGATGCCGCAGCCCACCGAACAGTACGGGCAGGTATTGCGGGTTTCGGTCGTGCGCGACAATTTGTACTGACGGACTTCCGCTAACGCGGGTGTCGGCGAGAAGCCCATCAGGGCTAGACTCGATCCGGCGAGCGTGGTGGCGGAAACCTTCATGAATTGTCGCCGGGACATATGGGTCATTAATGGCCTCAGCTCTTTTCGGGGATACTGATTGAGATTATAGATGCCCGTGCTCAATGCTGCAGCGAGGTATCTTGTTATCCCGCAATGCGACAAATATGAAGCGTCGCAGCCTGTTTAACAATTCCGGGCATTCATCGTGCTGCGTCGTTTTAAGTAATTCATCCACCTTTACAGTTGGTCGCGATTTTCCTTTCACCCTCTATGGGCAGGTTTCTGTCATGACACTGAATCTTCGCTTTCTAACCACCCGCCGCGCGTCGAGCGGCTGGGCGTCGCTGGCAGTGGGAATCGCGATGCTCGCTGCAAGCCCATGCGGTATTGCGCAAATTCCCCAGAACAGCGGCGCATCACAGCAAGAAAACCGTACTTCCCCGATGGGGTCCCAGCCCGATCGGGCCGCCTCGGCCGTTCACGAATCGCAAAAGCCGCAAACCCGGGACGGCAGCCCGGCGACGGCGCGCGGCAAAACCGGGGCCAAGGATCAGAAGACGCAAGGCGCGGGCGGATTCGACAATGGTTTGTACGGCACAGGGGCTGGCAGCAACAAATAAGAGACCATGCAAAAAAGACCCCAAGGGTTTTAACGTTGGCCATCTGACCAACTGGAACCAGGCGATAGGCACGCCGATCACATGCCATCGGCAACACCACGGTAGCTGGACGCAGTGCCGTTGTGCGAGGCGGCGCTGTCATCAGCGGCGTTCGATTGTGCAAACGAAATAGCCGGAACGGCGAGTACTACGGCAACTGCAATGGCTTGAAGGAAGCGTCAGGTTTACCTGCGCTTAGCTTTTCGAAGTCTTGAGCAGACATGCCGCGTCCTTTATAGAGGAATGCCGTCAAGTTCCAGATCGTCTGATCGTCTTGCGTTTTGCCGAATGCTGGCATCGCGGTCATTTTCACGCCGTTTTTGATCACCCAGAACATCATCTGAGGGTTGTTGCGGCGCGTTGCGCTTAGCAATTCCGGCGCGAGCGGAAGGATGCCCTGACCGATCGGACTCAGCGTTTGCCCCGGCGCGCCGTGACACGCGACGCAAGTGCCCTTGTAGAGACGGGCGCCAGCTTCGACGTTGGCGACGGTCATCAGGTCGGTCGGCACCTGGATGCCGGCCGCATGCCGGTGCAGCGACTGAAGGTAAGTCTTATGCAACGCCCAGGCAACAAGCGGGTTGTGTCCGGATGCGGCCGACACATCGTACAGGCCCGAATACATAAAGCCGAATCCGCCCGCCACGACCGCGACAATGGCTGCAACGAAAGCGCTCAGCGTGGAATGACGGACAAGAAAAGAGGAGTCTTTAGCTGTGCTCATGTTTGATCACCTGCTGGAAGCGATATAACTGTCGGCTCGAACCTGGTATGAGATGCATGCAAACAGAATGGCCACTCCGTCGCGAACAACGAATGTGCCGTGAAAGAAGCGGCTATTTCAGGCCGCACAGTTCGCTTTCACGTGCAGGTACTGGCATGCGACCGGCGTCCAGGAGGACGTTCGCACGCTGGGTCCATGTGTCTCCGTTCCTGATTGAACCGGACGAGTATTCGCACAACCGCCGGTACCAAACAGGACGAGAACGATCGCAAGGCAACGCGGGGCTTTCATGGAGATCCAGATATTTGGAAAAGGAGCTCGTATGTGGCAAAGGAGCCCCGCGATACCGGTGCCTTCTACGCCGGGAAGTGAACGGTCGCGCGGTCATGTCATATAGGCGCGCTACGCCCACCATGCTGACAGGCATGGCGCTCGACGCGAGGGACTCTACTCGAACGCGCCTTGTTCGCGTTGAGACCGTGCAGTCATTATTGGATCGGATAGTTGACGGCACCCTTGCTCGTTGATTACAGAATTGTCATTAACGGGGTAAAGGACCGGACCATCGGCTGCACTGGTTTTTGACGAAATGCGCTGGTCGTTTACATGTTCCGTTCTGTTGTTGACCAATCTATGGTCTCGTAGCATGTTGCTATCAACGGAACGGGAGATACCAACATGCCCATGGGACGACCGGAGGCCGAACTGGTGTTGAGTGAAGATGAACGCTCGCAACTGACTTCGATAGCGCGTTCGCGCTCGATTTCTATGGCAGTCGCAAGCATCTCAAGGTCAAGGCGTGGCTGGCAGCAAAGCCCCGCTGGCACATGCATTTCATTCCCACCCACAGTTCGTGGCTGAACCAGGTCGAACGCTTCTTTGCGCTGATCACCGACGACGGAGCCAATTTGCGAAAGCGCAGCCGCGACCCAACCACTTGAGGAACTTGGACTTGCCAATGAATGTTACGACTTATGGACTGCATGTTGCGAAGCGGAGGTGTCAGATGTACGGGTTGGATGAACAAGCCGGAGCACGTGGCGGTGCTGCTCGTGGCCGTCAATATCGCTTGAGCGACAGTACGTCGAAGGTACGACGGATCGTTTCAGCCGACTTCTCGTAGTCCGATAGCGCGAGGCACGCAATCAGCACGTCGATGATCGCTAGTTGTGCAAGACGGCTCGTCATGGCTTCCGTGCGAAATTTGGTCTCGCGCGCCATGGTGAACAGCACGATATCGGCAAAGGCCTGAATCGGCGAACGCCCGAAGTTCGTGAGGCAGATGGTGCGTGCGCCGGCTTCCTTGGCGAGGCGCGTTGCCGTCACTGTTTCGTGCGTGCTGCCCGAGTGGGAGATGGTGAGCGTCGCCACGGTGGGGTCGCAAAGCGACGCGCTGATGACCTGGATATGCGGGTCGATCACCGCGCGTACGTCGAGCCCGATGCGCAGCATGCGGTAGTGCGCATCTTCGGCGATCGACGCCGCGCTGCCCACCCCGTAGATTTCAATGCGGCGGGCGTTGCGGATCACCCCGACCGCCCGCTCGAGTTCGCCGACATCGAGCGTGGATTGGGTTTCGTGCAGGGTCTGCACGTTCGAGCTGAAGATTTTCGAAATTACCGCCGCCGCGTCGTCGCTGGGCTCGAGGTCTTCGTGAATCATCTGTACCGGGCGCACGATTTCCTGCGCCAGCACGATCTTGAGCTGCTGAAAACCGGTGGCCCCGATCGCCTTGCACAGGCCGACCACGCTGCCTTCGCTGGCACCCACGCGCTCGGCGAGGTCACTGACCGACATGTGCACCACTTCCTGCGCGCGCTCGCGAATGAAGTCGGCGATGCGTTGGCTGGTGGCGCCGAAGGTCGGATAAAGCTGCTCGATGCGCGACAGGATCGCCGACACCGAATTCGGCTGGGCCGAGGCTCCGGACCCGGCACTCGCCGCGCCCTTTATTGCGGATTTCATCCAGGCTCCTGTGAAAGAATTCGCCCAGCCGCCGGCCCGCCGCGCGGGACGCGCTTCGGGCCACCCAATGCGCAACACGCGACCGCGCCCCACGAGGTACCAGCAGCGAGAGCGACTTCCGAACGTGATGAAAGCGGCGAATATCAAAGGTCGCGCGAAGTCGCGTACGCCACCGCGTCGATAACCACCAGTCGAATGACGTTTGCCGCGTCCACGATCCCGCCTGCCGGCGGAAGTCAGAGCCCGCCTCCGCGGGCCGGAGCCAATTCAGCTCAAGTGAAGGGCCATTGCCGGATCGCTGACAGTCGGCTTGCCCGTTTCAATACGTCCCGAGAAGCGGCGCATGAAGTTGTCTCCCGTCACCGTGAAGTCGTACCAGTTGCCGCTGCCCGAGAGATCCCAGTGCAGCATGCCGACATCGCCCACAGGAACATTCAACTGCCAGGGGCCATCGGTGCGGTAGGCGTTGGACTGCACGGTCACCGTGCCGGGCGCGCGACCGGAGTTGTGCAACTTCACGTAGACCTGGCCCGCGTCCGTGTCGTAGCAGACCTGCACTTCGGGCCTGAAGGTCGCGACACTGGCGGCGACTGCGTTGCCCGCGAACGTACGCAGGAAACCATTCGGACCGTAGACCCACAGCTCGTATTTGCCGAGGTCGCCCTTCAGCGTGTCGTCCCAGTAGTCCTCGAGCGTCTTGCCGGCTTCGACCGTATATCGGCGCGGGATGCGGTCCAGGTGATTCTTGTCGTACACATGGAACACTGCTCCTTGCTTACCCGTGTTGCTGAACATCAGCTTGACGAGACCGGGCCCCTCGATGCGTGCGCTGGTATGCAGCTCATAGGGCAGCGCGCGCGAAAAGCGTGTGCCCGGCTCCTGGAACAGCGGCTGCGGCGTAGCCGGCGGCGCTGCGATGGGCAGTGAAGCCTGGGCGGCAAGCACGGCCTGGTAGTTGCTCGTATCCGGCAGTTTGGGAAAGACCGGATCGTTGGGCGAAACAAAGTCGAAACACGAGGTCAGGTCGCCACAGACCGCGCGGTGCCACGGACTGACCGCGTCGACAGTAATATCGAAGCGCTTCTCTAAGAACAGGCTCATCGACGTGTGATCGAAGACCTGCGAGTTGACCCATCCGCCCTTGCTCCACGGCGAGATGACGTACATCGGCACGCGCGCGCTGAGACCCCACGGCCGCACATTGCCGCTGATGGTGTCCTGGGCGTTCAGGTATTTTCTGGCCGGATCGGAGAAGTACTCACCGTCCAGCGGGAACGTGGCCTTGCCTGCCAATGTGCCGTCCAGGTTGTACGACGGTGGCGCCGGCGGCGGTACATGATCGAACAGGCCGTCGTTCTCATCGTAGGTCAGAAAGAATGCGGTTTGCGCCCAGACCTCTGGATTGGAGGTGACCGCGTCGAGCACTTCGGCCGTGAAGTTGGCACCAATTGCTGGATTGCTGTTGCCGGAGTGCTCCGAGTTGGCGGCTGTGCACAAGATCCACGACACTTCGGGCAACTGGTTGCTCATCACATCGTTTTTCAGGTCCGCAATGGAATAGTCCGTCAGACCCTTCACGTACAGCGGATCGCCGGGCTTGGCAGTGCGGAAGTCCTGGAAAGCCAGGCCGCCGTGCATGGCGCCGGTCCAGTTGTCGTTGGTGTCCTGGTAGATTTTCCAGCTCACGCCGGCCTTCTCGAGTACTGACGGCAGGGAAAGCCATGTGAGTGCATTGTCCGGATACGTATACCCCGGCGTCGGCATGGTGCCGGTGATCCAGCAACGATCATTGTTGGGTTCGGAGGTCCGGTCGTCGCTATTGATGCCCTTCTTCGCCAGCTTCGGATCGAAGCCCGAGCCCGAGAAGAAAACCACGCGATTCGGGTCCGTGCCGCTCGTGGTCGAGCAGAAGTGGTTATCACAGATCGTGAACGCATCGGCCAGCGCGAAATGGAACGGAATGTCGCTGCGGGCAAGATAGCCCATCGTGTACTGCGTCTTGTAAACGGGCCAATGGCCTGACTTGCCCTGGTTCCAGGCGGCCTGCATGTCGGAGAAGCTGTGCGGCGTGCTGGGCGACTGCAATGCCTTGACCTTGGTCATATCCATGTGATACGGCGGAATCTCTTTACCGCTTGCGTCCTGCTGGTACCAAACGTCCTTGCCGCTTTCAAGCGGAATCGGCAAGCGGTCACCGTAGCCGCGTACGCCCCTCAGGGTGCCGAAGTAGTGATCGAAGCCGCGGTTTTCAAGCATCAGAATCACAATGTGCTTGATGTCCTTGATGGTGCCGGTGTCTACCGCAGCTTGGATGGAAAGCGCGCGGGCGATACTGGGCGGCAGTACGCCCAGCGCGAGGGCGGCGCCTGCCGATTTGGCGGCGCCGGTGAGGAAACTGCGTCGATCGAGTTTTTTCATGGTCTTGACTGCGTAGGGATTGAGCACTGGGGCGGCACTTCGTGGCGTCAGGGCGCGCAATGCAGCTTGACGGCAGGTGCGGCGGGCGACGCCCGATTGGCGGTAGCAGTGGCGTCCGCGCCTGACGGGTTTGTCGAAGACCCGCCGCAAGCGGTTAGCGACAGGCTCAGAACGATGCAGGCCGCTACGGCACGGCCATACAACAGGAATTGGGTCATTGGCGGGAGCTCATCGGGTAGTATGGAGTTAGTACAACTTATGGAAAACACAAAGTTGACCGATCTCCGTGGTGATCAGGTCTGGCCAGAACATGGCGCCAAGACCTGGGCAGTAGCGGGTACAGGCACACAGAATAAAAACTGAATGTGTCAGCAGAATGAAGACATTTCATTTTCAAGAAAAGATACGCTGAGAAAAACTCATTCTGCTTCTGTCGGTTGCGGCTCTGCCAGAGACCGCTGGCCACGACACCTTCCATCCCGGTTGAACCCCGCCGCTGGCATGGCCACTGTTGATGCAGTACGGAGAGCGGGTTACGCTTGCGGTGCCATCCTGCAAGAAGTCATTTTTAGTTAGGATAACTTCCGATCTTCCGAGGTCTGTGCATCTGACGCCATTGTGAAGCCTACTTTCGCTTGCTTTTTTTGCGGATGAATGTGGCCGGGAACGACAGACAGCAGGCAGCGATGTGATGCGCCATCGACCCGTCGCTTCGCTCGAAAAGCCAGACGTCGGCATGGCCACTGAAGCGGGTCGTAGGCACTCGGTCAGGTCCAACGGCGGGAGTGGTCGAGAGCGTGTGACAACACGCGCGTATTGCTGCGCGACTTCCGCATCCTCACGCGCCGTCTGTTCGGCCGGGGGCACAGATATCGAATGCCAGTTGCCTGTGCAACGGTGCACCATTGGCGTGCTGCGACGTGCAGGAGTACGCGAAGTGGTGCGCTGCCGGCGCATGCGCAGCTCGTTCACCTAGCCCTTTTGCTCGCCATGAAATGTCAGTGATCCCTCTTCCATTTAGGGGTTCACAAGCATCGAAGAAGCCCGCACATGCGGTGGGACGAAAACTGGCATAGCAGTTGCTTAATAGACCATGCTGAGGTTCGCCGTACGCGGCGAGCATCAAACAGCACCCCCGTTATCCAGACAAAGGCGTCTTGGATAACACCGGCCAAAAAGGTCCGACATCAGCGCGTCTGATGCCGGACCTTTTTCGTTTTGCGATCGCATTATTGTCGGAGTTCAAGCAATGAAAAGCCGCACATCTTCAGCAGTCGGTTCAGGCTTTGCTACCGGTGCCCTGCCTCGGCTTGGGCGTGTTCTGCTCGCCATGCTCAGCGCCAGCGCTTTAGGCTTCGTTCACCCCGCTCTCGCGGCGCCGCTGCAACCCATCGAGTTTTCCGAGGCGGTACATAACCTCGGTTACATCGACCTCTACGTCGCACGGCACGCGAAGCTGTTCGAGAAGCACGGGCTGACGGTGCACCTGAGCGCGGCCGGTGGGGACACGCAGGCTTTCGCCGCGGTGCTCGGCAAGACCGCGCAGTTCGCCGTCGGCGATCCGACCATGGTGGAGATGTCTCGCGAGCGCGGCGGACCGGGCATCGTCGTCGGGACGCTGGTGCAGCGCGCACATTACTTTGGCGTATCGAAGACCGTGGCGCGCATCACCGATCCCAAGGCTTTCAAAGGTCTGACCCTGGTCACGTCGCCCGATCCGAATACCGAGTACAGCGTCACCAAGAAACTGCTGCAGGACAATGGCCTGAAAGTCGGCACAGACACGAAGATCGTCGAAGTGACCCCCGGCACGGAAATCGGCGCCATGCTCGCGGGTCGCGCCGACATCGCGTTTGCGCAGCAGCCGATGGTCGCGGCTGCAATGGCGCAAGGGGCGAAAGTGGTATTCGACTTCTCGAGCTATATGGGCCCGTTCTGCAATACAGGGATCATGGTGCTGCCGGAGTATGCGAAGGCGCATCCCGACGTCGTGCAGTCGCTCGTGGACGCACTCGAAGAAGCCGCACGTCTTACGTATGCCAAGCCCGACTACGCAAAGGAAGTTGCCCGTGCGGAGTTCCCGGACCTGCCGCCCGACGTGGTGAACAAGGCGATCGATATGGAGTTGCAGTACAAGATCCCGGCGCAGACGCTGCCGGTCGACCGGCAGCAGTGGGACAAGCTGATATCGATGCAGAAGTACCTGGGCAACGTACAAGGAACGCTCTCCTATAACGACGTGATCGACAACACCTTCTCCGACAAGGCGGTCAAAACCGCCGTGGCGGACGCAGGCGCAACGGTGGCGAGGTCCAAATGAAGCTAGCGGGCGCGGACGCGCCTGCAGCGCAGGCGGAAGGGACGGCCCGTCCGTTCGCCCCGCTGGTTGCGCGAGGGGTCGGCAAATCGTACGGCGAGGATGACGGCGAACTGAACCAGGTCATCGGCGACATTTCCTTCAGCCTCCGTGCTGGGGAAATTGTCAGCCTGGTGGGTCCATCTGGTTGCGGCAAGACCACGCTGCTGAACCTGATGAGCGGTCTTACGCAGCCAACGCGCGGCGCGGTGCTGTGGCACGGCCAGGCGCTGAATGACGTCCCCAGGGGAATCGGCTACATGTTGCAGAAGGACATGCTGATGCCATGGCGCAACGTGTTAGCCAACGTCACGCTTGGCCTCGAAATGACCGCAATGCCGCGCGCGCACCGCGAGAAAAAGGCGCATGCGATGCTCGGCAAGGTTGGACTCGCACCGTATTACGACTATTACCCGTCGGCTCTATCCGGCGGGATGCGTGCACGGGTTGCGCTCGCGCGCACGCTCGTGACCGACCCCGAAGTGATGCTTCTCGACGAGCCGTTCGCGGCGCTCGATTTCCAGACGAAGCTGGTGCTCGAAAGCGACATGGCCCGGCTGGTCAGGGGCCAAGGTCGCTCCGTCCTGCTGATCACGCACGACGTCGAGGAGGCGGTCTCGCTGTCGGACCGCGTGATCGTCCTCACCCACCGTCCGTCGCGCATCAAGGCAATCCACGAGATTCACCTGGAATGCGATCGCAACGACATGATGGCCGCCCGCGACGCTGCGGGCTTCACCGCCTACGTACGCGAGATCTGGTCTCAGCTCGACGTGCGCATGGGCGAACGTTGAAAAGGAACCCGCGTGCAAGAAACCCGCTCCCCGGCACCCCCATATGCGCCCGCATCCCTCAAATGGCGCAGGCTGCTGCGCCGTTGCCGTGGCAAGCTCGCCGTAGCCGCCTGTCAACTCGCGCTGCTCGCTGCACTGCTCGCACTCTGGCAAGTTGCGACGTCGAGTCCGGCGCTTGCTTTCCTGTTCGGCTCGCCCAGCCAGATCTGGGGTTACCTGGTAAAAATGCAGCAGGACGGCAGTCTCCTGCACGACGCCAGCGTGACCGGTATGGAAACACTGCTCGGCTTTCTGTTCGGCAATATCATCGGCACCGTGCTGGGCTTGTCGCTATGGTATTCGCGCTTCGTCTCGAAGGTGATGCAGCCGTTCATCGTTGCGCTGGGCTCGATTCCGATCGTCGCACTCGCGCCTATCGTCATCATCTGGTTCGGTACCGGGTTAGCGTCAAAACTCGCCATGTCGACCCTTTCCGTCGTGGTGGTGGCGCTGGTCACCGCGTACAAGGGCGCGACCAGCGTCGATGACGATCAGATCAATCAGATGCGCACGCTCGGTGCGAGCAAGCGGCAGACTTTCCGCAAGCTGGTGATCCCTGCCTCATTGCGCGACATCTTCGCGGGCCTCAGGCTCACGGTCGGCTTTGCGTTGATTGGTGCGATTGTGGGCGAATTCATGTCGTCGGACGACGGGCTCGGTCATGCGATTTTCAAGGCGGGCAGCCTTTACATCATTCCCAAAGTATTTGCCGGCGTGGTGGTAACCATCGCGCTCGCGCTCTTCCTGTCGTTTCTCGTCGGCCGGCTCGAGCGCTTCCTCATGCCCTGGCACAAGTTCGATTGATCTAAGCCGTCCGCCGCGATGTTGCCGGCAGATGGCATTTGGCAACCCTGAAGGAGTACGCAGCATCCTATGAGCACGCTATCCGCACATCACCAGATCATCCGCAAGGATGACCTGAAGTACGCACTGACGGCTACCGATGGTTTCATCGCCGAAGTCTCGCCTGGCGAGACCTTCGAGGTCGAGACCGAATTGAACATCGGCGGCCATCTGATTACGCAGCTCGACGAAAAGCTCGACGAGTCGAAAGTGAAGCTCCCGTTTGTCAATCCGGCCACTGGGCCCGTGCGTCTGCGCGGCGCGAAGCCTGGCGATATGGTCGTGATCGACGTCCTCGAAGTCGGCGTGCACGGTCTGGGTTACACCGCCCTGTGGCCGGGCATCGGCATTTTTCCGGATTGGGTCCGGAAGAAGGAATTCGGCATCCAGAATCGCAACGTGGTCGTCGAAAATGGCATTGTTCACTGGAGCGATTCGCTCAAGCTGGAAGCCAAGCCGATGATCGGAGTAATCGGCGTGGCGCCGGTGGCGGGTGGCACGCTCACCGTCGACAACGGTACGCACGGCGGCAACCTGGACATCCAGGAAGTCACGAACGGCAATCGCATCATGTTTCCGGTGTTCCATGAAGGCGCGTACCTGTATTTCGGCGACGTGCACGCGTTGCAGGGCGACGCCGAATGCAACGGCATGGGGGCGATCGAAATTCGTGGCCACCTGAAGCTCAAGGTCGACCTCGTCCGGGCGCCGAGCCGCATGACCTGGCCGCGCATCGAGACCCCGACGCACATTTGTACCGTCGGCTGTGCGCGGCCGCTCGACGACGCGCTGCGCATCGCGTTCGAGGAAATGGTCTATTGGCTTGAAGAGGGCTACGGCATCCCTGGTGCCGAAGCGTACATGCTGCTCGGCCAGATCGCGGAAGCGCGCTGTACCCAGATGGTAAATCCGAAATACACCTATATCTGCAAAGTCGACAAGAAGTACTTGCCCAAGCGTTGAGGAAACGGCATCGGGCCTGTTTTCATTGCTCTGAACGCTGTCGGTGATTGCGAAAGCTTCACCGGCGGAGCTCAACAACATGCGCCATCTGTTGTAAAACTATCGATCTGGAAGAAAGAGGAAAGAAAGGCGATGCCGATTTATCCCTATCGTTGTGATACCTGCGGCACTTTTGCCGTCATGCGCCGGGTGGCTGAACGCGACGCCGCCTGTGCTTGCCCCAGGTGTAGCGCTATCGCGCAGCGCATGCTAGCCATGCCTGCGTTGGCGTTTATGTCTTCGACAGTGAGTGCCGAACGCCAGGTCAACGAACGTGCGGTTTATACGCATCAACATGGAGCGGGTTGCGGCTGCGGGTCAAGTGCGCGCCCAAGCGGACAGCCGAGCGCCGAATCGCCGGCGGGTTGAATGGATTCCCCTTGCGATGGACAAAACGACAGCGGAGAAAGCATTTCACTATTGCGAAAGAACTCGCGATTACCGTATTACGCGGGTTGATCGCATGTAGTTCGTATTGGTACATGGAGGTTTGTCTCATGAGTTCAGAACCCGGCAAGATCGCATTGATCACTGGTGCGGGTAGTGGTATCGGACGCGCCACCGCTCGCAAGCTGTTTCAGCACGGCTACCGTGTGGTGCTCGCTGGACGATCCCAGGCACCCCTGGAAGCGCTAGCCGACGAGGCGCACCGACTCGGTCATGAGGCACTTGCCGTTCCCACCGACGTCACGGACGCCGCCAGCGTCGCCGCGCTCTTCGACGCGATACGACAACGTTACAACCGCCTCGATCTTCTCTTCAACAATGCTGGCCGTGGCGCACCGGCCGTCGATATAGACGAACTCAGTCTGGACGATTGGCGCGCCGTCGTGGACACGAATCTGACGGGTGCCTTCCTCTGCACGCGCGCTGCCGTCGCGTTGATGAAAACGCAACTGCCGCGCGGCGGACGGATTATCAACAACGGCTCGATCTCCGCGCACGCGCCGCGTCCGAACAGTATCGCCTATACGGCCACCAAGCACGCGATCACCGGTTTGACCAAATCCACATCACTCGACGGACGCAAACACGACATCGCCTGCGGACAGATCGACATCGGCAACGCTCTGACCGACCTGGCGGCACGGATGGCGAACGGAGTGCCACAGGCCAACGGTGAAATTGCCGTCGAGCCTCTGATGGATGTGGAGCACGTCGCCGGTGCGGTCCTTTATATGGCTGATCTGCCACTCGATGCGAACGTGCAGTTCATGACCATTATGGCGAGCAAGATGCCGTTCGTCGGGCGGGGGTAGCGAAGTTACAACGGTTGCGGGCGTCTGGCGGCGCCTGTCTCTTCGGTGTCTATCCGGACGCGCCGCATCGGCCGGCCCGCGCGCTTCGTTCATGCATATCATGAACGCGAGTGTTCTTGTGGGCTAAAGAGCCAGCGTTTGGTGCGCCTCGACAATCTCGCTTGCCACCACCTCGATCTGCTCACGCTTGAGCATCGCTTTTGAGCGGAGCAACTGGTACGCGTGCTCTTCGGACACGCCGCGCCTTTCCATCACAAGCTGCGTGGCCTGCTGGATCACTCTAATCTTCGCTTGTTTGTTCTCGAGCCGCTCAATGTATCGATCGCGCCTCCGCAATCCCTCAAACTGCGTCAGCACCACCGCAATCGCGGTTAGCAACCCGAGTGAGCGCACCGGTGACGGTATCATCGCCAGTGCGTTCAGACGCAGCACCGCTTCGATGGTGCTCGGATTTTCGTAGGTCACCACTGGAATCACGGGCGGCGACATGCTGGTTCCGAGCCACGGAAAATTGATCGAGAGGGTTTCGGGGCGCACCGCCATCAGCACGAGTCCGGTTCCGGAGGGCAAGCAGTCGAGTGTCGGCCAGCACAACTCCACGTCGCACCCAATGCGGTGCAGTTGCGCGACAAGTTCGTCGCCATCCTGGTCCTGCGGATGAATCACAACGACTTTCATCGAGCGCAAATCGCGCAGAATCGCAAAGGTATCCGCGGTCCGCTTCATCGTTGCGACCTCGCATGTAGGCACTCACCCTGCGAATCCGCAATGCGTTCGGGCGTACTCCTCTTCGGGAAAGAGCGAAACGGTCGTCGAACAACGATAGCGGCCAAACAGGTTCTGACTTTGCGGCTATTGCATACATACTGAAGAGAAGTCGACCGTGCGGCGATAAACGGTCCTGCCAAGCCACGGCACGAAGGTGTATTCGCCATACGAGTTGCTTCCGATATGGATCCAGTTTTGAAGAGCATATGACACGACGATTCCTTTCAGACGCTAGAGAGAAATCGGCCGGGCGAGCATTCGCAAGCGTGGTGTCGTCGTGGGGCCGAACCGCGAGCTTTCCGCTGGTGTGCATCGAGCGTGTAGCGATGAGAGAAGATTACGTCGAGCAGGAGGGCGAATCTATTCTACGGTCGGATATGCCAATGTCGCGTTGGGGTACCCCGCTTATACGGGTGTATAAGCGCAGCGAGGGGTGAACGCGTAGGATTGAACGCCGTCTCAATAGATGTCAGGACGGCGGTCCCGCAATACGTGATTGAACGCATTCAGTTGCCGGTGCCTGCGCGCGTCGGCCAGATTCACCGACGCCACGACAATCTCTTCGTCCGTTGCGCTGGCAGGACCGGCCGCCGGCCAACCATGCGAGTCGACAATCAGGCTGCATCCAAGAAACGGCTGGTCGCGTTCAACGCCGACCCGGTCCGCCGCCGCCACGAAGAGTCCGTTTGTATGCGCGCCGCCCATCGCCAGGAGGTTCGCCATCGCGGGCAACTCGGGCGGCTGCGCAGGCATCGGCACCCAGTTGGTCGGCACGCACAGGATGTCGGCGCCCCTAACCGCCGCCATCCGGAAAACTTCAGGGAACCAGATGTCATAACAGATCGCGCAAGCCAGCCGGCCAAACGGTGTATGAAACACAGGCATGCCGAGGTTGCCCGGTTCGAAAAAGAGCTGCTCGTCACCCCATAAATGCATTTTTCGATAGCCGCCCAGCACGCCTGTCGGACCGATCACAGCCGCCGAGTTGTAGAGCGAAGCGCCGTCGCGTTCGGCATACCCGGCCACCAGCGTGACGTCCAGACGCGCGGCAAGCGCGCCCCACTGCTTGATCGTGTCACCGTCCGCCAAGGTTTCGGACAGCGCGAACGCCTCTCCACGCGACTCGAATACATAACCTGAATTGCACAACTCCGGCAGCACGATCAGGTTTGCGCCGCGCGCCTGCGCCTGCTCGATCAATTCGATCGAGCGTGCCACGTTGCGCGCCTTGGCCCCCACTTCGGGGCGCATCTGCACGCACGCCACGGTCACCCTGCTCTCGTTACCTGTCGTCATGGCTGCACGCTCCTCGCAATCGGCGAGCGCACCGCGTCCCAGCGGTGCACGCTTTCATAGGACGCGGCTACGCGCAGAATCGTAGCTTCGTCGAACGGTCTACCGGCGATCTGCAGACCGATCGGCAAGCCGCGCGAATCGAAGCCGCATGGCAGGGATAGCGCTGGCAGACCGGTCAGGTTGAATGGATAGGTAAGACGCCATGACGCCGCAAGCGGGCTCTCTTCCATACCCCCGGTCACCACCGTTGCCTGTCCGCGCCGCCATGCGGTAACCGGCGACGCGGGCGTCACGACAACGTCGACGCGCTCGAATACCGCCTTGAAATCATCGATCAGGCACGCGCGCAACTGTTCGGCTTTGAGATAGTCCGACGCCGACACCATGCGGCCGATCTCGACGAGCGTACGCACGTCGTCGGCCATCGCGGCGGTCGCGCCGCGCTGCAGGCCGCGATCGTGATACGCGCTCGACGACGCCAGTTCGATTGCGAAGATCGCACCCAACCCGTATCGCAGATTGGGCACCTCGAAGTCGATCACCTGCGCACCGAGCGCGGCGAGCGTCGCAATGGCGCGCTCAACTTGCGCCTCGACGTCCGCCTCGTTGGCACCGAAGAAGTGATTGCGGCACACGCCGATGCGCACGCCCGCGATGCCGCCGTCCAACGACGCGGTGTAATCCGGCACCGGTACGTCGGCGCTGCCGGGGTCGCGCGCGTCGTGTCCGGCGAGCACCTTGAGCAGCAGCGCTGCGTCGCGCACCGACAGAGACAACGGCCCCGCATGATCGAGCGACCAACTATGCGGCACGATCCCCGCGCGGCTGACGCGACCGAACGTCGGCTTCAGGCCCACTACGCCGCATAGACTCGCGGGAATGCGAATCGAGCCGCCCGTGTCCGATCCTAGCGCGCCGTAGGCCATGCCCGCGGCCAGCGCCGCGCCCGAGCCGCCGCTCGACCCACCGGGGATGCGCAACGGGTCCCACGGATTGCGGGTGGGCGGCGTCTCGGTGCCCCACGCAAACTCATGTGTGCGTGTCTTGCCGATCACTACCGCGCCGGCCGCCTTCAGGCGCGCAACGGCGGCTGCGTCTTCGTTCGCGAACGTATACCCCGGCGCACGGCTGCCTGCCGTGGTCGGCATGCCGGCCGTCAGGTAGTTGTCCTTGATCGCAATCGGCACGCCATGCAGCGGACCGCGCCGTACACCGCGCGTCAGTTCCTCCGTGCATTGCTCGGCTTCGGCGCGCGCGGCCGGGTTGAGACATTCATATGCGAGCACTTGCGGATCGAGCGCGGCGATGCGCATGAGCAACCCGTCCATGACGTCGGCCGGCGCGAGTTCGCCCGATGCGATGCGCGCGGCGATGGCGGTGAGATCGTCGTTCATGCTTCGCCCGGGTTGTCAGGTTTCGCATAAGCGCGCGCCGGATCGAACACGACCGCCGGGTGCACTTCTGACAGATCGAGTTCTCGCAACTTCCTGATCTCCGCGAGGATCGGCGCGTAGGTGCCGAGGTTGTGCGCCACGCGTTGCGCAGCGAACTCGACGCCGAGCCACCGGCCGAGCACCCGCATGTCGGCATCCAACGGCTCCGTTGCGCCCGGCCTCGATTGCGGCGGCGTCAACAGCAACTCCGTTACGGCGGCCGGCGGCGCACGGCCGGGATCGCCGCGGGTGGGCATCCCTTCGACGAACGGGACGAACTGCCGCTGCGCCACCTCGAACACGCGCCGCAATTCGGCAACCGGCTGCGGATGTTCGTCGACCCGCAAATCGAGGTGGGCATACGCCTCGTCGCGCACCACCTTGAGCGCCGCCGATTGCCGGCCGCGCTTGTCTCCGCCAGCGGCTTGTCCCGCTTCGAGCGCGCGCATCAGGCGCTCCTCAAGCGGGAGTTCACCGCTCGCCTCATACGCGGCGAGCATCGCATCGAGCGTCCCGGCGCCGACCAGCATGTTGCCCTGAATCGTACAGGACGTGCCGCTGCGCTGTCCCGCCCAACCCGTACATTGCAAACCGGTCCAGCACGCGCTTTGACCGTTGCGGTCGACCATGCCGAGCTGCCGCAGATCCGCGGCGGCATCGTCATGCAGTACCCGCGCGAGCGCCTGTTCAGCGCTCATTCCCTGATCGAGCAGGTCGAGCGCATCGAGCGCGAGATACGGATTGACCCAGGATTGCGTCGACACCGCGCCCACGCCGGTGCGCAGATACACGCACATCGCGCCGACCGCCGGCACCGCCGTACTGACGGCCACACCCAGCGCGCCGGTGCGCGCACAGCGCGCGACGATGGAAAACGTCATGACAAACCTTCCCCCTTAGCGTTACAGCGACAGAAAACGCGCAACCGTGGCTTGCGCCGACGTATCCGCCGTGTCACCAGCCGCTGCAATCTCACCCAGTTCGAGCACCGCGTAGCGATTCCCGACGGCAAAAGCAAAATGCAGGTGCTGCTCGACCAGCAGCATCGTCGTGCCGGCGGTGTCCCGCTCGCGGCTGAGAATGCCGACCAGCCGTTCGATCACCGACGGCTGCATGCCCTCGGTGATTTCATCGACCAGAATCAGCTTCGGCTGGCGAATCAACGCGCGTGCGACCAGCAGCATCTTCTGCTCGCCGCCCGACAGCGTCCCGGCTTTCTGCTTCAGGCGATCCTTCAAAAACGGAAAAAGATCCTCGATACGCTCGAAAAACGGCTTGAAATCGCGATCGCGCATGAGGGCGAGCTTCAGGTTATCTTCGACGGACAAGTCCTGAAACAAGGCCTTTTCCTGCGGGATGTAAGCGACGTCGCGCCACGCGATGCGGTTCGGCGGCACGCCCGTGGTCCGCTCGCCGAACAGCGCGATATCGCCGCTCTTCGGGCGAATGAAACCCATCAGCGTTTTCAGCAAGGTCGTTTTGCCCATGCCGTTCTTGCCGAGAATCGCCACCGCTTCGCCGCGCGCGAGCGTGAGGTTCAGGCCCTTGAGCACCATCGCCTCGCCGTACCCGCTGTGCAGCGCGTCGACCTGAACAATCGTCGATGCCTTCATGCGTCCGCCTCCGGTTGACTGGCGGCGGAATGTGCACCGCCCGCGTACACCGCACGCACGATTTCGGAGTGCACGACTTCCTCGACACCACCGTCCATCACAATGCGCCCCTGGTGCAGCACGACGATGCGCGAACTGATCTGCTGCACGAAATCCAGGTCATGCTCAACCAGCAGAAGACACATCCGGTAGCGCGACGACAGTTCGACGAAAATCTCGCCGATCTGCGTGCGCTCCTCTTTCGTCAAGCCCGCGGTAGGCTCGTCCAGCAGCACCGTGCGCGGCTCCAGCGCGAGCACCATCGCCAGTTCAAGCGCCTGCTTCTGGCCGTGCGACAGGTAGCGGCACTCGCGTTCGAGAATCCGGTCGAGTCCTGTCAGCCGCAGCACGTCGAGGGCCGGCTGCGGCAGCGCGAGCACCGGGTCGCGCTGCCATTTCGACGGTGGCGCGGTCCGATAGCGCGCCACGCGCAACGCCTCACCGACATTTAGCGATTCGAACACCGTCGCAGTCTGGAATTTGCGGCCGACGCCAAGCGCCACGCAGTCGTACGGGGCGAGCCTGCGGATCTCCGTACCGCCGATCTCGACTGTGCCGCCTGAGCGTTCCGCGCCGTCCGCAATGCAGCGCATCAGCGTGCTCTTGCCCGCGCCGTTCGGTCCGATGAGACTGAGCAGCTCTCCGGCGCGCGCGTCGAAGCTGATGTCGTCGAGGACTTTGAGGCTGCCGAAATGCTTTCGCACCTGCTTGATGGATAGCGCGACACCGCTGTTGTCCCCGATGCCGTCGCCGCGCGGCGGTGCTGCGACCAGCGTCACCGGCGCGGGCGCCGAACGGCGGCGGCGCGGCAACGCCTGGCGCGCTGCACCGGCTACCAACGGCGCCAGCCCGCGCGGCATCGCCACGATCACGACCACGAACGCCACGCCCACCAGCAGCGTCCAGACATAAGGCAGATTGCCGCTGAGATAGGCGCTGCCGACGTCGATCAGCATGGCGCCGACAATGGGCCCGATCAGCGACCCGCGCCCGCCGAGCGCGACCCAGATGACCAGTTCGGTGCCGAACACAAAGCCGGCGTATTCCGGCGCCACCACCATCTGCACGCAGGCAAACAGAAAGCCCGCGAACGCGGCGATGACTGCGCACGCGTCCATCAGCCGCGCCTTGTAGCGCGACACATCGATGCCGAGATATTCACAGCGCGCTTCGTTTTCGCGGATGGCGACCAGCAGTTGCCCCGCATCGCTGCGCACGAACATCCAGGCCACCACGGCCAGCCCAACCAGCAATGCGCCCGCGATGAAAAACCAGGCTTCAAGCGGAATATCGAAGCTATCGAAGCCGGACAGGCCGCTGCTAGATCCGGTGAACTGACCGCCCGAATAGATGCACTGAACCAGCACGATCGGCAATACGAGCGTGACGACCGAGGCATAGAGCGGCGATGCCCCGTGATAAAACGCCAGCCAGCCAACCGCGCGCGACACGATCCAGGCTGCGGCGACGCCGGCGGCGAGTGCCGCCGCCGCAAGCGGAAACGAAAAGCCGGCATGAGTGAAAATCAGACCGGCCGCGTAAGCGCCGATGCCGAAAAACGCCGACTGCCCGAATGTGAGGATGCCGGTATACCCCCACAACAAATCAACGGTCAACGCGACTGCCGCATACAGAAACGCGCGAATCAGGTTGTTGATGAGGAAGGTGGGCAGCGTGATGCTGCAGATGCCCAGAACGACGAGCGCAACGACGCCGATCGCTGCCGGCCCCTTCCATGGCGAAGCCACCGCGCTGCGAAACGACAGGGTGGAAGCGGGATCAGCCACGTGCGAAGCCCTCCGGTCGAACGCGTAACAACAAAGCTGCCAATACCGCGATAGTCAGACCGCCTAGCACGGGATTGACGAAGGTACTGACCAGCACTTGCGCGCCGCCGAGCACCAGGCTCGCCACCGCAAGACTGACCAGCGAAGAACCGGACACCAGCACCAGCATGAACGCGCCGACGATCCACGGCACGCCCATGTTCGGATCCACGCTGGCAAGCGGCGTAATCAGACAACCCGCTGCCGACGCCAGCGCCGCCCCGGTACAGAAGGTGATGAAACGCACCCGCGAACTGCTGATGCCGAGCCCGCGTGCGAGGGCTTCGTTCATGATCACCGCCCGCGTCTGCAAGCCGAGCCGGGTGCCGTTGAGCAGCCAGCCGAGCGCGAGCGCGACCAGCACGGCCACGCCGACCAGAATCAGTCGGTAGGCGGAGTACTGAGTACCGGCGAGCGAGACGGCGCCGTCGACCGGACTGGCCACCATCTGCACGCCGCGGCCGAACGCCAGCGTGATGAGCTGGCCAACGATGATGCCCAGACCCCAGGTCGCAAGAATCGCATCGAGCGGGCGCGCGTACAGCGGACGAACGATGAACCGCTCGACCGCCATCCCCGCCACGAAGCCAATCGCGAGCGCGCATGGCACGCCCCACCACCAGTTCAGGCCGGCGTGCTCGACGAGCACGCTCGCGTAGCCGCCCGTCGTCAGAAACGCTCCATGCGAAAAGTTGATGATCTTCATCACGCCGAAGACCATCAACAACCCCGCCGAAACGATGAACAGGATGGCCGCCGTGGTGACGACATCAAGCCCGAGATTCAGCATTGCCGGGACTCCCTTGCACGGCTTACTTCAAGGCCGGACACTGCGCACCCGGATCGACATTGGGAAATGATTCGATCACCTTCACCGAACCGTCCCGCTGCACCTGGCCCAGATACATCGTGAGCGGCGTATGACGTTGCTTGTCCATCTGGATCTGGCCGCGGGGGCCGTCGAACGAAACCTGTGCGAGCGCCGGAATCACCTTCGCGGTGTCGACCGAACCGGCTTTCTCGACCGCGGCCTTGTACAGGTAGATGGCTTCGTACTCCGGCACTGACAGATCGTTCGGCGTCTTCAGATCCGCACCGAAGCGTTTTTGCATCGCGGCGAGGAATGTGTGGTTCGCCGGCGTATCGATGTTGGTCACATACGAACCGGAGATATAGATCCCCTGCGCGTCCGCGCCCATGCTTTTGGCGGTGCCCTCGTCGACGGCGAGATTGCCGTACGGAACCGTCACGCCCGCCGCACGCAGTTGCTTGGTGAGGGTGACGTTCGGCGCGCCGCCCGCTGTCGAGGTGATGATCGCGTCAGGCTTGGCCGCCTGCAGCTTGCTGATGATCGATGTCCAGTCGGAACCGTCCATCGGCAGATACTCGTTGCCGAGCACCTTGCCGCCGCGCTTCTCGATGTAGGTCTTCGTGAAGTCGAGCATACCGCGACCGAACGCGTAGTCGCTGCCGATCAGGAAGAACGTCTTGGCCTTCTGCTGCTTCATGAAGTAATCGACTATCGGCGCGACCTGCTGGTCGGGCACCCATGCATCGACGTACATATAACGGTTGCAGGAGCGGCCTTCATAAAACGACGTGTAGATAAACGGCACCTTGCCGCGCGTCACGATCGGAAGGCCTGCGTTGCGCGCGGCACTCGTTTCCATCGAGACGAGCGCGTTGACCTTTTTTTCGAAGATCAGCGAATCGAACGCCTTTTGCGCGCCCGCCGCGCCACTGCCGTCATCGGCCACTTCCAGGCTGACCTGACGTCCCAGGATGCCGCCTTTCGCATTGATCTGGTCGACAGCCAGTTGCGCCGCCTGAACCACCGACGGAGCAACCACGCTGTTCGCGCCGCTCAGACCCACGGGCACGCCGATCCTGATCGGATCGGCGGCCATGGCCATGTGGCTCGCCATCGAGAGCGATACCAGCAGGGCAGCCGCAGCGCCGCCTGAGCGGCCGGCGGTCAGAAGGGAAGATATTCTTTTCATTATCGTCAAGGCTCCTTGGTTTTTTGTCGAATCGATTCAAGTGACGCACCTTTGCGGCACTTACAGCTGCACCCCGCGCGTGAGCGCGCCATCCACTACAAGATTCGCCCCGCTGACGAAGCTCGCCGCCGGACTCGCGACGAACGCGACCGCGTTCGCGATCTCCTGCGGGCGCGCCATGCGTCCGCTGGGATTTAACGCGAGTGCTTGCGCGAACAGCTTCGGATCGTTGTGTTCGATGTGATCCCACACACCGCCTTTGAAATAGACGTTGCCCGGCGACACGGCGTTCGCGCGGATGCCTTTCGGCGCGAGGTGATACGCGAGGCCTTGCACGTAGTGGATCAGCGCCGCCTTGAAAGTCCCGTAAGGCCCGGCGGCAAAGTCGATTTCACGTCCGGACACGCTCGATATCGCGATAATGGACGCGGCCTTGCTCGCTTCCAGAAACGGCAGCGCGGCGTCGACCAGGTTGACCGTGCCCATCAGGTCGGTTTCGAATTCCTTGCGCCATGATTCGAGGTCGTTGCCGATCGAGAGCGCGCTCACATTGGCAACCACGATGTCGATGCCACCCAGTTGCGCGGCGGCGTCGCGTGTCCAGGCCTGCAACGCCGGACCGTTCGAAACGTCGACCGAGGCGCCGCATACCTTGACCGCACCGCCCGTAATCCGCACGATGCTGGCCACCGTCTGTTCGACCGCGGCGCCGTCACGCGCGCAGAGCGCGACGTCCGCGCCTTCGGCTGCCAGCGTTTGCGCGATGGCGTGGCCGATACCCTTGGTGCCGCCGGTCAAGAGTGCTTTCAAACCTTTGAGTTTCAGATCCATGGTGGCGTCTCCTCAGGTAGCCGGTGCGAGATATTTCTTGCTGATCGCCGCGCCGACCGAATACTTCGGGTCGACGAAATTGCCCAATCGCACCTTGCCGCACTGACTGAGCATCATGTAGGCATCCCAGCGGTCGAAGCCGTATTCCTTTTCCATCCACAGCACCAGTTCGTGGTAAGCGATGCGCGTCGCGTCCTCAAGCGGGCGCGCGCTGCCGATCGCCATGAGCAGTTCATCGGTTTCGAGGCGAGGCCATTCGATGTGCCAGCCCTTGATCAGATCGACGTGGATGGTGGTTGTGCTGGAGAATTCGACAGCGGTGCCGCACACTTCGCCATCGCCCTGGCAGGCGTGCGCGTCGCCGATAAAGAGCCGCGCGCCGGCGGAGCGTACCGGCAAGTAGGTGATGCTGCCCGGGCCCATGTCGGGCACGTCCATATTTCCGCCGTGGTTGTCCGGCGTGAGCGAATTGATCGAGTCGATTTCCGGCGACAGGCTCAGTGTGCCGATATGCGGCTTGTACGGCAGCGTGACGCGCTTGCTCCAGTAGACGCCTTCTTCGTCCACGTCGATCTTGCGGGTGATCTCGGGCAGCGGCTCATTGAGCGTTGCGGTGTATTCCGTACCGGTTAGCGCGCCGAAACGCGGAATCAGGCAGCAGGTGCCGCGCGGATTGTCGCCGCGCGGCAACATCGATTCGATGTACACCGCAACCACGTCGCCCTTTTGCGCGCCTTCGATCATGATCGGGCCGCTTTGCGGATTCAGGAACGGCACCCGCAGCCTCTGACTCGGCAGATCCTGTTCCGTGACGATCTTGCCGTCGAATGCATCCCGTGTCTGAACCACAACCCGGTCGCCTGGGGCGACGTTCATCACCGGCGCCGAGTACGGTCCGATGGTGTAGTGAAATGTGCCCTGTCGGGATTCGCTAAGTTCATGCGTCTCGCGGACCTCACCGCGTGCGACGCCGCGCGTGTGCATGATCGAGTTTTCAAGCCATTTCATCATGGTGTTCCTGCTCAACTGTGGGTTGTCGAAGTGAATGGGCGCCACCCGGACGCCACATCACACTGAAATTAGCGCTTTGACGTTATTGGCTTCCATCTGGTCGCCACGCCCCGCCGATACAACCTGCCCGCGCACCAGCACGACATAGTCGTCGGCTACCGCCTGCGCGAAATCGAAAAACTGCTCGACCAGCAGGATCGACAGCGAACCTTTGAGCGAACGGATCACCGCCTCGATCTCCATCACGATCGACGGCTGGATGCCCTCCGTCGGTTCATCGAGAATCAGCAACTTTGGATTGGTCAGAAGCGCGCGGCCAATCGCAAGCTGCTGCTGCTGTCCCCCCGACAGATTGCCTGCAATGCGCCGGCGCATCGTCTTCAGCACAGGAAAGGTATGAAAGACGTCGTCGAAGGAAAATTGCTTGCCCTTGGCGGTCTGATTGCGCTCGCCCGCGTAGGCGCCGATGCGCAGGTTTTCTTCGACACTGAGCTGCGGGAAGATCTCGCGTCCTTGCGGTACGTAGCCGAGACCCGCGAGCACGCGTCGATGCGACGGCGTGCGCGTGAGCGGCTCGCCGGCCAGCTGGATTTCGCCACCTTTGACGGGCAGCAATCCGACGAGGCACTTCAGCAAGGTCGTCTTGCCCACGCCGTTACGCCCGAGTACGACGGTGCAGGCGCCTTCGGCCACGTTCAGCGACACGTCGCGCAACGTGTGACTGCTGCCGTAAAACTGATTGAGTGCGGAAATCTTTAGCATGTTCACCGTCCGAGATAAACCTGGATCACGCGTGGATCGTTGCGCACACTGTCCATCGAACCCTCGCCGAGCAGTTGCCCTTCATGCAATACGCTGACGAGGTCCGCGATTTCGCCGACAAAGTCCATGTCGTGCTCGATCACCACCACCGCCCGCTCGGGCGACCTGAGCCGCGAGATCAGTTCGGCGGTGCGAGCGGTTTCGTGATCGGTCATGCCGGCAACCGGTTCGTCGAGCAGAATGACTTGCGGATCGGCGACAAGCAGCATGCCGATTTCGAGCCACTGCTTCTGGCCGTGCGACAGCGTGCCGGCCATCCAATGTCCTTCGGACTCGAGACCGATCGTGTCGAGCACTTCGTCGATGCGCCGGTTTTGCTGTGCGCCCAGGCGCGAGCGAACCATCTGCGCATATCCGCGACCGTTGCGAATCGCCAGTTCGAGATTTTCGCGAACCCGCAACGCTTCGAACACGCTCGGCTTCTGGAACTTGCGGCCGATGCCCAGGCGCGCGATGGACGTTTCGTCGAGCGTCGCGAGGTTCGTGACCTTGTTCAAAAAGACTTCGCCGCTGGCCGGCCGGGTCTTTCCCGTGATAACGTCCATCAAGGTCGTCTTGCCCGCACCGTTCGGACCGATGATGGCGCGGATCTCGCCGTAACGAAACTCCATCGACAGATTGGTGATAGCAGCGAAGCCGGAGAACCTGACAGACAGCCCGCTGATGTAGATGGCCGTAGCACGTTGCGGGTGGTTCATCGGCCGTCTCCCTGGCGTTCGCTGGCGGCGGCCTTTAGGGTGCCCCAGACGCCGTTGCTGAAGTAGACAACGATCACAAGCGTTACGGCGGCAAGAATGAACGGCCATACCGCTGGCAGTTGCGCGGTCAGCCAGAACTTGAGTCCGTTGACCACGATCGCGCCGACGATTGCGCCGATCAGCGTGCCGCGTCCACCGATGGCCACCCACACGGCAATTTCCACGGACAGTTGCGGCGAAACGATAGTCGGGTTGACGATGCCGACCTGCGGCACATACAGCATGCCGGCAAATGCCGCCAGGACCGCGGAGAGACACCACGCGATGAGCTTCAGCGTATGCGTGCGGTAGCCGAGAAAGCGCATCCGCGCTTCGTCGTCGCGCACCGCGATCAGCGCCCGACCGAAACTGGAGCGCGCAAGAAAGCGCACGCCGACATAGGCCACTACCAGCAGCAGGCACGAACACACCGCGAGGCCGATCTGCGTGGACGTATCGGCAAGCTTGCGGCCCGCGAGGCTCGTAAAGCCGGTCATGCCGTTGTTGCCGCCAAGGCCCACGTCGTTGATAAACAACAGCAGCATCAGCGCATACGTGAGCGCCTGCGTGATGATGGACAGATACACGCCGTTGATGCGCGAGCGGAACGTGACGAAGCCAAACGCGCCGGCGACCAGCACGGTGACGACGATCGTGGCAAGGATTGTCACATCCAGCCGCGAGAGCATTTTCCATACGGCGGGAAAGTCGTGCGCGCCCATGTATTGCATGAAATCCGGCAATACGTGCGTCTCGGCGTAGGCGCCGTTCAACAGATAGATGGCCATCATATAGCCGCCTATGCCGAAGAAGATACCGTGCCCGAGGCTCAGGATGCCCGCATAGCCCCAGACCAGATCGAGCGCCAGCGCGAGCAGCGCGAAACACATGATCTGTCCGATCAAATTGATGCCGAACAGCGACAGATGCAGTGCATTCGACTCCGGAATCACAAAATAGGCAAAGGGCAGGTAAAGCGCCACGAGAACCAGCATCGGGACGATGCCGACCTCCACGGTCTGGCCCATCCATTTCGTTGCAAATGCCGACAAGGTGAATCTGCTGCTGGTGCGCGGATCGGGAAAGGTGTTCATACGCGGGTCTTCAATGCAAAGAGTCCTTGCGGGCGCTTCTGGATAATCAGCACGATGAGCAGAAGCACGGCCACCTTCGCGGCAACCGCTCCGTAGAAAGGTTCGATAAACTGGTTGATCTCGCCGAGCGCGAGCGACGAAACGACTGTCCCGGCGAGACTGCCCGCGCCGCCCAACACCACCACCATGAATGAGTCGACGACGAAGCCCGTGCCCATCGACGGATTGACGCTGGCGATCTGCGTCAATACCACGCCGGCCAATCCCGCAAGGCCAGCGCCCAGGCCGAACGCGATGCGATCGACGCGCTCGGCGGGCACGCCGAGACAGCGCGCCATGTCGCGCAGCTGCGTGGTGGCGCGCATCAGCAAGCCGAGTTTCGTGAAGCGGACCACGGCGAAGGTTGCGACGAAGATCAATACGGCCAGCACGATTGCAAACACGCGGTTGTAGGTCACGAAAAAGCCAGGCGCGACCTGCATCCCGCCGTTGAGAAAGCCGGGCGTGATGAACTCGACATTCTGCGAGCCGAATAGCACCTGAATCAGCTTGATCAACGCGATGCTGACCGCCCAGGTGGCGAGCAGGGTCTCCAGCGGCCGGCGATACAGAAACCGGATGACGAAGAATTCGAGCAACATGCCGCACGCTGCGCAGATCACGAACGCGACGGGAATCGCAACGAAAATGTAGGCGTCGAACCAACCCGGCAGATAGGCCTGCATGAAACGTTCGACGAGATACGTCGCGTACGCGCCGATCATGATGAATTCGCCATGGGCGAGATTGATCACGCCCATCAGGCCGAACACGATCGACAGGCCGAGCGCCGTCAGCAACAACACGCCGGCGTAGCTCAAGCCGCTAAACAGAATCGACAACCCCTTGCCGAGCGACAGCCATGTGTCCATGTTGCGAATGGCGCCCTGCACCGCGGCCAGCACATCCGGGTCCGAGCGGACCGAATCCTGCGCCGCAAAGTTCGCCAGCGCGGTGCGCGCGGTTTCGCTCGGCACCTCGGCCACAGCCTTGATCGCCGCCAGCCGGTCGGCCTTCACATTGCTGTTCAGACCGCGTTTGGCCAGAGCCAGCGTGAGAATGGTCGCGATGTCCGGGTCGTGATGCGCCTTGACCGCGCGGGCAACGACCGCGGGATCGAGCAATGCAAAGAACTTGTCGACTTGCCGCGCAGCCGTCGCGCGGGTGTCCTGCTGCGGCGAGAAGAGGTCTATTTCGGCGGACGCCACCGCGAGCCTTCGCATCATCACGATGCTCGGCACATAGGGCGAATCCGCCGGCGCATTCGTGCGTGGCTGAAGCGTCGCGGCGTCGAGCGCGGGGTTTCCCTGCAGCGTCGCCTGACCGTCTGCGCCGCACACCAGCGCGCCGTTACGGATCGCATCGACGACCTTGCGCGCCCACGCACGCTCATGCGTATCGTCCGACACGCCGGTCTCGACGAGTTGCTCTAGCGCAGCGGCCTTATCGCCGTTCGTCGCGCAGAACGACGTGAGCATCGCAGCGCGGCCCGGCGCGGCGCTCGCGGTAGTGGCCCAGACAAGCGCCAAACAAGCGATCGCGAACAAGATCTGCCTGAAATTGATCATGGGTGTTTCCATTCGATCTGCTACGGGGATCGGCATGCTTGCGTATGCCGATCTCACTACTGCCTGACTATTCGACAGGAACCGTCAGGCCTTGCCGATGAACGGGCTGAACGGCACCGGCTTCTCGATGTCTTTGGACTTCCACATAATGTCGAAGCCCTGAGTCGCGTTGATCGAGCCGATCATGTCGCCACGCCACAAGTACTGGGTGGAAGCGTCCATCTTCACTGTGTAACCCGCCGGGTCGACCATCGACTCACCCGCGAGCGCCTTGCGCACCGCGTCCGCGCTGGTGGACTGCGCTTTTGCGACAGCCTGCGCCCACAGATTGACACCGAGATAGGTCGACACCATCGGGTCGATGACCATGTCCGGCCGATGCTTCAGGTTGTGCGCGCTGACGTAGTTCTTCCAGTCGCTCTTGAATCGGCGATTCTGCGGCGTATCGACGTTCTGGAAGTAGCACCAGCAGCTGAGGTGGCCCACCAGTGGCTTCGTATCGAGACCTTCCAGATCGCTGTCGACCACGTCGAGGCCCAGGATCGGAATATCGGTTGCGCGCACGCCTTGATTGATCGCTTCCTTGAACATCGCCGGAATCGAATCGCCGACCACGGTCATCACGACGATGGCCTGGCCGCCCGGTTGCGCAGCGAAATCCTTGATGTCGCGCACGATCGTCTGGAAGTTCGACTGCCCGAATGGAACGTAATGTTCGCGCCATGCCGAGTCAGGAATGTTCTTCGTCTTGAGATAGCCCTTGAGCATCTTGTTGATCGTGCGTGGCCACACGTAGTCGCTGCCGATCATATAGAAGCGCCTGGCGCCGCCGCCCTGGTCACTCATCAGGTAATCGATCGCCGGGAGCACTGAGCTGCTCGGCGGCGAGTTCAGATAGACGACGTTCTTCGACTGCTCTTCTCCTTCGAAGTGAAGCGGATAGAACAGCAGACTGTCCTGCGACTCGACCACCGGCAGCACCGATTTGCGCGACACCGACGTCCAGCAGCCGAATAGCGCCGCGCATTTGTCGCGCAGGATCAGTTGCTTGGAGAGCTGCGCATACATGGGCCAATCCGACGCCGGATCGACCACGACACCCTGAAGCTTGCGCCCCAGCACGCCGCCCTTGGCGTTGATCTGATCGATCGTCATCAGTGCCGTATCTTTTAGCAGCGACTCGCCGTTAGCCATCGTGCCCGACTGCGAAAACAGCAAGCCGAGCTTGATCGGATCGCTGGCTCCCGCGGCAAACGCAGCCTTAGGTAGCGCAGTGCCCGCAGCGCTCACCAATCCGGAGCCCACTGCCGACAGGAAGGTACGTCTTTTCATTTGCTTCACTCCGACATGGATTAGAAATCGCAAACGCAAAAAGCCCGAAACCAGACATGCCGGTTTCGGGCTTTTTTGGCCGGTGCTGCTCGAGACGCCTTTGTCTTGAGCAGCGAAATGGATGCTATGGACCCCCGTTGATTACGGCGAGTCAGCGCGACTCTATAAGCAATGGCTATGCCAGAGTGCATAGTCCATCCAGTTGAGTTCCGCGAAACCCTTGGTGATCCGCAATATGAATTGATCAGTTGCGTTCTGGTCCAAGCGGAAGGCATCATAAATAAAGCAGTCTGGGTGGCTGAACGGCTGAAACCGCACAGAAAGAGTGCGCGCGCGCCCCGGCGACGTGCCACACGCACAAGCAGTGAACTTCCCCACATAGCGACCATTGGTTTTGACGAATGACCCGAATTGATGCCGGCCGTACCTCGGAGCCAATCAGAATTGGCGTGCTCTACTCGCGCTCCGGCGTGACGTCAGCCGCGGAGCTCACTCAACTGCAAGCCACCATGCTTGCGGCGGAGGAGATCAATCGCGCAGGCGGTGTGTCAGGACGCGAGATCGAACTCGTCTGTCTGGATCCGCGATGCCAGCCGCGGCGTTATTCCGACCTCGCGGAACAACTGATTCTCGAACACCGGGTTCGCGTCATCGTCGGCTGTTATATGTCCAGCACGCGCAAGGCGGTCATTCCGATTGTCGAACGGCACAATGCGCTGCTCTTCTATGCGACACCCTATGAAGGCTTCGAATACAGCCGCAATGTCATCTACACCGGCGCGGCGCCCAATCAGAACACACTGCCGCTCGCCGGTTTCATGCTCACGCAGTTCGGCTCACGCGTGAGCATGATCGGTTCAGACTATGTGTGCCCCTACGAGTCGAACCGGGTGATGAGCGATCTGATTCTCGAACGCGGCGGAGAGAAGGTGGACGAAACCTATCTGTCGCTCGATGCGCCGTGGGAAAGTTATCTCGACGTCGCAAAGCGGATCAAGCACCTCGCACCCGACTTCATTTTCTCCACGGTAGTCGGCGAAGGCATTCCGCATCTGTACCGCGCGTTTGCGCAAGTCGGGCTCGATCCGTACCGCACGCCCATCGCCAGCCACATGACCAGTGAAGCCGAAATCGCCGTAATGGGAAACGACCTCGCTCAAGGACACATCACGTCGGCCGCGTACTTCCAGAGTGTGGATACAGTCGCGAACCATGACGCCCTCGCCCGCTATCGGGCCCGCTTCGGCGACGATCAGCCGGCCAACATGTGCTGGGAAGCTTCCTATTTCCAGATGCATCTGCTCGCGGATGCGATCCGCCGCGTCGGTTCCGACGACCCGACGCTGTTGCTGCGCGTGTTGCCCGGACTCGAGTTCGACGCGCCGCAAGGCCGCGTGCGTATCGACGAGCACAATAACCACACCTACCTGCATCCGTTGATCGGCCGGGTCGACGCGCACGGCCGTTTCGACATAATCGGACGCGCGCCTGAACGCGTGAAGGCGGACCCCTACGTCGTCTCTCACAGCACGCCAGCGTGGACCTCGCACGCGCATCCTCAACTTGCACGCGCGGGAGCGGATCGATGAAGCGGACCGCGCAGACACCGGCGATCCTGCGCGACCTGCGTTCGCTAAAAGTCGTTGTGATTCATCCGCAGGATCAGGATGGCGATGAATTGCTCGCGCAGCTTCAGCGTATCGGCTGTGACGTGCAGGTATGCTGGCCGCGCCTCGACAGCCTGCCTCCCGACACCGGCCTCGTCGTCATGGCGATGCGTCCTGAGGTGCTGTCAGTCGATTATCCGTGGCTCGGAACCAGCACCTCGCCGCCGGTGATTCCGGTCGTGACCTACGAAAATCCGATCATCATCGAAGCGGTGCTGCAGTTGAATGCGTTCGCGACGATACCGTCGCCGGTTCGCTCGTTTGGGTTATTGACCGCCATCGCCGTCGCGCTCACGCAATTCAAGGCATCCCGCGCGCGCGAACGATACATCGAGCGGCTCGAGCAGAAACAGGCGAAGGTTCGGGTGATCCAGCAAGCCACGCGGATCGTAATGGACTCCCGCGGCCTGTCTGAAGAAGATGCGTATCAACTGCTGCGCTCCAAAGCCATGCTGATGCGCGAACAGATCGAGACAGTGGCCGGCGACATCGTCAAGGCACATCAAACCCTGAGTTTCTAACGTCGACAGGGTGACGTCGCGCAGGCGCAATGAGAGTTCGGAGTTTGCGCCGGCAGCGACCACCGAACACGGTCTATCATCCCGCGCGCACCGCGTGCGACCCTGGCGCATTGATCCAGGTCGATGGCGGCAAGCATCCGTGGTTAGAGAAGCGGACGCCCCGATGCACGCAGATGGTGTACGTCGAGGGCCGGACAATCAGCCGAATGAGACAAAAATCTGCGGGCAGTCGCTTGAGGAGCCGCTTGCGCACAAGCGCGACAGCTCTGGGACGAGCCCACATTCAGCGAATCTGCAAGTTGTCGATTGTCATATAGTCATCTAGACGATGAAGCACCATCACCTAACTGTCACATAGGCTTCCTAGAATGTCGCAGACGTTCCGGCGCCTGCCGGATGCATTGACGGGGTAAGCATGGACGCAATCCACATCGAACGCCTCAGCAAGACGTTCAAGAACGGCCGTAAAGCTCTCGACGATATCGATCTGTGCGTCGCGCCCGGCGAGATGGTGGCCCTGATCGGCGCCTCCGGCTCGGGCAAATCGACCCTGCTGCGGCACATCGCGGGTTTCACCGTCTCCGACGCACAGCCGTCGCAGATCTCGATTCTCGGCCGCCCCATCCAGCAGAACGGCCGCCTCGTGCGTGAGGTGCGGCGGATTCGCCGCGATATCGGCTTCGTGTTCCAGCAGTTCAATCTTGTCAACCGGCTTTCGGTCGAGACCAACGTGCTCATCGGTGCGCTCGCGCGGCTGCCTTGGTGGCGCCGCGTGACCGGCCGTTTTCCAGGCAGCGAACGGGCGCTGTCGTCTGCCGCGCTGCGCGAGGTCGGCATTGCCGAACACGCACAGGAACGCGCGGCGAACCTCTCCGGCGGCCAGCAACAGCGCGCGGCCCTCGCGCGTGCGCTGGTGCAGCGGGCCCGCATCGTCCTCGCGGACGAACCGATTGCGTCGCTCGATCCTGAATCGTCGCGCCGCGTGATGGAGATGCTGCGCACGCTGAACCGCGATCACGGGCTGACCGTGCTGGTGTCGCTGCATCAGGTCGAAATTGCGATGCAGTACTGCCCTCGCACCGTCGCCCTGCGCCACGGCAAGATCGTCTACGACGGGGCCTCGGCCGCGCTTACGGCCGATCTGTTGAAACGGCTCTACGGCGACGACGCTCGCGAACTGCTCGAAGAAACCGATAACGGCCTCGCGCAACGACATGCCGATTCCGCCCCGTTGCCGCGATACTCCTTTGCACTCGATCCTGCACACTCTGCCTGAAATACCGCGTCGCTCCGATTCACTCTGTTTTGCCAACTGGATCAAACCCAATGAAATTCCTGCGCTCACTGATCGCCGGCGCCGCTGCACTTGCGTGCGTCACTGCCCACGCCGAAGATATCAATCTCGGCATCATCTCGACCGACTCGTCCACGGTGCTGTCGCAGCGCTGGCAGCCGCTTGTCGACGACATGAGCAAGCAAACCGGTTTGCACGTCAAGGCGTTCTTCGCGACTGACTACGCCGGCATTATCGAGGGCATGCGCTTTAACAAGGTGCAGGTCGGTTACTTCGGCAATGCGTCGGCGATGGAAGCCGTGGATCGCGCCAACGGCGAGGTGTTTGCCAAGGTCACCTATGCGAACGGCGACTCGGGCTACAAGTCGGTGCTGATCACCAACGTGAACAGCCGCTTCAAGACCCTCGACGACGTCTTCAAGAATACGAAGGATGTGACGCTCGGCTTCGGCGATCCCAATTCGACGTCGGGCACGCTGATTCCCGGCTACTACCTGTTCTCCCAGCACAATGCGCCGGTGAATACCTCGTTCAAGGCAGTGCTACCGTCGAGCCATGAAGCGAATCTGCTGGCTGTGGTCAACAACAAGATCGACATTGCGACCAACAACACGGAGATGCTCGATTCGCTGAAGAAGGATCATCCGGACAAGTTCGCCCAGGTGCGCGTGCTGTGGACTTCGCCGCTCATCGCATCGGACCCGCTTGTCTGGCGCAAGGACCTGCCGCAGGCTACCAAGGACAAGCTGCGCACCTTCTTCCTGAACTACGGCAAGACCGACCCGCACGAAAAGGCGGTGATGGCCGCGATTACAGGCTATAGCGGCTTTGCGGCGTCGTCGGATGCGCAACTGCTGCCGGTCCGCCAGATCGCGCTGTTTCAGCAGAAGCAGAAGATCGAGGCCGACACGCATCTGTCCAACGACGAGCGCAAGACCCAGCTAGCCGCGCTGGATGCCAGGGTGAGCGCGCTGAACGCGGCTGCATCGAAGCAATGAGCGCGGCCGATCTGAGTACCGCGCGCCCGACGCCCCCGGTAGGCGCGCCGCCGGGCGCTCTTGTGGGCAAGCGCAGCTGGCTGTCTCTGCTAGGCTGGGTTGCCCTTATTGCGGTGCTAGGGGTGGGCTGGCACGGAGCGGATATGCGGCCGCTCGATCTGCTGGAGGACTCCGGCAACATGGGTCAGTTCGCCAAGGACTTTTTCCCGCCGAACTTCGCCGAGTGGCGCACCTATCTGCACGAAATGTATGTGACGCTGTCGGTCGCGGTGTGGGGCACGGTACTCTCGCTCGTGTGCGCTGTACCTTGCGGGCTCATGTGTGCGCGCAACATGGCGCCGCAGTGGGTCGTACAGCCGGTGCGCCGCCTGATGGACGCATGCCGCGCGATCAACGAAATGGTGTTCGCGATGCTTTTTATCGTCGCCGTCGGGCTGGGTCCGTTTGCGGGTGTGCTGGCGCTCTGGGTGCACACCACCGGCATACTGGCCAAGCTGTTCGCCGAGGCAGTGGAAGCCATCGATCCGCGTCCCGCCGAGGGCGTGCGCGCGACCGGCGCGACGAGCCTTGACGAGATCATCTATGCAGTGCTGCCGCAGGTGCTGCCCTTGTGGATCTCGTATGCGCTGTACCGCTTCGAGTCGAATGTGCGCTCGGCGATGGTAGTCGGCATGGTCGGCGCGGGCGGGATCGGCGTGGTGCTGTACGAAGCGATCCGCTCGTTCGACTATGCGTCCACCTCTGCCGTGCTAATCATGGTTATCGTCGTCGTCACGGCAATCGATCTGGCCTCCGCGTGGTTGCGCGCAAAGGTCATCTGAGGACTAAGCGGGGCCGGCCGTGCCTCGGGGGCTCGTCGCCGCAGCGGCTATTCCTTCTGTCGCGGCCGGCTTGCCCGCGGCCCCAACGATCAGTACTTCCATCCGCGTCGCGCTGCCCGGCATGGTGGCGGGCGACTTCCCTTCGGAAGCGCGCCCCCTCAACGCGTGACCCGGCGACGTGCAATCTATTCGAATGACCACGCGCTTGCGAGCGCGACCGGAACGACGCCCAATTGCCGTCACCAGTCACGTTCTTATCCGATACAAAACTTTGCCGCGCCGCTGGTTCCCCGTCGGAGCACGGCCCATCAAAGTTCCTTAGCCGCCACTTCGAGCACCAGCTCGACGAACGCGCGGCCGGCATCTTCGAGCGCGCCGGAATTGTCGATGGTGGTCAGGCGCACGCCATCCGGCAGCGAGAACGGCGCGCGGCGCGCGAGCCTTGCCGCTACCTGTTCCGCACTCTCCCGTGCACGCCTGCCGAGACGCGCCTCCAGCAATTCAGGCGCGGCGTCGATATGGACCACATTTGTGGCGGGATAGCGTTCGAGCGTGCGGTGCAAATGCTGACGCGAGCCGTTGACGACGACGGCGCAGCCGCGCGCGAGCCACGTATCGAGCTCGATGCCGATGCCGTAACGCAGCCCGTGGCTCGACCAGTCGAGCGCAAAGAGACCGAGCGCCGAGCGCAACTCGAATTCTTCGGCGGTAAGCGCAACGTGCTGCTCGCCATTGCCGCTCGGCCGCGTGATGTAACGATGCGCAAACACGATCGGTTCACTCTTCACGCGATCACGCGCAAAGCCAAGCACCGAGTCCTTGCCCGCGCCCGACGGACCCATCACATAGATCAAACAGCCGTTCATTGCTTCTCCACGTCGGCGTTCTGAAACGGTAAACGCTGCCACAGCACGAAGGACTGGCCAGGTGCAGGCTCGACAAACAGCGCTGCGCTGTCGACAACCAGCGGACCGAGTTGCGTAATCCGCTGCTGCCACCAGGCGACCAGCGCCGCGCGCTCATCCGCTGCGTCGAGCGAGTTGGACAGCGTCATATGAAAACGGAATTCGTCGAACACGTATGGATAACCCCATTCGACGAGCAACGAACGCTGACGTTCCGTCAGCGGCGCGGCCAGACGTCGCGCACGCTCGGCGGCGGACGGCTTCGCACGCAACCCGCCGAGCGTGCGCAGCGCATCGGACGCGAGCGCACGCATGTCAGCTTCCCCAGCGGAAGTCGCGGGCTGCAGTGCGACGAAATCCCCAAGTGTCGCGGCTTTCACCGGCAACACGAAAGCCCGCTGCCGGTGCGACCAGCGGCGCGCCTGATCCAGCATCTCGCCAGGGCTTACGCCGTCAGTCAGACGAAAAGGAGCGACCAGCGTGCCATGCCAGCCATAGCGACGCGGCGTTCCGATGAGTTCGCTTACCGCGCGTGCGAGCGTGTCGGGCTGCGGTGGCGTGTACGCGACGCCGTTTTCCACATCGCCGCCCAGCCATTCGCAGCCGGCCTGCCACCAGCCGGACGCGCGCGACGGCGCGTAATAGACCGCAAAACGCGCGTCGGCCGACCATTCGACCGCTTCATTGACCACCCGGGCAGCCGTGCTCATACGTCGTGTTCCACCATCAGTTGCACGCGATCGGCCGCGAAGTGCGTCACGCCATATTTGATCGGCGTGCCCTGCACATCGACATCGACGTTCTCGACCCACAACACCGGCTGCTGCCGGTTGATGTTCAGCCGTCGCGCCACTTCCGGCTCGGGCAGCACGCTGCCGATGCGGCTCCATTTGCGCAGATAGTCGGCCACACCGAACTCAGCCAGCGCCCTGGTAATGCCGCCGGTGCGCTCCAGCACCTGAGGCAGATCCGGGAAACGCGCAGCCGGGTACCAGTTGCGCGCAAAGGTGAGCGGCACGCCGTCGGACTCATGCAACGATTCGATCCGGTAGACCTGCGCGCCGGCACGCAGACCCAGCGCCTTCGCCACGTTCGGCTCAGCCTTGACCCGCACCGCCGACAGCATCGCGCCGCGCGCCGCATGATGCTGCTGACGCAGATTCTCGGTGAAACGCGTACGGCGGCCGATCGTGTAGTCGATCGCGCCCGGCTGCACGAAGGTGCCGCGCCCCTGCTCTACGCTGACAAGACCTTGTGCGGCAAGCCCCAGCATCGCGCGTCGCACGGTATGGCGGTTGACGTCGAAACGCCTGGCCAGCTCGCCTTCGCTCGGCAGACGCCCATCTTCGCCGAAACCGCTGGCCGCTATCTCGGCAGCGAGAATTTGCTCGATCTGCCTCCACACGGCGACCCCTGCGCCACGTTCGAGCTGGACGCCCGGCGCGACGGTATCGTTCGATGTCATGGTGCTGTCATTCCCTTCGGTTCAAATGTTCGTCGTGACATGCATTGTAGTGCGCGACCCGTGATGGAAATATGAAAACCAGGTAGCGCAAGCAGTATCATTTTACCTATAGACGTCTAGACGTTTAGATGAATATGTGCTCCACTAATGACTCGCTGGATCGACAGGAACACCGATGAGTGCCTCTTTCGCCTCACCTTCCTCCGCCTCGCGGCGCGCATGGATGGCCGTGTTGGCGCACACGCCGTGCGTTGAACTTGAAGCCGCATTGAACCTGGCGCTGGACGGCGCGACCCCACCCGAATTTGACTGGCTGCGGCCGCCGGAAACCGGGCTCGCGATGGTGCGCGGCCGCATCGGCGGCAGCGGCGACGCATTTAATCTCGGCGAAGCCACCGTGACCCGCGCCACGCTGCGCTTGCGTCAACCCGCCGGGCACGCGCCAGTTGGCGTCGCATGCCATCTGGGCCGCGACCGCCGCCGCGCTGAGCTCGCCGCGCTCGCCGATGCGCTGCTGCAGTTGCCGGAACGACACGCGACTCTGCGTGAACACATGATCGAACCACTCTCCTTGCGCCTGGCGGAGCAGCGTGCGGCGCGCCGCGACGAGGCCGCGTCGACACGCGTCGAATTCTTCACGATGGTGCGGGGCGACTAATGGAAAACGCGACGGACAACCCAATGAACCTTTCACAGATTGCGCTTTCCACGCTGGCGCCAGGTTTTGCCGATCCGGTCCACGATACGCAGGCTGTATTCCGCACGTTGCTCGATGCGCTGTCGCGGCCGGGCACGGTGGGCGTCATCGAGAATGTGCTGCCTGCGGCACAAGCAACGGGCACGCATCGGTCGCGCGCCGATCTCGCTGCGTTCGCGGCGCTGCTCACCCTGTGCGACTACTCGACGCCCGTATGGCTTGCGCAACCCGACGCAGCCTTGGCCGCGGCGCTGCGCTTTCACACCGGCGCACCGCTCGTCGACGACGTCCATGAAGCCGCATTTGCCTACATTCACGATACCGCGCTGTTGCCCGAGTTGGAGCACTTCTCGCTCGGCGCTGCGCAAGCGCCTGAACATTCGGTGACCTTGCTGATTCGCGTCGATGCGCTAACGGGCGGTGCGCCGGTCGTGTTGAGCGGCCCGGGCATCGAGCACACTGCGACCGTCTGTCCGGTTGGACTGCCTGAAAATTTCTGGCGCCAACGCGCCGGACTCGCGCCGCTGTTTCCGTGCGGCATCGACTGCTATCTCGTCTGCGGCAGCACGCTGATCGGCCTGCCGCGCACAACTCAAGCGAAGGTGAACTGATGTACGTAGCCGTCAAGGGTGGAGAACGGGCGATCGAAGCATCGTGGCGTCTGCTAGACAAATCGCGCCGCGGCGATACGCGGTTTGCTGAACTGAGCGTGGCGCAGATACGCGAGCAACTGCGTCTTGCGGTATCCCGCGTGATGACCGAAGGCTCGGTGTATGACGAAGATCTTGCTGCACTCGCGATCAAGCAGGCCGCCGGCGATCTGGTCGAAGCAATCTTCCTGCTGCGGGCGTATCGCACCACGTTGCCGCGTTTCGGTTACACGCAGCCGCTCGACACCGAAGCGATGGTGGTCGAACGCCGCATCTCCGCGACCTTCAAGGACGTGCCGGGCGGCCAATTGCTCGGCGCGACTTACGATTACACGCAGCGTCTGCTGGATTTCACGTTGATGGCTGAAGCGCAGGCTGCGGGCAACCACGCTGATATGAGCGCCGAGCGTGAGCGCGTCGCGGCGAAGCCGGAAGCCATGCCGCGCGTTGTCACGCTGCTGAACAAGGAAGGCCTGATCGAACAGGAATCGCCAACGCCGGGTGCCGCGGAACCCGGCGACGTGACGCGCGAACCGCTCTCCTTTCCGGCAAGCCGCGCGACGCGTTTGCAAAACCTCGCGCGCGGCGACGAAGGCTTCCTGCTGGCAATGGGCTATGCGACGCAGCGCGGCTACGCAAATTCGCATCCGTTCGCAGGCGAGATCCGGTTCGGCTCGGTGACAGTCGAAATGGAACTCGACGAACTCGGTGAAGCGGTCGAAATCGGCGAGATCGACATCACGGAATGCCAGATGATCAATCAGTTCGCCGGCAGCGGCGAGGTGCCGCCCGCTTTCACCCAAGGCTATGGCCTCGCCTTCGGCCATTCGGAACGCAAGGCAATGGCAATGGCGCTGGTGGACCGCGCGCTGCGCGCCGAAGAGCTCGGCGAAACGCTCGCGTCCCCCACCCAGGACATCGAATTCATGTTGTCGCACAGCGACAATGTCGAGGCCTCGGGCTTCGTCCAGCACCTGAAACTGCCGCACTACGTCGACTTCCAGGCGGAACTCGAACTCGTGCGCCGCTTGCGGGCGCAGCACGCTGCGCAAGCATCACAAACGGATCACGATGAGAATCAGCAGGAGCAAGCCGCATGAACGCGCCTGAAACGCAACTCGCCGCAGCGCCGTTCGACAGCGCAGCGCAAGGCTACAACTTCGCCTATCTCGACGAACAAACCAAACGGATGATTCGCCGCTCGCTGCTGAAGGCGGTGGCGGTGCCAGGATACCAGGTACCGTTCGCTTCGCGCGAAATGCCGCTGCCCTTCGGCTGGGGCACCGGCGGGATTCAGGTAACCGCGGCAATCATTGGCCGCCGCGATACGCTGAAAGTGATCGACCAGGGTTCGGATGAGACCACCAACGCGGTCAATATCCGCCGCTTCTTTGCACGCACTACCGGCGTCGCGACCACGCGCCGCACGTCGGAAGCGACCATCGTGCAGACCCGTCACCGGATTCCGGAGACGCCTCTCACCGACAAGCAGATCCTGGTCTATCAGGTGCCGATGCCCGAGCCTTTGTACCGGCTCGAACCGCGCGTCGCCGAAACCCGCAAGCTGCACGCGCTGGCCGATTACGGTTTGATCAGCGTGAAGCTGTATGAAGACATCGTGCACCACGGCGGCATTGCCACGACCTACGACTATCCGGTGATCGTCAACGGGCGCTATCTGACTTCGCCCTCGCCGATCCCGAAGTTCGACAATCCGAAGATGCATATGAACCCCGCGTTGCAATTGTTCGGCGCCGGACGCGAGCGCCGCATTCACGCGATTCCGCCGTACACGCCTGTGCGCAGCCTCGACTTCGACGATCACCCGTTCGAAGTGCAACGCTGGGATCATGCGTGCGCGCTGTGCGGCTCGAAAGAGAGCTTTCTCGATGAAATGATCGTCGACGATGCGGGCAAGCGCATGTTCGTGTGTTCGGACAGCGACTACTGCCATGACCAACGCAAACAGCAGGCAGACAGTAAAGCTGAAGGAGAATCCGCATGACACCGCTGCTGAGCGCCCGCGCCATGACGAAGCAATTTGGCGGCCGTAACGGCTGCAGGAACGTGAGCTTCGACCTTTATCCGGGCGAAGTGCTGTGCATCGTCGGCGAATCGGGGTCGGGCAAGACCACCCTGCTGAACACGCTGGCACTGCGCAGCGAAGCCGATGGCGGCACGCTGCACTACAACGCCGCGCATGGCGAGATGCTCGATCTGCGGGAGCTGTCCGAACCGCGCCGCCGTCTGCTGATGCGCACCGAATGGGGTTTCGTTCAGCAGAATCCGCGCGACGGCCTGCGCAGCGGCGTCTCCGCCGGCGCCAATATCGGCGAGCCGCTGATGGCGGTCGGCGCACGCCACTATGGTCAGATTCGCCGTACCGCGACGCAATGGATGGAGCGGGTCGAACTCGACTCCGCGCGCATCGACGAATTTCCGGCCGCGTTTTCGGGTGGCATGCAGCAACGTTTGCAGATCGCCCGCAATCTCGTCACCGGGCCCCGGCTTGTGTTCATGGATGAGCCGACCGCCGGTCTCGACGTGTCCGTGCAGGCACGTCTGCTCGATCTGCTGCGCACGTTGACGAGCACGCTGCATCTGTCGGTGCTGATCGTCACACACGATATCGGCGTGGCGCGACTGCTCGCGCATCGTTTGATGGTGATGCAAGGCGGTGAGGTCGTCGAATCAGGCTTGACCGATCAGGTGCTCGACGATCCGCAACATCCCTATACGCAAACGCTCGTTTCTTCCGTCCTGCCGGTTTGAGGTTCATGATGTCGTCCATCGAATCACGCGCCTCCGAGCGCGCTTTCATCGAAAACCCGGCGCTGATGCTGCGCGCCGTCAACATCGGCAAGACGTTCACGTTGCACGCCCAGGGCGGTGTGCAGATCGAAGCGCTCGCTGGCGTGTCGCTCGACGTCGAACAGGGCGAATGCGTCGTGCTGGTCGGGCCGTCCGGCGCGGGCAAGAGTACGTTGCTGCGCTGTCTGTACGGCAATTATCTGGCGAGCGCCGGTTCGATCGCGATCCGCTCCGACGACGATGAAGCCAGGCACGTCGCCATTACCGGCGCCGAGCCCCATGACGTGCTGCGCCTGCGGCGCAATGTCGTCGGCTATGTGAGTCAGTTCCTGCGCGTGATTCCGCGTGTCACGGCCCTCACGCTGGTCGCCGAGCCGCTGGTCTCGCACGGTGTCGCCGAGGACGAAGCGCGCGAGCGCGCCGCTGCGCTGCTGGCGCGGCTCAAGGTGCCCGAGCGGCTGTGGTCGCTCGCACCCGCGACGTTTTCCGGCGGCGAGCAACAGCGCGTGAACATCGCGCGCGGCCTGATCGCCGGGCATCCGTTGCTGCTGCTCGATGAGCCGACGGCATCGCTCGACGCTGAAAATCGTGCGGTGGTCGCCGATCTGATCGTCGAAGCGCGCGAGCGCGGTGCCGCGATCGTCGGCATCTTTCACGATGAAGATACCCGCACCAAAGTGGCCACACGCCGCCTCGAACTCCAGCCACCGCTGCGTCATGAAGCGGCGCTACATTGACTTTCAATAGCAGACTCACTACGGAGCATGTAGATGTTGATCAGGAACGCGCGCATCGTGACGCGAGACGAAGTATTTACGGGCGTGGTGCGCATAGAAGACGGCAAGCTCCGCGACGTGGAACGCGGCACGACTTCCGCGCCCGAAGCCGAAGACTGGAACGGCGACTATCTGCTGCCCGGCCTGATCGAACTGCACACGGATAACCTCGAGAAGCATCTGGTGCCGCGCCCGGGCGTACAGTGGAACACGGATGCCGCCTTCGTGATTCACGACGCACAGGTTGCCGCGGCCGGCATCACCACCGTGTTCGACTCGCTTGCAATTGGCTCGCGCTCGGATGAGGGATTGCGTGGCCGCGAATTGCAGACGCAATGCGCCGAAGCGCTGACGCGTTTCTCCGAGCGTCAATTGCTGCGTGCCGAACACTTCTTGCATCTGCGCTGCGAAATTGCGACCGCGGATGTCGTCGAAGTGTTCGATTCGTTGTGCGCCCATCCGTTGCTGCGGCTCGCCTCCGTGATGGATCACACGCCGGGCCAGCGGCAATGGCACGACCGCGACCAATGGCGCCGCTTCCAGGAGCGCAACGGCAAGCTGAGCGACGAACACGTCACGACGGCGCTCGCCGAACTGGCCGACGAACAGCAGCGCTATGCCGATGTGCACCGGCACGCGATCGTCGCACGTTGCAAGCTGCTGGGCGTGCCGGTGGCGAGCCACGACGACACGCTCGTCGAGCATGTTGAACAGGCCGCTGCGGAAGGCATCGTGCTGGCCGAATTCCCGACCACGCGCCGCGCCGCCGAAGCCGCGCGCGAGTATCGCATCTCGACGATCATGGGTGCGCCCAACATCGTGCGAGGGGGTTCGCACTCGGGTAATGTATCCGCGCTGGAACTCGCCAAGGCCGATTTGCTCGACATCCTGTCGTCCGACTATGTGCCGTCCAGCCTGTTGACCGCGGTGTTCGAACTGGTCAACAAGGCCGGCTGGAAGCTGCCGCGAGCGATGGCTACCGTGTCGGCCGAGCCGGCGCGCGCTGCCGGCCTGCATGATCGCGGCGTGATCGCGCCCGGTCTGCGCGCTGACTTCGTACGGGTGACGATGCTCGATGCGCTGCCCGTGCCGCGCGCGACCTATCGCGCCGGCGCGCGAATCGTCTAAGCGGGGGGCGGCTGGTCACGGCGGTACTGTCATGTTGTGGGCAAGCAAAGGGCGTGCGGCAACAATGGCGGACATGAGACGAACCGCCCAACTGCACCGCACGGCCGCCTTGCTCTTTCATAGCCGGTCGGCCGCCTTGGCGCGAGGCGACAAGTGGCACCCCGATGCAGCAGTGGTCACGATCAACGTGAAAAAAGTTCAGATCCGCGGATGGGACGTCCGCGGAACCCGGTTATCCCTCGCGCGATCCATGACGCAGGATACGACCAAAGAAAGGATGCTTGGGGTCGTTGAACCCGGGCGTCGAAGGATGGCCGGTTGTGACGAGCGAGTCGACGAAGGCTTCGTCATCCGCGTCCAGACGATAGCTCAAGGCCGGTTGGTAATCGTCCCATTGCGCTTCGGTACGCGGCCCGGCGATGGTCGAACTGATATATCGGCTGTTCAGCACCCATGCGAGCGCGAATTGCCCCGCGCTCAGGCCCCGCGACTGCGCATGCTCGCCAACGCGCCGTGCCAGCTCCAGAGACTCGGGGCGCCATTCGGCCTGCTGCAGGCGGCGGTCACCGCGCCCTGCCCGCGTATCGGACGCCGGCGTCACGCCCAGTTCGTACTTTCCGGTCAGCACCCCGCGCGCGAGGGGGCTATACGAAATAACGCCAAGCCCGTAGCGATGCGCGGCCGTGAGTTGTTCGGTCTCGGCCTGCCGGTTCGCAATGTTGTACAGCGGCTGGCTGGCCACGGGAGCATCCAGCCCGAGCTGCCGTGCCGTATGCGCGAATTCAGCGATCTTCCAGCCGCGATGATTCGACAAGCCGTAGTACCGTACCTTGCCGGCGCGGATCAGATCATTCAACACGCGCACCGTTTCATCGACCGGCGTGTGATGATCTTCCGCGTGAAGATAGAGCAGATCGATATACTCTGTATTCAGACGCTTGAGGCTGGCCTCGACGGCATGGATCACGTGTTTGCGCGAGGCACCGCGCGCATTGACGTCGCCCTCGACCAGAGGACTGGCGCATTTGGTCGCCAGCACCCAACGATCGCGCTGGGCAGCGATGCAACGCCCGACCACACGCTCCGAATCACCGCCGGAGTAGGCGTCGGCGGTATCGATCGAATTGACACCCTGTTCACGTGCCTTGTCGACGATGCGTGCCGCAGTCGCCTCATCGGTCGGGCTGCCGAACAGCATCGTACCGAGCGTCAGCGTCGAAACCTTGAGGCCGCTAAGACCGAGTTGCCGAAATTCCATATGAAAATGCTCCAGTAATTCAAAAGGATCTCGGCCCGTTCCAGAAATCTCCTGTGACACGCCTGTTTGATATCTGGATGTCTAGTTGAATTCCATGGGGCGAGATGAGTTGTTGGATTCCCGCTTACATCGTCGTATTAACCGCCGTACTTCTCGGCGAACTCGAGCGCTGTGAGCGCGCGAAAATCGGCCAGGGCCGCGTCGATTTGCTCCGGGGTCCAGTCCCACCAGGCGATCTGCTGCAGCCGTTCCGAAGTGCGCGCATCGACGCGAAAGCGCAGCACGCGCGCCGGCACTCCGACAACGATAGCGAACGGCGGGACGTCTTTGGTCACGACCGCGCCCGACCCGACAGCGGCACCCGTGCCGATGGTAACTCCGGGCATGACGACGGCGTCATGTCCGAGCCACACATCGTGGCCGATTTCGACCCGGTCCTGCGCGCGCCATTGGAAGATGCCGTCGTCGTCGTCGAGAGAGAGCCCGTACGAGCGGGAGCGATAGGTAAAGTGGTGGTGGGTCGCCCGCCACGACGGGTGGTTGGGCGGGTTGACGCGCACGCCGGTGGCGATGTTGGCGAACTTGCCAATGTGCGCATGGGCGATCTGATTGTCGCCCATCGCATAGCTGTAGTCGCCCATGACCGATTCGGCAACATGGCTGCGTGGGCCAAGATACGTGTAGCGGCCAAAGTCGCTGGTGCGAACGACTGCCGTCGGATGAATCTCCGGATCTTCCGACAAGACGCTGCCGAGCGCCCACGGATCGGCAGCGACGCCATGATTAATTAGCATGAAAATTCGAAGTTCAATGTTGAGGTGACAGCGACAGCGCTTGCCTCGCCCTCACATAACGAGGCTGCGCAGATAGGCGGAAGCGCGTTCGGCGCAAGCGACCAGTACGAAGGTAGCGATCAGCAGGAACGACACCGTCTGGTACTGGAACAGGTTCATCGCAGTCAGCAACTGGAAGCCGATCCCGCCCGCGCCGACGAAGCCGAGCACAAGCGACGAGCGCAGGTTTTCGTCGAAGCGGAACAGTCCGATGCCAAGTAGCGACGGCAACACGCCCGGCACCACTGCATGACTCAGCACCTGCAGGCGGCCGGCACCGGTCAGTGTCAGCGCTTCGACAGGGCCCATGTCCATGTCTTCGATCACTTCGGCAAACAGTCGCCCAAGCATGCCGACCGAATGGACGGCCAGCGCAAGTGCGCCCGGAAACGGTCCAAGCCCAACGGCGGTAACGAACAGGAGCGCCCAAACCAGATCGGGGACTGCGCGCGTGATGCCGATCAGCGCACGCGACGCGTAGTAGAGCGGCTTCGACGGCGTAACATTCGCGGCCGCCAGGATCGACAGTGGGAAAGCAAGCAGCACTCCGAACACGGTGCCGAAAATCGCCAGATCGATTGTCTCGAGCACCGGCCAGAGGTTCGGCACGAACTGGTCGAACGCCGGCGGCATGGCACGCGAAATAATGTCGGCCATACCGTGCGCGCCGGTCACCAGATCCTGCGGACGCGCCTGAACCACGATCCACGCCTGCACGAACAGGGCAAGTACGACGACTACGATGCACACCGCCCAAACAGTGCGTGCCCCCGGCGAGCCGGTGGGCGCGCGCATTTCAAGAGCATTGTTCATGACGGTTCGTCCACATAGAGGCGTGCGATCTGCTGACTGGACACTTTCGAAGCCGTCCGGTCGAATTCCAGTTTGCCACGCCGCAGACCGACCAGCCGGTCGGCGTAGCGCGCCGCCAGTTCGGGCTGGTGCAGTACGCATATCACCGCGAGGCCGTCTTCGGTCGCGAGGCGGCGCAACAGCCGCATCACCTCGTCGGCTGCTTCTGGGTCCAGACTGGCGACCGGTTCGTCGGCGAGCAACACATGCGGACGTTGCGCCAGCGCGCGAGCGACCGCGACACGCTGCGCCTGCCCGCCCGAGAGCGTGCCGGCGCGCTGGCCAGCCAGATGCAGCAGACCGACTTCGTTCAGACAGGCTCGTGCCGGTTCGATTTCCTCGCGTGGCAGGCACCCCAACACGGTCGCCAGCGTCCGGTGCCGGCCCAGCGTGCCGCAGCAGACGTTCGCCAGCACACTGCGCCGTTTGACGAGATTGGCGTTCTGCGAAATCAGCGCGAGTGGCAAACGCGCCCGCCAGAGGGCTTCGCCCGAGAGGGTGGCGAGGTCGCGTCCAGCCACCTCCACCGAGCCGGCGGTCGGCCGGTTCAGTCCTACCACGCACTTCATGAAGGTCGACTTGCCGCTGCCATTGCTGCCGAGCACGACCACCATCTCGCCCGCCTGGACCGACACGTTGAAATCACGCAGCGCGACATGACCGTTCGCGTAACGCATCGTCAGGTCATTCACGGCTAATTTGACGCCGGGCGCAAGCATGGCGCGCGGTGCTGTCGCGCGCGTTCTGGACTCGGCGGCCGCGCACACGGCCGCCGGGTCTCGCGGAATGTCACCAGATGCGCTGAACTGAATATTCACAGTTTTGCCAGGTCGATGTGAAGCGTAGAAACCAGATCACGAATCTGGTTGTAGGCGGCATCCGATTGGGGCACTGTCTTCAGCTGCGGGTTCTGGTTCGACGCGAGAAACTTCTGGTCGGATTCCGGCAACTGGTGCAGGTCGAGCGAACTCAGGACGCTTGCCAGACGGGCCTTGAAATCCGCCGGCAAATCACCGCGCACGGCGAGCGGGTCCAGCGGAATCGGATCCGATTGCCACAGCGTGATATAGGCCGCAGGATCGTACTCGCCATGCAGCTTGGCGCTCGCGATCTCTTCGCTGTTCAGCTCACCTGCGTCGACCTTGTGGTTGCGCAGCGCTTCGAACGATGCCGTATGGCTGCCCGCATAGACCCCCTTCACGCCCTTGTCCGGGTCGATGCCGTTCTTGCTCAGACCGTAGGCGGGAAACAGATGGCCGGACGTGGAAGCCGGATCGGCGTACGCAAACGAACGGCCGTTGATGTCGGTTAGCTTCTTGATGCCGGAGCCGGGCCACGTGACGATCGACGCGTAATAGGTGGCCGGCTTGCCCTGTTCGCCGGCGAACGTGGCGACGGCCTCGGCGTGCGCGACCTGGTGGGCGAGCACGTAGCCGAGCGGGCCGAATTCTCCGAATTCGAGCTTGTTATTGCGCATCGCTTCGATCTCGGCGTTATAGCTGGTTGCGACGTAGAGCTGCACGGTACAGCCGAGCTTGTCGCCGATCATCTTGGCGAGGTCCGTATAGACAGGCAGCATGCGTTGCGCCGATTCGTACGGCTCGACGCCGAAGCGAACTACGCCGTCGTTCGGACAGGTACCGGCTGCATGTGCCGCACCGGAGACGAGGCACGCTGCATACATCACGGCCGCCAAAACTTTAGTTACCTTCATATCTTCCTCTGGTTGTATTAAAAGCGCACCGAGCGATTCAACGACGAATTAAAGCTTGCCCACGGACCTCCTCAAGGGAGCGGCACGGAACTCCTGTCCATCTCGTCGCGCATTCTAGAAATTGCATGTGACACGTCTGTGTACTTGTAGAGCCGTCTAGACGAATTTTTATCGCTGCCGGCTCGAGCCTGTCCGTGTGCCCGAGAGAGCGAGGCATGCGTCATACGATGCGCTCCCCTGCCCGCCAGGTCGCGCGGGGTACGGGCAGCCCATCGTGCACCGTGACGCGCACAAAATCGGCCCGCAAACCGGGTGCGATGGCGCCGCGGTCGGACAGCCCCACCCTGCTAGCCGGTTCGGCAGATACCGTTGCGATTGCGCGCGGTAGCGTCCAGCCAGCCTTGTCGACGAGCTCGAACGCCGCGGTCAATAGGCTCGATGGCACATAGTCTGACGACAGGATGTCGAGCAACCCGGCCTTCGCGAGCTCGAGCGCCGAAACGTTGCCCGAGTGCGACCCGCCCCTCACGATGTTGGGCGCGCCCATGATCGTCGAGATACCGTGTTCGCGCGCGGCTTGTGCGGCGAGGCGGGTGGTCGGAAACTCGGCGAGTACGATGCCTTCGGCCGCCGCCTGCTCGACATGCCCGACTACGGTATCGTCGTGGCTCGCCACCGGCACGCCCAGCGCCACGCAACGCGCAACGATCTCGCGGCGGTGCTGGTCGGCGTAGCGCTCCTGCCCATCCGTAAGCTCGGCTACCACGGCGGCGAAATTTTCGTCAGTCAGCTTGCCGTGCCGTTCCTGCCAGCGGCGCCACTGGTTGCGGTCGTGCCATTGCCGCTGGCCCGGCGTGTGATCCATCACCGACGCAAGGCGAAGCAGCGGATGCGTGTAGAGTGAATCGAACACCTCAACCACGTCGGGCGCAGCGATTTCGCAGCGCAGATGCAGGAAATGCTCGGCACGCAGCAATTGGCTTTCCGACAAACGTGCGAGCACTTGCGTGCACTGCGTTTGCAGATCGCCGTTGTGCATATCCACGTCGGAACGCGCGCCGATTCTGAGCGAATCAAAGACGGTCGTGATGCCGGCCGCGGCCACCTGCGCATCGTGAATCAAGAACGCGGCGTCGATGTTCCACCGCACGCCCGGACGCGGCACGAGATGCTTCTCCAGGTTGTCAGTGTGCAGTTCGACCAAACCCGGCAACAGATAGTCCCCTTTCCAGTCAACGGCCCCGCTTGCTGACGTCGTGCCCCGCTCCAGATCCCGAATGAAACCGTCTTCGATACGCAAGGTGCCCGTAAATTCCTCGTCTCGCGTGACGACGCGAGCGTTCCTGATCAGCATCAATGTGCTCCGTGTTTGCGTCGGCCTCAGCGTGGTGGTGCTGTGGGCCGCAGCGGTAGTGGTTGTAAGTCAAGGCGGCGCGTCGCGACTTTGCGAGCGCAGCGTCGCGTGATGACGGCCATCCACGCGCGACGCGAGGTAGAAGAAGCCAATGCTAGCGTGGCCGTCCCCGGGGTTCCTGCTCACTCAGAGAACCGTTGTGGCACCCTTATTCATCTACACGTCTAGACGTATCGGGTCATGCCAGGAGACCCATGGCCCGAGCGACGCACTTCATATTTTCATCTCGGTTACCTACTACGATGCGCGACAGCTTGTCTATTTCAGCTGGCGGGAATGACAACACGATGACATCGACTAATAAAGCAGCCGCAGACGCGAGTCAGGTAGCGTCAAATCATTGCTCGACGAGTGGCCGAACGGTAATGTCGCAGTAAGGCGCGCGGAGGGAAATGGAATCGATATACGAAGTACTGCTTACTTTATCAATTCGTACCGGCACATAGCTTGATATTCCTGTCGGACCGCCAGCCGGACAATCGGAACGGGTAACTGTCACTGGTCCATCGACCCGCTGTAGGGCCGCGCTTTTACCGTTGTGGCGCCAGCGAGCGCGGCCGGCGCATTGGGTCGAGTCACCGTCGTATAGCGCGAGGCCGACGATGCATCTATGCCCGAACATGACATAGATGTAATGTCAGCGTCAGTATCGCGTCAAGGCCTGCGTAGAGAATGAAGCTTACTCGCCTGCATCGTGGTGAGGTCCGAGGCTTCTCTCATCGTTCGTGAAGCCAGATGCAACTAACTCGAGAAGGTGTTTTATCATGAATTCTCTTATCTATGCAGCGTTAATTGCCGGTGCACTGGCCGCACCCGCAGTCTCTTTTGCACAGGAAACTACAGCGCCGGTGACACGTGCCGAAGTGCGCGCGGACCTGGTGCGATTGGAACAAGCCGGTTATCGCCCCAGCACCAAGGATGTGCACTATCCAGCCGATATCCAGGCGGCGGAGGCGCGTCTCCACGAGCAAGACCTGAGCAGCACCGCGGTCGGTGGCGTGCCAATGAATGGTTCCTCGCAGTCGGGCACGCCTGCAGCGGCCGTAGGTACTCACTCGATCTATTTTGGTCATTGATGGACCGGTGCCCAGTGACTCAACCCCGCAATCGCGACAAGTGGAGCACGCCGCTTGCGATTGTCACCAGCGGCGGCGAGCTCCCCCGCCGTCCGCGCAGCTCCGATTAATCCGCCACGCGGCAAGGGCAGATCCCGCCGTAGCGTACATCTGCGCGTCGCCAAAACTATTCTGCTCTCATTGCGACAGAACCGGCGAGCGGGTTGTCTTCGGATCGCGATCGTCAAAGGCCTCGGTAGTCATGCTTCCTCGCATGCAACTCAACACGCACCGCTAACGCGAACCGCTAGCCGAAGTGGAGCAAGAACCGGCTACTGCGCAAACTCGGGTGCGGCAGGAGAATCGAATGACCCTCGAATTTCTGACCCATCAAGTCATTTTCGACAGGGCGGTCCAGCATCTTATTCAGCAGCGCGCGGCAGCGCTCTTGCCGCACGGCGGCGGCGCATATCGCAGCTACTGCGGCGGCTGTCCAGTCGGCAACTTCATCAAGCCACGCGACTACTTGACAGCAATGGAAGGCGTTCCGGTTCGCTATGTCAGCAAGCAGAAGAACGAAGTACCCGCCTACATGGATGTGGGCGTCGCAGCGCTGAAGAGAGCGCTACTGCGCTCGAAAATCAACGTGTACGACCCGCAAACGGTCGGCCTGCTGAGCTGCCTGCAAAACGTACATGACATCTTCGGCGTCTCGGAATGGGGCATCAGGCTGCGGTCGATCGCGCGCCAATTCGGTCTCAACGCCGACCGACTTGCAGACGCTGCATGAGCCTGCCGTGCTGATAAGGTCGGCCGGGCAAAGTGTAGCGAAGGCCACCTACGACAAGAACTTCGCGAACAGCGCCGGTAGCATTCACGCAGCGCTTTTACTGCACAGGCTCGAGCAAGCGCCGTGCAGTGCCGCTATGATTGCAGTTGGAGTTTTCTTACCAACCCGCTGGAGTACGTTATGCCGGAAGTCGTTGTTTATGCAGTAGCAGGCCGCTCAGCCGAGCAAAAGAAAGCGCTGATGACGGGGATTACCAAAGCTGTGGTTGACAGCCTCGGTGTCGCCGCTGAACAGGTTGTCGTCCAGATCGTAGAGTCTCCAGCCGATTCCAAATCAAGAGGCGGCATTCCGTTCAGCGAGCGCCAGCGCCTGCCCTGAACCCGCGCGAGTCCGCGTCACGACCGGCCGGTGTGCGGTGGTGCCGCGGCGAAGCGGACGCGGACGCACTCCGCCGACGCGCTCAGGTCGTGACGCTTGAGTCAGCGGGGCTGCTTGATGAACGCCTCGAACTTGCTGGCGTAATCCGGATGCCAGCGCGACAACGCAGGCCGGTTCTCCACGATATCGCCTGCCGCCCATAGAATGCGCAGTTCGTCGAGCGAACGCGGCACGTCGTTGTCGGGACATAGTATGTAGAAGTCGCCGGCGTCCAGACGCTCGCACATGAAATCGACGGTCTGATCGGGCGTCCATGCGGCGAGCGGCTTTTCCACGCGGCCGTTGCGGGTCAGCTCCGTGAACACGAAACCAGGAATCAGCAGATGTGCGCTAATCCGGCAGTCGGCGGTATTGCGCAGTTCATGCTGCAGCGCTTCGGTGAACGCTTTGAGGCCGGCCTTCGCAACGTTGTAGGCGGGGTCGCCCGGCGGCGTCGTGATGCCCTGCTTTGAGCCGGTGTTAATCACGAGCCCCGGACGACCGCGCTTGATCATGTCCGGCACGAAGATCTGCGTACCGTGGATCACGCCCCACAGATTGACGCCCAGCACGCGCTCCCAGTTCCCGGTGGGACCGAATATCCCGCTGCCGGGCTGAACGCCTGCGTTGTTCATCAACACATCCGTTCCGCCAAAGCGTTCGACGACGGCTGCGTGCAAGCGGCGAACATCGTCGGCGACGCTGACGTCGGTCTCGACGGCGAAGACGTCTTGTGTGCCGTTTGCGGTCAGCGCGGCGATTTCCTCCACCGCTTGCGCGACGCGGTCGGCGCCGAGGTCGGCAACGCAGATGCGCAGCCCAAGCTGCGCAAAGCGCTTGGCAGCAGCCAGGCCGATGCCGGCGGCGCCGCCCGTGATCACGGCGACGCCGCCCGGCGTCAGGGCAGAATGTGTCATCAGAATCCTTGTTGATGCCGGGATTGCGGCGCCACTAAGCGACTGCGATCCCGATCCGTTGGAATGGTGAGTCGACGATCCTAGCATGAACTTTTGTTGCGCGATCGACAAGGCTCCAACTCGTTAGGTTCACTAACTATGTCGCGGCCGGCTAAGACTCGCCTGCAAGAATTCGGTCACGTTCACTGCCTGTCCACTTCCCGCCGTGTACCGAACATCGCGCCGGATCCTTTACGCCCTGAACCATCGCGTATGCATACAACGAGCGTCAAGTTGCCACCGCAGGCAATTTGAGCAAGTCGAGGAACGCACGGGCGACGGGTATGAGCGGCTCACCCATGCTTGCCTTGAAAACAGCCGCGAGCTCCCAGCAGGGTTCCTCGGCCTCGTGCAGGCGCGCCGTTGCGACCGGCGCGCCGCGCATGTTGCTCGCCCTTGCGGCGGCGACCGATTCGGGCACCATGCTGATCGCGAGCCCCTGTGCGGCCAGTTCAAGCAACATCGGCATGTCGTTGACCTCGAAGCTGGTCCGGCGCTGCAGCCCTGCCGCCGCAAAACATCGGTCGACAAGCCGCCGCACGCTCCACTCCGGGCGCAGGTCGGCGAACGTTTCGTCGACGAGATCGGCCAGCGCCAGCCCGCTGGCGCCCGCAAGTCGATGATGCGTCGCGCAGACGACGACCATTCCCTCGCATGCGAACATGTGCGATCCGAGATCGTCGAGCGACGTATCGGGGGGCTGCGTGAACGCGAGGTCGAGGCGCCCTTCCCGGACCTCGTCGATCAACGTGCGCGACCCGTCCAATGTCAATTCGATATCGATCCCACCGAACGCAGCCCGAAACTGTCCTAGCGAAGCGGGCAGGTCGATGAAAGGTGCGAGGCCGTGAATCGCACCGATACTCAGCCGGCCACGTGCAAGCCCGTGAACACGCGTGACGGCATGCCGGGCGTCGCGGGCGGCAGCCAATACCCGCTGCGCCTCCGCGAACAGCACTTCGCCGGCAGGCGTCAAAGCGACTCGTCTCGTGCTGCGATTAAACAATGGTCCGCCCAGGTCTTCTTCCAGCGAGCGGATCGACGCAGACAATCCGGACTGCACGAGGTTCAGTCGCCGCGCCGCGCGCGTGAAATGCCGCTCTTGCGCGACCGCCACGAAATGTTCCAGCTGCTTCAAATCCACGTTGGCACTCTTTCTTGCAGGAACGATTAATCACGAAAACCGCACAATTGAATCAGATCTTTCTATTGGAATGGTAACTCAATCTCCGCTATCGTCGATTCTCTCGGGACGTCAACGAACACTGGGCACGGAATGCGGGCGCAGTCAGACTTGACCCGCACGCCGGCTGCGAATCCTCGCAACCTACATGGAGATTGCTTCATCATGGATTACCGTCAACTGGGCCGTTCCGGCCTGAAGGTGTCGACCATCACGCTAGGCACGATGACGATGGGCGGCAAAGGCAAATTCGCGAGCGTCGGCGCGGTTGGCCTGGACGACGCGCGCCGGCAGATCGACATGTGCATCGACGCGGGCGTCAACCTGATCGATACAGCGGACGTCTATTCGAACGGTGCATCGGAGGAAATCGTCGGTCAGGCGCTCGGCGGCAAGCGCAAAGGCGGGGTGCTGATCGCCACGAAAGCCCGCTTTCCCATGGGTGACGGCCCGAACGACCGGGGTCTGTCGCGGCATCATTTGATAGAAGCCTGCGAGGCGAGCCTGCGCCGTCTCAAGACCGATGTCATCGACCTCTACCAGGTGCACGAATGGGACGGACTCACGCCGCTCGAAGAAACGCTCGAAGCGCTCGACCTGCTTGTCCGGCATGGCAAGGTCCGCTATGTCGGCTGCTCGAACTACTCAGGCTGGCACCTGATGAAGGCGCTACATGTGAGCGAACGCGATCGTCTGCCGCGTTTCGTGAGCCAACAGATCCATTACACGCTCGAAGCGCGCGAAGCGGAGTACGAACTCGCGCCGATCGCGCTCGATCAAGGCTTGGGCATTCTCGTCTGGAGCCCGCTCGCTGGCGGCCTGCTGTCGGGTAAGCACCGCCGCGACGCGACGCCCGAGGGCACGCGTCAGCTTGCCGGCTGGACCGAACCGCCGATCCGCGACGCCGAACGACTGTGGTCGATTGTCGATACGCTTGTCGAGATCGCCAGCGAGCAGAACGTCTCGGCCGCTCAGGTCGCACTCGCATGGACGCTCGGCCGCCCTGCCGTCGCGTCGGTCATCATCGGCGGGCGCAACGAGAAGCAACTGCTCGACAACCTCGGCGCGGCGAATCTCATGCTCAGCGCCGAACAGCGAGAGCGGCTCGATAAGGTGAGTGCGCCGCCCCTGCTCTACCCGTACTGGCATCAGGCGCAAACCGCGCACGACCGTCTCTCAGTTGCGGACCTGTCACTGCTCGGGCCCCATGTCAACGCATAGAGTGTGATGCGGCCGAAATCGCCATGAACGGTTGATCGTCTACGTCGAAAAGGCAGTGAATCTCACGCTTTCCAAAGCGGGACTGGCCGATCGACGAAAGCGTACCGACGACAGCCTTAGAACGATGTGCCTATCTGGAACTGGAACTTCTGGTACTGATCGCCTGTGTGCCTGACGAGCGGAAAGCCCAAGCTCAGCTTGAGCGGGCCGATCGGCGAGATCCAGGCGAGACCCAACCCATAGCCGTAACGCAGTCCGTTGGCGCCAACGCTACTGCCTTCGCTGCCCCATACGTTGCCGCCGTCGAGGAAGGTAAAGACGCGCAACGTGCGGTCATAGCCGGATCCCGGCAATGGAATGGTCAGCTCGATATTGCCGACGACCATCTTCGAGCCACCGATGGGGTCGTTCGTGGTCGCGTCGCGTGGCCCGAGCGAACTGGGCTCGTACCCACGTACTGAGCCGATACCGCCTGCATAGTAGTTCTTGAAGATCGGATAAGGCTTGCCGTTCAATCCATTACCATAGCCGCCCTGAAAATTCAGACCGAGCACGAAGCCGCGTGCGAATGAATAATAGTATTGCGCCTGAAGGTCAGCCTTGTAGTACGGTGTATCACCGAGCGGCGAACCATATTCGGCGTTGGCTTGCGTATAGTAGCCCCGGCTTGGCACAAGCGCGCTATCGCGGGCGTCACGCGACCATCCCACCGTCAACGGCACGTTGTTGGAGACACGCCCAAAGTTTGTAACGTAATCCTTGTAGCTCTGCGGCGTATTGGCGTCGATATCCAGACGGTTCTGCTCGAACCCCAGGCCGAAATACACCATGTCGGACTCTGAGAAAGGCACGCCGAATTTGAGGTCCGCACCAGCCGTGATGATTCGGAAGCTCGAGTCGGTCGAATAGTACAAGGGCTCCGTCGTGCGGTAATAGACGTCGGTGATGCGCTTGATGCCGTCAATCGTGAAGTACGGATCGACCTGCGTGACCGTCAATGTACGGTTGGTAGTCGAGGTGTTCACATTCAGCGCGAGGCTCGTGCCCGAGCCGAACACGTTGTCCTGCGATATGCCCGCCGAAATAATTGGGCCCTCGCCCGAACCATAGCCCAAGCCGAGCGAAATGGTGCCCGTGGGCTTTTCAGTCACCTTAACGTCGATATCGACCTGGTCCGGCGTGCCTTCGACCGGCGCCGTGGTGACGTCGACATCGGTGAAGTAACCGAGGCGGTTGATCCGGTCTTTCGACAGCGCAAGACGGTTAGAGTCGAACCACGAGCTCTCCATCTCACGCATTTCACGGCGCACCACTTCGTCGCGCGTGCGGGTGTTGCCGACCACATTGATGCGGCGCACGTAGACGCGCCGGCTCGGGTCGACCTGCAACGTCAGGTCGACCGTGTGGTTCGCCTGATCGATCTTCGGCTGTGCATTGACGGTCGCGAACGCGTAGCCGTATTCGCCAAGCTTGTCGACGATCGCCTTGGTGGTGGCCTGCAGCTTTTCAGCGGAGAAGCGCTCGCCCGGTTTGATCTTGATCAGCCTGGACAGCTCCGCTTCGCGATCGAGCAGATTGCCGGCCAGCTTGATGGAGGAAATTGTGTACGGCTCGCCTTCGTGCAGCGTGACCGTCAGATACATGTCCTTCTTGTCCGGCGTGATCGACACCTGGGTCGACTCGATGCTGAACTCGAGGTAGCCGCGATTCAGGTAATACGAGCGGACGTTTTCGAGGTCACCGGTGAACTTGTCTTTCGCGTACAGGTCGTTCTTCGTGTACCACGAGAACCAGTTGGGCGTGGACAACTGCATTTCATCGCGCAGCGTACCGGTGCTGAACGCCTTGTTGCCGATGAAGTTGATCTGGCGGATCTTCGCGCTCGGACCTTCGGCTACCGAGAACAGCACCGACACGCGGTTGCGGTCGATCGGCGTGATCGTGGTGGTGACCTCGGCCGCGTAGTAGCCGCGCGTCAGGTACTGGCGCTTGAGTTCCTGCTCGGCCTTGTCGACCAGCGCCTTGTCGTAGTAACGGCCTTGCGACAAGCCGACCGCGCGCAGCGCCTTGATCAGGTTGTCCTTTTCGAACTCATGGATGCCGGAGAAATCGATCGTGCCGATGGCAGGACGCTCCAGCACCTGCACGATGACGACATTGCCTTCGGTCGCGATCTTGACGTCGTTGAAAAAGCCCGTGGCATACAGCGCACGGATCGCTTCGGACGCCTTCTCGTCGGTGAACGTGTCCCCTCGCTTGATGGGCAGGTACGCGAACACGGTACCCGGCTCGACGCGTTGCAATCCGTCAATGCGGATGTCTTGTACCACGAAAGGTGTCGTCGCGTGGGCCGACACCGCCGCCACGCTCAGGCCGACGAGAGTCATCGCCCGGCTGCGGCGTACGGTTGAAGTTTGAACAAGCATGCGAAGGGAAGCCAAATGATAGACACACACGGTGGAGACCCGAGCGCAATACGCTGTGCCGCATATCGATCGAGCGCGCGGGTGATTGAGACGCGAGTTCTATTGCACTGTGATGGCAGACAGGTCTCCAACCCTTGCAATGCCGCTCACCAGCGCCAGCACTTCCGTCATGTGTGCAGCCTCAGCGCGTTGCATGCGAAACGAGAGTTCCGCGCCGCCGGGCAGACGGAAAGTAAGAATCAGATGGGCTGCCGCACCTGCGTCCTTGCCAACCTCCCAGGCCTCGCAAGGCATTGCGAATTTCACGCTGTTTTTCTTGCTGCGAATCCGCTCCGACATACCAATAGCGTTCGACAGGGCCGCCAGCAACTCGTGCATGACTGAGCAATGCAACGCAATGCGGGAAGTCTGATTGACCTTCAACATCAAATACTGACCGTCGCCGGTCAATTCGAAACCGCGTACGGAGTCGATCGCAAGGGAGGGTTGCGGTGCCATGGAGCAGTCCAGAAGCGAGCCAGGACTGAAGTGTAGGACGTGCTCCGATGTGTTGAGTTACGCGCCGTTACTGAATCTTTAATTCATTAAACAGGTGGGTCCGACGGGCAGCGTTGACTCCAGCACTGATCCAAATGTGCGGCTCCTTGTAGGTTTCTGGTGTCGCGCGAATGAAGTTTTGATGCACCTGCGGGCGGCTATGCGACCCGCAGGCCGTTGCATTGAAACTCTCAGTTTTCTGAACGACTAAGCGCGTGCGACTGCTTGGACCATTGCGATCACAGGCAGGCACTTGACGGTTTCATACTTTCCCCACGGAAACTAATCGCTACCACGGGGCTTGCGTCGAGGACAGAGCTCAAAAAGAGAGCCGAAACGTTGCGCCAACTCGCGCGCGACGGACTGCTTTCGCGCGAGGCGCATCGGTGATTGCCTTCCGCTGTCGGTAGTGCGGAAGTCCTTCCCAGTCCACCGCTTTTGCACACAACTGTTTTGCGCAAAGAGTCACTTGCAACCGTTACGTGATAGTTCGACTCTGCACGCAAAGAGACGTCGCAGTTAGCCAGCGATGCTCATGTAGAGCAATGTGACAATGGCACGAGACCTCATCTTGAGAATGAGAACCGGTTGTCTCCAATGCCGTTCAGAGCTTGCGTCGACAGCGCGCACGGACCTCCTGAACAATTGGTAATAAAGATCTAGCCTCTGCAGGAAATGACGCTGGTGGGCCTCTATCGGGCTCTTGCCAGACCTTGCTCTGTCAGCGGCGACAACGTATTCCCGGTGCATGCGGGCACAGCGAAATGAGCTCACCCGACATCGACATCAGCCTGACGTTTCATTTGCCCTTCAGCAGAAATTCCGAGCTTTGTGTACATTCGCGCTTGGGCGTTTTGGCACACCGGCACGTGTCCGAAGGCAACCTTCTTTGTTGCGCACATCTTTTTCTGCTAAACGCCCGGCAATTGAAAGATGCACGCACCTTCTTTGATTCGATCCCAAGCAGCCAGGCAGTTCTCAAGAAATGCAGATTATGCAAAGCCCTAGCCAGTGTTCCGTCACGATCGAATATGCCGTCACATCAAGCTCGTCCTGTGCTTGTGTCAGGTACAAGCGCGCGGCTGCGGGTCATCGCACGCCGCGCTAGCGTCCCGCCAAGACGCCTTTACGTTTTACACCAAGCTCAGGAATTCTCATGCTCGGCCTAGTCCGCATCGCCCTTCGGCGACCCTATACTTTTGTAGTCCTGGCAATCTTCATTCTCATCATCGGCCCGTTGTCCGCGATGAGGACGCCAACCGACATCTTTCCGGATATCAACATCCCGGTGATCAGCGTGGTGTGGCAGTACACGGGTCTGCCGCCGGACCAGATGGTAGGCCGCATCACCTCGCCCTTCGAACGCACGTTGACAACCACCGTCAACGACGTCGAGCATATCGAGGCGGAATCGGTCGCCGGCTTCGGGATCATCAAGATATTCTTCCAGCCGGGGGTGAATATCAGCACGGCGAACGCGCAGGTGACTTCTGTCGCGCAAACGCAATTACGGCAGTTGCCCGCAGGCACGACGCCTCCTCTGATTCTCAACTACAACGCGTCGACAGTACCGATCATCCAGCTGGCACTGTCTGGCAAGGGACTCTCCGAACAGAACCTGGGTGACCTGGGCCTGAATGCCGTGCGCCCGGTTCTCACGACGGTCGCGGGCGCAGCAATTCCTTACCCGTTCGGCGGCAAGACACGTCAGGTACAGATCGACGTCGACCCCGCGGCGCTCCAGGCTCGCGGCCTATCCGCGCAGGACGTAGCGAATGCACTAGCCGGCCAGAACCTGATAACGCCGGTGGGCACTGAAAAGATCGGTGACTACGAGTACACGTTGCAATTGAACAACGCGCCATCGGAAATCAAAGCCTTGGGCGATCTGCCGGTCAAGGCGGCCAATGGCACCACGGTCTATATTCGCGACATTGCGAATGTGCGCGACGGCAGCCCGCCGCAGACCAATATCGTGCACGTCGACGGGCGGCGCTCGGTGCTGATGTCGGTGCTCAAGAACGGTTCCGTTTCGACGCTCGGCATCATCTCCGGCATCAAGCAGCGGCTTGCTGCAGGCAAAGCATCGTGGCCCGCCAACCTGCAGATCGAACCCATCGGCGACCAGTCGCTGTTCGTGCGGGCGGCCATCACCGGCGTGGCGCGCGAGGGCGTGATCGCGGCCGTGCTGACGAGCCTGATGATCCTGCTGTTCCTTGGCAGTTGGCGCTCGACGATCATCATCGCAACCTCGATCCCACTCGCCATCCTCGGCTCCATCGCGACGCTGTCCGCGCTCGGCGAGACTTTGAACATCATGACGCTCGGCGGTCTCGCACTAGCGGTGGGAATTCTGGTCGACGATGCCACGGTGACGATTGAAAACATCAACTGGCACCTGGAGCATGGCAAGGAGGTGGAGACGGCTATTCTCGACGGCGCGGCGCAGATCGTCACGCCGGCGTTCGTCTCGTTGCTGTGTATCTGCATCGTGTTCGTGCCGATGTTCTTCCTGAGCGGCGTCGCGCGCTTCCTGTTCGTCCCGATGGCTGAAGCGGTGATCTTCGCGATGATCGCGTCGTTCATCCTGTCGCGAACCCTCGTGCCGACGATGGCGAAATATCTGCTGAAACAGCATGTGCAGGACGAGCACGCCCATGATACGAAGCGCCCGGGTCCGCTCGCGCGTTTCCAGCGGGGCTTCGAAGCGCGCTTCGAAAAGGTCCGTAGCGGCTATCGCGGGTTGCTCGAACTCGCGCTGACCCACCGCCGTCCGTTCGTCAGTGGCTTCCTCGGCTTTGTCGTGCTCTCGTTCGCGCTGGTGCCGTTCCTCGGCCGCAATTTCTTCCCTTCGGTCGATTCCGGACAGATCCTGATGCATGTGCGCGCACCGGTCGGAGTTCGCGTTGAAAAGACCGCGCAGATTTTCGCGGATGTGGAAGGCGCGATCCGCCGGATCATTCCACCGGCGGATCTCGGCACCGTGGTCGACAACATGGGTCTGCCCGTCAGCGGCATCAATACCGCGTACAACAACACCGGCACGGTCGGCTCGCAGGACGGCGACATCCAGATCGCGCTAAATGACGGCCATCGTCCAACCGACGAATACGTTCGCGTCATGCGAGAGAGATTGCCGCGCGAATTCCCGGGGGTCACATTTTCGTTCCCACCGGCGGACATCATCAGTCAGATCCTGAACTTCGGCTCGCCGGCGCCGATCGACCTGCAGATTCGCGGCAATAACCTGAACGCCAACTACACCTACGCGGACCGTCTGCTGCGCCAGGTTCGCGATGTGCCGGGCGTGGTCGACGCACGAATCGAGCAGTCGCGCGACAACCCGACATTCAAGGTCGATGTCGACCGCACGCGCGCGCAATTGCTGGGCATTACCGAACGCGACGTGACGAACAGCATGGTGGTGAATCTCGCGGGTTCCAGCCAGGTCGCGCCCTCCTTCTGGCTGAACAACGCGAACGGCGTATCGTATCCGATCGTGATGCAAACGCCGCAATACAACCTCGATTCGCTCGCCGCCCTGCAAAATCTGCCGATCACGGGCAGCGGCGGAAGCACTGCCCAGATCCTCGGCGGTCTGGCGACAGTCGAACGCAGCAGCAGCAATGAGGTTGTCAGCCAGTACAACATCCAGCCGATGGTCGAGATCTTCGCGACCACCCAGGGCCGCGACCTGGGCGCTGTGGCATCCGATATCCAGCGCATCGTGCATGACAACGCCAGCACCTTGCCCAAGGGCTCGGCCGTGGCGCTGTTGGGCCAGGTGCAAACGATGAACAGCGCATTTGCCGGCATGTTGTTCGGCCTGCTTGGCGCGGTGGTGCTGATCTATCTGCTGATCGTTGTCAATTTCCAGTCGTGGGCCGACCCGTTTGTGATCGTTACCGCATTGCCTGCCGCGTTGGCAGGGATCGTCTGGATGCTGTTCGCGACCCACACGACCCTCTCCGTACCCGCATTGACCGGTGCGATCATGTGCATGGGGGTAGCGACGGCCAACTCTATTCTGGTCGTCAGTTTCTGCCGCGAACGGCTTGCCGCACACGGCGACCCGTTCAAGGCCGCCCTCGAAGCGGGCTTTACACGTTTTCGCCCCGTGCTGATGACCGCGCTGTCCATGATCATCGGCATGATGCCGATGGCGCTCGCCCTCGGCGAAGGCGGCGAGCAAAACGCGCCGCTTGGCCGCGCCGTGATCGGCGGTCTACTGTTCGCCACCACCGCTTCGCTGTTCCTCGTCCCCGTCATCTTTTGTATCGTCCACGCGCGCCCCGGGCGCGCGGCTACCCCGGCATCCGTCTCGGGAGGTCCTGCTCATGTCGTCTGAATCCACTTTTCCCGCCAATACACCGTCGCGCCGCCCGCTTCTCGTAGCGGGCGTAGTCGGCCTGCTGGTCGTCGTGGGTATCGTCGTTGCCGGCGTCACGCTGCGAGCCGCCGATGCACGCAAACTGAAAACCTGGACCGACGCCCAGGCCGTACCGACCGTCAACGTGATACAGCCCTCGCGCGATGCCAACGGCCCTTCGCTGCAACTGCCCGGCCGCCTCGAAGCGTTTACGCGGGCGCCGATTTTCGCGCAGGTCAGCGGCTATCTGAAATCATGGAGTGTCGATATCGGCGCGCCGGTCAAAGCGGGGCAGGTACTCGCCGAAATTGAAACGCCCGAGCTCGACCAGCAGCTATTGCAAGCGCGCGCGGATCTCCAGAGTGCGCAGGCGAACGCTTTGGTCGCGGGTACGACGGCCAAGCGCTGGGAAGCGTTAAGCGGCACCGATTCCGTCGCCCAGCAGGATGTCGACCAGCGCACCGCAGACTACACCGCCAAGGAGGCGATCGTAGCGGCCGCGAAGGCCAACGTCGACCGCCTCGTCGCCACCAAGGCGTTCGCGCGCATCGTCGCGCCGTTCGACGGCGTGGTGACCGCCCGCGATACCGACGTAGGCGCACTGGTCAACGCCGGCAGCGGCGGGGTGGGACAGGAGCTGTTTGCGGTCTCCGAGGTCAAGCAGTTACGCGTGTATGTGCAGGTGCCGCAGAACTACGCACCAGCGATACACGACGGCACGACCGCCATCCTGACCGTTCCCGAGTACCCCGACCAGCAGTTCACCGCGCGCGTGGTTGCAGCGTCAGACTCGGTCAATTCGAGTTCGGGCACAACGCTGGTTCAACTGCTGGTGGACAACGCTGACGGCAAGCTGCTGCCCGGCGGGTTCGCCAGCTTGAAATTCTCGTTGCCCGCCTCCGCCGATTCGCTTCGTGTACCGGCCAGCGCGCTCGTCTTCGATAGCCGCGGCGTCGTGGTCGCCACGCTCGGCGCGAACGGTCACGTGTTGTTCAAGCAGGTGAAGATCGACCGCGACCTGGGCAACGCAGTGGAGATTGGCTCAGGGCTCGCCGCAACCGATCGCGTGATCGATACACCGCCCGACGGCCTCGCTGACGGCGACAGCGTACAGATTGCGACCGACAAGAAGGCAGTTGCACATGGTTAAGTATGGACTCCCGGCGCTTCTCGCGAGCGTCGTCGCGCTCTGCGCCTGCTCGCTCGAGCCGCAATATCAGGTCCCGCCGACGCCGACCGCTGCGCAATACAAGACCTTTGGGCCGTGGACCACGGCACAGCCCGCCGACCGGATAGACCGCAACGGCTGGTGGAAAATGTATGGCGACGCGCAGCTCGACGATCTCGAAGCACGGTTGCTTGCCAACAACACCGACTTGCGCGCGGCGTACGCACACTATGCCCAAGCGCAGGCCTTTGTGGCGCAGGTCCAGTCGGGACTGTACCCATCGGTCAGTGTGAGCGCCGTGCCGCTGCGTGAGCGTCAGTCCGCTAACCGGCCGTTGCGCGTTGGCGGCCCGAACGACTACAACTCCGTCACGCTTGGCGGTGAAATCAACTACGACCTCGACCTCTGGGGCCGTGTGCGCGACTCGGTGGTGGCCGGCAAGGACGAGGCGCAGGCGACCAGGGCCGATCTGGCCTCGGTCAGGCTGAGCCTGCAGGTCGAACTGGCGGACAGTTATCTCCGCTTGCGCGGCCTCGACCAGCAAACCGAGCTGTTGAACGAGACTGTCGTGGCATACGCGAAGGCCCTGCAACTGACACAAACGTTGCATAACAGTGGCATCGTGTCGGGCCTCGACGTTTCCCGAGCGCAAACGCAACTTTCGTCGGCGAAGTCGCAGCTTTCGCAGAACCTGGCGCAACGGGCATTGATCGAACACGCGATCGCGGTCCTGGTTGGAGCCTCCGCGTCCGAGTTCAGCTTGCCGGCCCAGACCGCCGCGATCGCGTTGCCGGCGATTCCGATCGGCCTGCCCTCGACGCTGTTGCAGCGACGGCCCGACGTCGCCGCAGCGGAACGCCGGGTGGCCGAGGCCAATGCGAAAATTGGCGTGGCGCGGGCGGCCTACTTCCCGGACATCACGCTGAGCTTGCAGGGTGGTGTGCAAAGCGCAGCCTATGCCGGCCTGGTTAGCGCGCCCAATCTGTTCTGGGCGGTTGGCCCGCAACTCGTGCAGTACGTATTCGACGGCGGGTACCGTCGTGCGCAACTCGATGCCGCCAAGGCTGCCACCGAAGAAGCGGGAGAACGTTACCGCAGTGTGGTGCTCTCCGCATTCCAGCAGGTTGAAGACAACCTTGCGTTGCTGTCATACCTCGGCACTGCGCTTGGTGAGCAACGGGATGCGGCAAACGCCGCCCAGTACTCGGTCGACCTCGCGTTACATCAATATCGCCAAGGCGTAGTGGGTTATCTCGACGTCGTGCAGGCGCAGACGGTCGCGCTCGATGCGCAACGCAGCGTGCTCGACATCCAGACACGCCAGCTGAGCGCGAATGTGCAACTCCTGGATGCGCTCGGCGGTGGATGGTCGAGCGATGAACTTGCTCAAGCGGCTGCAGCGCCGGCACTCGTCGCGACGGCAACGGAACGCAGCGCTAACTGAACGCCTCTGCACCGCGCGGGAACCGGGCACAAGCGCGTTCGTGATGTTGATCAAGGAAACCGACAGACCGCGACGTCAGGGTGATATGAGGGCGGAGCCAAATACGGGTTGCAACTGAGCCCGTATAGCACCATTGGTCCGCCACTACTCGGCATCCCCGCTCGCGCGCTGTTCGACGCGTCGAATGCCGCTCATAGCGAGCGGCATCGTGCCCATTGCGCTCATCCGCCGTGAAGCGCTTTGCTCAAGCCGGCATCGGACAGCGCACAAAGCGCCACCGCCGACCAGTCATGCTCAGCGCCGAGCCCTTGCGAGCGCAACGTCAGGAACCGGTCGTGCACGAGACTTGCCAGCGGCAGCGGAACGCCGAGTGCCTCAGCGGCTGCCAGCATCAGGCGGTTATCCTTCTGGCCGAGCGGCAACGAGAAGCCAGGCGGCTGGAATTGCTGCGACGCAATCAGCGCACCGTAGATCTTGTAGGGCGGCGCGTTGAAGTTTGCGCTCGTCAACAGCTCTACCAGACGCATCGGATCGATGCCGGCCTTGCCCGCTACGGCACAGGCTTCGCCCAGCGTTTCGATGATCACGGACAGCATGAAATTGCCGATCAGTTTCACCAGGTTGGCCTGTGACGGATCCTCGCCGACAATACCCACTGATTGCCCAAGCGTTTCCAGAAGCGGCACCGCAAGCTTGAGGTGTTCCTGCGCTCCGGCCGCCATGATGAAAAGCTTGCGCGTCGCCGCGGCATCGGGCCGGCCGAACACCGGCGCGGATACGAAGGCAAGACCCGCTGCACGGTACCTGGCCGCGTGATCCTGCGCGGCGGCGACACTGATGGTGCTCATCGAGATATGGAGCGCACCCGGTTTCAGCGTGCTGGCGATGCCTTCCTCGCCGAACGTGACCGCGGCGTGCGCGGCATCGTCGGCCACCATCGTGAACACCACGTCGGCCCCCAGCGCCGCGTGGGCGGGACTCGACGCGACGCTCGCCCCCGCTTCGCGCAATGGTTCGGCGCGTGCCGGACTCCGGTTGAATACCTGCACATCATGCCCGGCGTCGACCAGGTTCTTCGCAATCGCGGCGCCCATCGCGCCCAGTCCTACAAATCCTATTTTCATAGTGACACTCCAAATGGTTCAGCCGCGCCCCTGCGCGGCCTGTTCACACTGCAAATTGATAGACCTGACGGCTCACGTCTAGCGCCACGTCGCCGTGTTCGCCCAATGCCGTCATGCCGTGCTCTTCGAGCTTCGCGATCAGCGTCGCGATTGGATAAAGGAACGTATCGACGACACCGTTGGCGATTTGCCGGGGCGGCAATCCGTAATCTGGTACGTATGCATGTCCAGCAGCATGATTGCCTCCTGTTGCAATTCAAACGCTCGCAAAATGATGACCGCAGGGGACACTGTCATGCGGCCCGGCAAACCTGTACTCCACCGCGAATTAGAAGCTGTGCCGTACGCCCACGCGCAACGCGACCTGAGTCGGCGTCGACGAAGGTGACAGATAAGTCAGATCGCCACACGGTCTCGGGTCGCGCGCGAGAACGCATTGATCAGCTCACTTCATCGCCGCTCAGCGCTCGTAGAGTTTGAAGAGCGCCTGTGTGCCGTTACGTGTAAAGCCTTGCTCGGCGAGTTTCTGATAAAGACTGCGCACCAGATCCAGACCCGGCAGATCACGTCCCATCTGAGCGGCTTCCTCATGCGCAATCCGCATGTCCTTGATGAAATGCTCGATAAAGAAGCCAGGCGCAAAATCGCCTTTCGCGATGCGTGGCCCCAGGTTATTCAACTGGAAGCCACCGGCCGCACCGCCGCCAATCGCGCTCAATACGGTCTGCGCATCCAGTCCCGCGCTGTGCGCATAGGCGAGGCCTTCGCAGACGCCCAGCATCGTCGAGGCGATCACGATCTGATTGCACAGTTTGGTGTGTTGACCTGCGCCCGGGCCGCCTTGGAACACGATGTTCGTGCCGAGGCAGCGCAACATCGGGTCGACACGCGCGAGCACGTCGGCTGCGCCGCCTACCATGATGGACAGCCGTCCTTCGCGCGCGCCGACGTCTCCGCCCGAAACCGGCGCGTCCAGCATGTGCACGCCGCGGGCCGCAGCGTGCGCGGCCAACTCTTCTGCCAGTTGCGGGCTCGAAGTCGTCATGTCGATCAGCACCGTATCGCGCCGCGCGTTCACGATCAGACCGTCGTCGCCGAGGTACAGTGCGCGCACGTCGTCCGGCATGCCGACGATCGTGATGATCACGTCGGATGCTTCAGCGAGCGCCTTCGGCGAGGCGTGCCAGGTAGCACCCGCCTCGATGAGCGGCTCCGCCTTTGCACGCGTGCGGTTATAGACGTGCAACGGATAGCCCGCTGCGGCGAGCCGCGCCGCCATCGCGCCGCCCATGATGCCCAGGCCGATAAAGCCGACAGCGGGTTTGCTTGCAGATTGATTCATGATTGTCTTATCCGGTCAGAGTTTGTCGCGCAACAGCATGGAAGTCAAAGGATGCCGGTCGGCGACCACGCCGAGTGGCGCTAGCGCGTCGTTCACGGCGTTGGTCAAGGCACCGAGCGCACCCGTCACGCCGCCCCCGGCCATCCCCTTGATTCCGGCCGCCGTCGCGCGGCCAGGCGTATGCAACGCAATGATTTCGAAGTTGGGTAATTCAGTCGAAGTGGCGATCAGGTAGTCGGCCAGCGAGCCGTTCACGTTCTGTCCGGTCGCGTCGTAGCGCGTATGTTCCCGAATGTATTGACGATGCGACTCATGGCTTGCTCAGACCGTTTACCGCTTGAGACGCCAAGATATCTCCGATCAGGTAAATCGTCAATTGACGACATACAAATTTTGAGAAAAGTTTTTGCCTGCAGATGCTCAGGTTCTACGGGGCGCCTCCCGCTGATGCTTTCTGGACTTTTCCAAGGCTTTTTATCCGATGAGTCTGCCGTTTCAATCACAGCACCAGTGATCGTCGGTCGACGAAAAATTCGAACATTTTGACACCGGGGGAACTGCGGGAGTGTAAGTTCGCGGCAATTCCGCAGAGAGGGGGCACGCACGGAACGCCGCCGCCCCAGGATGGACGCACGTGAGTCGCATCGGCGACTCAGGCGGTTAAAAAGTGATGTCCGCTAGCTGTGAATACATCGAACCGGCAGACTGCACAGCGTGTCTCGCCCGGGCAGGTCCCAGCGCCGGCTTCAGTGACGGCATGCCGGCCAGAAAGGCGCGGACGTGCATCGCAATCACCGCTACTATCCGAGCCGCAGCAATCGGGCCCTTGGTGCGAGGGCGTTCATCGAGTTTCTGACGGAAAATATTCGCACGCCGGTCTCGCGGGAGCGCAATAGCCATAGGCATTGTGAGGCACCGACGGTTCTTTACTGGTGAGCTTGACTCAACAAACGAACGCCAACTCCAGCTCGTCTCAGGCGCGTGTGCTGGCCTTATTCAACGCGCTGGCCAGAATCACTGCATCGCTATTGAGTGGGATAGACCGTCCGCGGATTCGGGGACGGTAGACCCGGTCGCCCGCGCGGATATGCTCGCCAGACAGCGCGCAACGCCCCGCCGTGGAAGCGAGGCATGGTGCCCAGATTTGCTCCTCGTAGTTGCAAAGCGTCGCGTCATGCCAACGCAACGCGAAAAGCGAATTGGGTAGTTCCTCCACGACCGTCACTGTATAGGTGCGCTTGTCACCACCGTCCAACTTACGTGAATTAAGCGGCTCCCCATTCAGGCGGGGCCGGCCGGACAGGTCCGAAGCATTCCGCCTTGGGTCTGCCGGAGCGAGAAAATGATCGATACCTGCGAGCGGCGTCGTCGCCCACTTCCCTCGAACCTCGGGCGCCGCAGTGAGTCGGTCCGGCCGCGGCGACGATGGATGGTGGGATAAGGACAACGCAGGGAAAGCAGGTGCATCACACGATTCATTTTCTGACAGGATGTCAGGATTCGTAGTGGATTCAACGTTCATGATCGTTTGTCGTCCTTACGAAATAATGAAGCAGTTGCGAACAACCACGGCTCGAAAATCTCCCCGACCTGGGGCTACTGCATGCATATGATGGAGAAGTCGACTGTACGGCGATAAACGGTCCTGCCAAGCCACGGCACGAACGTGTACTCGTTATATGCGTTGCTTCCGATATGGATCCAGCTACGTAGAACATGTGACACGGTGATTCCTTGGAGACATTAAGAAGCGAACCGGTCGGGCGGCTGTCCGCAAGTGCCATGCGGTCGTCCTGCCGAACCGCGAGCTTTGCGCTGCAATAACAGCGAGCGTGTCGCGATGAGACAAGCGTAGGTCTAGCCGGAGGGCGAGTCTACTCTACGGTTGGATATGCCGATGCCGCGTTAGCGTAAGCGGCTTATACGGACGTATAAGCGCGGCAAGGAGAGACTTAACTGAGCTTGCCCTGTAGGACGATTCTGCTGTTGAGCGGCAAACGCAAAGCAACCAGAGCTGCCATTTTGAACTGACCGCCGACACAGCCTGGATTAGCGCTGAGCGCCAGGAATCGGACCTTTGCTCACCGCTGCCAGCTAACGTGGCTTCGCGGGTGCCGACGCTTGCGGAAGATCGGCGCTCGGCTTGAGAGGCTGGCTCATGAGATTGCAACGACGATCGTTTAACGGCGTCGGGCTCGCCGCATTGTCAACGCCGCACTGTAACCGCGCGCGAATAGCCTGGCAGGAGCGCTCGCGTACGACGGCCCTCAGTGATTACGGCCGTCGGGCAGACAGGGCTTGATACCAAGCGATTCCGCCTTGCGGACGAGGTCCGGCATCGAGCGCGCATTCATTTTTCGCATCACCTGGCCACGGTGAACCTTGACCGTGATTTCGCTCAGGTTCATCTCAGAGGCGATCTGCTTGTTCAGCAGACCGGACAGGACAAAGCCCATGACCTCTTTCTCGCGCGACGAAAGAGACTGGTACGAAGCGCGCAGAACAGTTAGTGCTGCTTCTGCCGTGAGCCGCTTGCTGTCTTGCGCCAGGGCCTGAGCAACCGCGTCGAGCATATCCTGGTCTTTGAATGGTTTCGTTAAGAAATCGAGCGCGCCAGCCTTCATTGCCCTCACCCCCATCTCGATGTCTCCATGACCGGTCATGAAGACGACGGGAATTTGGATGCCGCTATCGACGATTTCCTGATGAAAAGCCATGCCGCTTTTCCCGCGGAGTCGCACGTCCAGGATGAGGCAGCTGGATCGCGCAGGGCGAGGGAACCGGAGAAATTCGTCCGGTGACCCGAACGTTTCGACGCGCAAGCCGACGGAGCGCATCAGCAACTCAAGGGCTCGCCGGATTCCCTCATCGTCGTCGACAACATACACGACGGAACCGTCAGTTGCTCCGGGTTCATCCGTGATTTGACGGATCGGTCTACTAGTCATCTGGACACCTCGCGAAGCCCAATGCGGTCGTACCCCGCTGGCATGCGCTTATTTTACGCCCCACTATTGCGCGCGTCACCGGATCACTGACAGCTCGCAGTAAGAATTCATGAGCAGGCACGAATTCACCGAACCCGCCCAGAATCCGGCGATCGCTTTGCAGTTGACTGTCGCCCCGGATGAAGTCTTGCGCTGACCAACTTGCCAATGATCCCGCAGGGGTTCGCAACGAGTAAACTGATTGTAAATCGTTGCGAGTCGCGACCGGATCGCTCTGGCTGGCCCACCCGTCGTGCGGGCTGCGCCCAATCAATAGCGCAATGCAGCGTGCAAGTGTCGGCCCTGGCCGCCGGCGGAGAGGGGGCAATGATTGTCGCCAATTATCAGACGATTGACCGCGTCTATAGGACTGAGGGTTGGGCCCTTTACCATGCCCGCCGCCTGACGGATCAGACGCCGGCGTTATTGAAGCGCCTTCCTGAACACGCCGACGCAGTCCATCGTGCTCGTTTCAAGCGCGAATATCTGCTCCTTCAAACGTTGAACGCCGCGGGCATCACGAAACCGCTGACCCTGATCGACGACTGCGGACGGCTGGTGTCCATTCTGGAAGACTTTTCGGGCGAATCGCTCGAGACCGTTTTGTGCAGCGGCCCGCGCCCCGACCTGCCTCGCTGCCTGACTATCGCGCATCACCTGGCCGAAGCACTGTCCGGCATCCACACCGCACACGTCATCCATCGAGATCTGCGGCCGGCCAATATTCTGGTCGCGACCGAAACTGGCGATGTTCTGCTGGTGGATTTCAGTCTCGCGACGACCGAGGAACACACCGTCTCGCCAGAGGACGTTGTCGTATCCGTGGGCGAGTGGGCATATATGTCCCCCGAGCAAACCGGTCGTATGAATCGTCCCGTAGATTACCGGACCGATTGCTATTCGATGGGTGTGCTGCTCTATCGCATGCTCACCGGTCAACTGCCGTTCCAGGCAAGCGATCCGCTGGAATGGGCGCATTGCCATATCGCCCGCATGCCACCGCCGCCGTGCGTCATTGCGCCGGCGGTGCCGGAACCGGTGTCGGACATCGTGATGAAATTGCTCGCCAAACTACCGGAAGATCGTTATCAAAGCATGCGTGGCGTGCAATCCGATCTCGACCGGTGTGTGGCGCAATGGCGCGCCTGCGGCCGGATCGAGCCGTTCCGGCTCGGCACGGACGATCTCTCGGATCGCTTCCAGATCCCACACAGACTGTACGGGCGCGAGCGGGAATCAGATAGGCTCCTCGGTGCATTCGAACTCGTGGCGTCCACCGGCCGGGCGGCGCTTGCGACCGTTTCCGGCTACTCGGGCATCGGCAAGTCGGCGCTGGTCGACGCCTTGCGCAAGCCGATTGTCGCAAAACGCGGTTCCTTCATTTCAGGCAAGTTCGATCAGTACCAGCGAGACATTCCCTATGCCACACTGACGCAAGCGTTTGGCGAGTTGGTGCAGCAACTGCTGACCGAAAGCGCTGCACGCCTCGCAGGCTGGCGGCAACAACTGCAGGCCGCGCTCGGGGTCAATGGCCAGGTCATTCTCGATGTGCTGCCCAAAGTCGAGTTGATCATCGGCACGCAAGCTCCGGTACCGGCGCTGCCGCCGACGGAGGCTCAAAACCGGTTCCGCCTGGTCTTCCGGCAATTCGTGGCAGTGTTCACGAGCAAGGCACACCCGCTAGTGCTCTTCCTCGACGATCTCCAGTGGATCGACCCAGCCAGTCTGACGCTCGTCGAGCACTTACTCACCCGCCCGGATACCTGTTATCTGCTGCTGATCGGGGCCTATCGCGATAACGAAGTGAGCAGGGCTCATCCGCTTATGAAAAGCCTCGGTGCGATCCATCACAGCGGCACGCCTGTGGTCGACATCCGGCTCGCGCCGTTGTCCGCCGCGCATCTAAACCAGTTGGTGGCCGACACGCTGCATGCGTCACCCGCGTCCTGCGAGCCGCTCACACAGCTCATTTGCGAGCGCACCGAGAGTAACCCGTTTTTCTTTATTCAGTTCCTGGATGCGCTGCACAAGCAGGGATTGCTGCGGCGTGACTCGCAGATGCAGGCATGGTGCTGGAACCTTGAACAGATCAAAGCGAAAGACTTTGCCGACAATGTCGTCGATCTGATGCTGAGCAAGTTACGGCAACTGCCGATCCCGGCACAGGAAGCTCTGCAGTTTGCTGCCTGCCTCGGCAACAAGTTCGACCTGCGGATGCTCGCGCTGGTCAGTGGCCACGCCGAGGTTGAGGAAGATCTAGCGCCTGCGGTGCGCCAAAATTTAATCTTACGCACCCACGGCAGCGCAAAGTTCCTGCATGACCGGATCCAGCAAGCGGCTTATGCACTGATCCCCGAACGGCGCCGCAGTGAAGTACACCTGCGCATCGGCCGTGTGCTCCTCTCGAGCATGACGGCCGACGAACTCGCCGGGCATCTGTTCGATGTGGCGAACCAGTTCAACCGGGGCGCCACACTGATCACGGCACCGGAGGAGCGCGAGCGCGTCGCCGAACTTAATCTCACCACCGGCATGCGTGCCAAGGCAGCGACGGCTTACGCATCAGCACTGGCCTACTTCGCTGCCGGCCACGCACTGGCGGCGGAGAATGGTACGAAGCGGCACGATGCGCTCACCTTCTCGCTCGACTTTCAGCGTGCCGAATGCGAATTCCTCAACGGCTATCTGATGACGGCGGAACAACGACTATCGGTGCTTTCGCACCGCGCCGCGAATCTCGTCGATAAGGCCGCCGTCGCGTGTCTGCGCATATCGCTTTATATGAATGCGGGACAGGCCGATCGTGCGGTTGAAGTGGGCCTCGAATATCTCCGTGCCGTCGGCGTCACCTGGGCGGCGCACCCGCGAAAGGAGGAGGTGCAACAGGAGTACGAGCGATTGTGGCAACGGATGGGCAACCGCTCGATCGAGCAGCTTCTCGATTTGCCTTTGATGACCGATCCCGTGTGCCGCGCCACGCTGGACGTGCTAACTGCCTTTCAGCCGCCAGCCCATGCCACCGACATGAACCTGTATGGTCTGACCGCCAGCCGCATGGCGAATCTGAGCCTCGAGCATGGAAACAGCGATGGATCGGGATTCGCCTATGTCATGCTCGGCATGACCCTCGGCCCGCAATTCGGCGATTACCGATCCGGGTTCCGGTTCGGCAAGCTTGGCGTCGAACTCGTCGAGAAGCATGGGATGGATCGCTTCAAAGCCCGCGTCTACGCGGGCTTTGGCGCCTTCATCGCTCCCTGGACGAAGCACATACGTTCAGGTCGCGCCCTACTGCGGCTCGCCTTCGACACGGCCAACGAGACCGGCGACCTCACGTTCTCGGGCTATTGCGGCAACAACCTGATCACCAATCTTCTAGGTGCCGGAGATCCGCTCGGCGATGTGCAGCGAGAAGCCGAACACGGCTTCTCGCTCGCACAGAAGATGCAGTTCGGATTGGTCGCCGACGTCATGACTACCCAACTCGGGCTGATCAAAACACTCCGCGGCCTGACTCCTGTTTTTGGCTGCTTCGACGATGCTGCGTTCGACGAAGGCCAGTTCGAGCAGCATTTGGGAGCAGAGCCGGGGCTGGCACTCGCCACTTGCTGGTATTGGATTCGCAAGTTGCAAGCGAGTTTTCACGCAGGCCACTATGCTGGCGCCGTCGCCGCGGCATCCAATGCTGAGCCGTTGCTGTGGACGACGCCATTCTGCTTCGAGGTGGCGGAATATCATTACTATGACGCGTTAGCGCGCGCAGCGCACTGTGATTGCGTAGCGGCTGACGAACGAGCCAGGCATCTGGAGGCATTGTCCGTTCACCATGAGCAGCTTCAGAGGTGGGCCAACAATTGCCCGGAGAATTTCGCGGACCGCACCGCGCTGATAGCCGCTGAGATTGCCCGACTCGGGGCGCACGACTCCGACGCCATGCGACTGTACGAACAGGCGATTCGATCGGCCCGCGAGCACGGCTTCGTCCAGAACGAGGCAATCGCTTATGAGCGCGCATCAGCGTTCTACCGGACGCGTGGATTCGAGACAATTGCCGACACCTATATGCGCAAGGCGCGTGACTGCTTTGCGCACTGGGGCGCCGACGGCAAAGTCAAGCAGATCGACGCGCGCTCGCCGCAACTGCGCGAAGATCCGGCTTTCTCGGCCGCCACTGCGTTCGGCAACGTTGCGCAACTGGATCTGCTGTCGGTCACGAAAGCGTCGCAAGCTATCTCCGGCCAGATCGTGCTCGACGATCTCGTCGACACGCTGATGCACATCCTGCTTCAAAATGCCGGGGCGCAGACCTGTCATTTGCTGCTCGCACGCAACGAGAGCCTGGTCCTCGCGGCCGAAGCGAGCGTCGAAGAGCAGACGATCCAGGTACGGCGGCATCTGGGCCAGGCGCTGACCGCACGGGCGTCGCCGGAATCGTCCCTACGCGAATCGGTGCTGCCCGCGTCTATCGCCAACTACGTGCGCCGCTCCCAGGAGCGAGTATTGCTCACGGATGCGATGCAATCGAATCCATTTGCGGCAGACGACTACTTCGCCCGCCGGCGGCCGAAGTCGGTGTTGTGCGTGCCGATCATGCGGCGCGCTACGCTGATCGGCCTGCTGTATCTCGAGAACAACCTTGCCACACATGCTTTCACGCCCGAACGCGTGACCGTGCTGGAACTGTTGGCCTCCCAGGCTGCGATCTCGCTGGAGAACGCACTGCTCTATGCGGATCTGCAGCGGGAGAATAGCGAGCGCAAGCTGGCCGAGGAGGAGTTACGGGTGCGCGAATCACGCATCCGGCGGCTGGTCGAGTCCAACATCATCGGAGTGTTCTTCTGGAACCTGGCCGGTATCGCAACCGACGCGAACGACGCGTTTCTTCGGATCGTCGGCTATTCGCGAGAAGATCTGCTGTCCGGCCGGGTCCAATGGGCCACCATGACGCCTGCGGAATATGGCGCAGCCGACGCGCGGGCGCTTGAAGAACTACGGCAGCGCGGGAGTTCCATGCCCTATGAGAAGGAATATATCCGCAAGGACGGCAGTCGCATCCCCGTGCTGGTCGGCGGCGCGCTAATGGAGGGCTCGGAGGAAAGCGGCGTAGCGTTCGTGCTCGATCTGACCGAACAGAAGGCGGCCGAGGCGGAACTCGCGGCTCGGCGGACCGCGGCCGAACAAGCAGATGAGCAGTTGCAAGCGTTGCAGGTGGAACTGGCTCATGCAACTCGCGTAACAACGCTTGGGGAACTGAGTGCATCCATCGCCCACGAAGTAGGCCAACCGCTCGGTGCGATCGTGACCAGTGGTGAGGCCTGCCTGCGATGGCTCGGCCACAGCAATCCGCAGCCCGAAGAAGTGCGGGCCTGTGTGCAGCATATGATCGGCGAAGGTAGGCGCGCAAGCCAAATTGTCCAGCGTATCCGCACGCTCACCAGTAAGGCTACCCCGCGGAAGACACAGATCGAACTCAACGAAGTGATCAATGACGTTGTATCGCTGGTTCAGCGCGAGCTCTTGAATCATCGGGTTTCGTTGAATCTCAAGCTTGCCTCCGACCTGCCTCCCCTACTCGGCGATCGCGTCCAGCTTCAGCAAGTGCTCATTAACCTGGTCATAAATGGAATCCAGGCCATGGCTGACATCAGCGACAACCCGCGTGAACTGATTATCGAGTCCCATCGGGATAACGATGGACAAGTGGTCGTCGCTGTACAGGACTCCGGGCCGGGCATCGATCCGGAAAACGCAAATCGGCTATTCGATGCCTTCTTCACCACCAAGGCCGACGGAATGGGCATGGGATTGTCGATCTGCCGTTCGATCATCGAAGCCCACGGAGGACAGGTGCGGGCGACCAACATTGCCCGCCAGGGGGCCAGATTCCAGCTTAGCCTGCCTGGGATTGGCAGCGGCGCATCGTGAAGGGCAAGCCGGTGCGGAAATCAGAGCAATAACCGGCAATGGTCGAGAGCACGATCGAGACGCATCCGTATCGACGCTACGCTCACGAACGGTCTATACATTCGTATCATTTCCGTGCAGTGGTTTCCGAGCTACGATTGATTTGGTTCGCGCGCCACATCATTTGCGTGTGGCACGCTCCGCTTCTAGTGTGTCGAGGCCCGCCGCTTGTGTCTTCTCAAATCATTTCCATCGTCGACGACGATGAGGGTGCCCGGGTGGGGACCGCAAGTCTGGTTCGTTCGCTAGGGTGGCAGGCACGAGTGTTTGCATCGGCGGAAGAGTTTCTGGAGTCAGGATTAATCGACGAAACGTCATGCCTGATTTCCGATATACGCATGCCGGGCTTGTCCGGAATCGAAATGCACGACCGTCTGCTGGCCCTCGGGTACGCAATTCCGATCATCTTCACCACGGGATTCCCCACCGCTGCCCTTGAGGCAAAAATACGGGCCAGAGGTGCCCCTCCTTTCCTCGAGAAGCCGGTCGATGCCGCCACTATCGAGCGACTGCTAAATCTCGCGCTAGGTCAGCCGTAGCGCCTTGGCAATTCGTCGGAAGGCTGCCGTCCTGCCGGGCCCCACAGGCCCTCACAGCTTCAGTTCCCGCGCGTCGTCAGACGATTTGGGCACGCATGGCTTCACGCCACCGAATTTGGCCTTTCGAACGAGAACTTTATTGCGAAGGGCGCATTTCGTCGCCTCGGCAAGTACGCGGGTTATACGCGAGTATGAAATACCTATCTACAGGCAGCGGCGTTCGAATCGTTCGTAGAATGGTTTCGTGTGCCATGGGCCTGTACCTTGTTATCAAGGCCAGTGTGCAAGTGCGATGCGCCTGACATGGTCAGTCCTTTCATCACCAGTTCGCCGATCAATCCGGTTTGTTGACGATTGATGCTCACGTTCGTCTCGGGGCTCGCGCCGTGGACCTGCTGCGCAATCGTAGCAACGCTGTCAGTCGGTGATGGCCGCCGCAATCGCGGCATATCTGAAGGAGGAGCAGACGATGTTGACCATCGTGCTGATCTACATGTCCGGCTTCCTCGCCGTCGTGGCGACAGTGCTTGTCGCGATGATTAAGACCATGGCGCTTCCGAATCGTTGAGACGAGGAAATGTCGTATCTATCCGTTGACGTTATCCGCATCTGCGTAAGTTGCCCACGCACGTTCTCGACGTAGTGGAGGTTGCCATGTTCATTCAGCCCAATCAGATAGCACTGCCTTTCTCATTCGAAGTCGACCTATGCGCATGGGCAAACGCCGTGTACGAACAAGCCGTCGGAGAGGGCTTCATTCGCGAGCCATGGGAACCTGACGATGTGATCGTCCGGCGATTGCAGGTCTACTTCCACACCGGCCTGTCGCCTGCCGAAGCTGTGAGCGCGTGCTTCTGTCTGAACCACTAGCGCCGAGCGGCCCGAGCGCGGCCATCACGCCGAAGCTCATTGGCCGCGCACTCAATCGATCCGCAGCGGATCACCGTCGAATTCGACAAGGCAGCCGAAGCCGCCATGAAACAGCGCTTCACGCGCATCTTCCGCCTTTCCCGTGGCCGCGATCTCAGCCGCGTGCAGTTCGGCATCGTCTTCCGGCGCGAACCCGAGATAGCGCACGTTGGCGTTATCCCAGCGATTGCGCGCGTTATTGGACACGCCATACACGACCGCGAAGTGAAGGTCCGGATAGTCGATACAGCGGCGCGCCACCTGCACCATGTCGCGATGGCTGATCCATGTGAAGAGGTGGCGCGGTACGGTTGGCCGGTCGTCCGGCCGGAACGAGCCGATCCGGATGCATGCTACCGACATGCCGTGCTTGTCGGCGTACAACCGGCCAAGCGCCTCGCCGAACACCTTCGAGAGGCCATAACGGCTATCGGGGCGCGGCTCGACGGTGTTGTCGATCATCCGGTCGCGACGATGAAAACCCACCGCATGGTTCGAACTCGCGAACACCACGCGCTTGACGCCCGCTTGCCGCGCCGCTTCGAACACGTTGTAGCAACCCTCGATGTTCATATCGCGGATGCGTTCCCAGCGGTCCTCATCGGGAATGCCGGCGAGATGCACCACGACGTCGACGCCCTCCATAGCCGGCAGAAGGTCCTCGAGCCGCGTGATGTCGGCGGTCACGATTTCCTCGCCTGCCTGCGCCGGTGCCTGCGGCGCAATATCGGCGAGGCGCAGTGCATAGTGGCCCTGGAAACCGGCACGGAGCACACGTCCAATGTGACCGGCCGCGCCGGTAATCAGTACTCGAGTCATTGATACCCTCTCTGTGATTCAGGTAATACGGTTAATCGATTTCGCCTTTCTGTACAGCGTAGCCGGCCAGGCGCCGATGCTGCGCTTGAAGATACGCATCGCGCGATGGCACCAGGTGCTCCCGGCATAACGTGATCAGCGATTCCCGGTCGCCGGTTCGGAGCGCCTCGATCATCTGGTGGTGGTCGGCACGCGCCTTCTCCAGATACTGAGGAAACACGATAGATACCGAACGGATGGCATGCGTGCGGCGTTCATACTCGCGAATCGCCTCGGTTAGAACCTGGCTTTCCGACAACGCGAAGAACGCATGGTGAAAGGCCATGTTCGCGCGGAACACGCGCCGCAGGTCGCCTGCGATGGCTGCTTCGTCGTGCTCTGCCTGAATTGCCCTTAACGCGTCGAGCGCCTCGCTACTGACCGGAAAAACGATGCGCCTCGCCGCGTCTGCTTCCAGCAGTTCGCGTAGCGCATACAGTTCAGTGACCTCGCGCGGTGTGAACGACTTGACCAGCGCGCCCACATTCTTGCGGCGCTCCACCAGACCGCGCCGCTCCAGTTCCGCCAGCACCTGACGTGCGACGTGGCGTTTCAGGTTGAAGCGCTCGCACAGATCGTCTTCCACGAGCCGTTCGCGCGGATGCAGAACGCCCAGGACGATCTGTTCCTCGAGCTCGTCCGAGACGCTGCGTAGCGTCTCGTCGATATTGCGGTCGCGTTCGACGGTCTTCGCAGTGGGTGCATCGGAGCGTTTGGGCGTGGCAGCGTTGCGCATAAAAGGGTCCGCAAAATGATCTAAGCCGCGAGCCTATACGAAAATATGACCGTTAACCCTTGTTTCCGTGGCCGGGAACCGTCGTGGTCATCCGCGTAGCTTGCAGAAAGTCGAAGTCGCAGCCCTCGTCGGCCTGAGTGATCGTCGTCAGGAAAAGCTTGCGATAGCCACGCTCTTCGGGATCGACCGGGCGCGCCGGCAACGCGGCGAGACGAGCTGCAATTTCCTCGTCGCTAACGGCAAGTTCGATAGACCGCTCCGCCACGCTCAGGCGAATCCGGTCGCCAGTTCGTACAATCGCGAGAGGACCGCCGATAGCCGCTTCGGGTGTGACGTGCAAGACCACGGTGCCGGACGCCGTGCCGCTCATGCGGCCATCCGAAATGCGCACCATGTCTTTCACGCCCAGCCGGCCGAGCTTGCGCGGAATCGGAATGTAGCCCGCTTCCGGCATTCCGGGTGCGCCGACCGGCCCGATCCGCTTGAGCACGAGGACGTCGTGCGCTTCCACATCCAGTTCCGGATCGTCGATCCGGCGAGCCAGATCCTCGGCGTCCTCAAAGACGACGGCGCGCCCTTCGTGCTCCATCAGGCTCGCGCTTGCCGCTGACTGCTTGATGATCGCGCCGCCCGGCGCGAGATTGCCTCGCAGCACCGCAATACCGCCTTGCGGGAAGATCGGGCGCTCGAACGGCCGGACGACGTCCTGCGCGAAGCTCGCCGGCGCGGCATCCAGCTCCTCGCCGAGCGTACGACCGGTCACAGTGAGCGCGTCGAGATGCAGCAGCCCTTTTATCTCGCGCATGACGGTGGTCAACCCTCCGGCGCGATGCAGGTCTTCCATGTAGTGCTGTCCAGACGGCTTCAGATCGACGAGCACCGGCGTTTCACGCGCCATCCGGTCGAGCTGCTCGAGATCGATGCGAATCCCGAGCCGGCCGGCGATTGCCGTGAGGTGAATGATGCCGTTGGTCGAGCCGCCGATAGCGAGCAACACCCGCAACGCGTTTTCGATCGCCTTGGGCGTCAGGATCTTCGCTGGACTCAGGTCCTGACCGATCATCGCCACGGCCTGCGCGCCGGTGCGCTCCGCAATGCGGATGCGATCGGCGGTCACGGCAGGCGCAGACGCACCACCCGGCAGCATGATGCCCAAGGCTTCCGCGATGCAGGCCATCGTGCTGGCCGTTCCCATCACCGAACAGGTTCCGACTGTTGCGACGAGCTGATTGTTGACCGCGTCGATCTCGGCTTCGTCGATCTGGTCGCCGCGGAAACTCGCCCAGAAACGACGGCAGTCCGTACATGCCCCCACCCGCTCGCCGCGATGCGAGCCGGTGAGCATGGCACCCGTCACCAGTTGAATGGCCGGAACGCCCGCCGCCGCCGCACCCATCAATTGCGCCGGGACGGTTTTGTCACAGCCACCGATCAGCACCACCGCATCCATAGGCTGGGCCCGGATCATCTCCTCCGTGTCCATCGACATCAGGTTGCGCAGATACATGCTGGTCGGATGCGAAAAGCTCTCGGCAATCGAAATCGTCGGGAATTCGACAGGCAGCCCGCCAGCCAGCATCACGCCGCGCTTGACCGCCTCGATCAATTGCGGGGCGTTGCCGTGGCACGGGTTGTAGGCGCTGCCCGTGTTCGCGATGGCGACGATGGGACGCGACAGCGCGTCGTCGGTATAGCCCGCGCCCTTGATGAACGCCTTGCGCAGAAAAAGCGAGAAACCTTCGTCGCCATAGTTCGTCAGGCCCTGCCGCAAGCCGCTTTTCTTCTCGCTCATTACCGCTCCCAAATCGTCAATGAAATTATCAATAATCTTGACGGGAATGTTACCGATACTTATAGTCCGTCTGCAAGCGATTCTTTTCCGTCGCAATCGATGCCGCCTGTCCACTCTCTCCAACAGCATTCCGCCGAGGTCTTCATGAAGCATGTCGTGGCCTATCGATCGTTGCCTCCTGCCGTTCTGGGGCTACTTCGTGAGCACTGTTCCGTCGAGCTGGTCGACGTTTCCTCCGGCGACCTGGCCCCCTTCAAGCGTGCCTTGGGCGGGGCTCATGGAATGATCGGCAACAATCTCAAGATAACGCCTGAGATCCTCGACGCAGCGCCTTTGCTTCAGGTCGCGTCCACCGTTTCGGCCGGCTTCGATGCGTTCGATGTCCCCGAACTCTCGCGCCGCGGCATCGTTCTGACGAATACGGCGGAAGAAGTCACCGAAACCACCGCCGACCTCGTGTTCAGTCTGATCCTCGCGACCGCCCGGCGCATTTCGGAACTCGCCGACTGGACCCGGCGCGGCCAGTGGACCCGGACTGTCGGTGAGGCGCAATTCGGTGTCGACGTGCATCACAAAACGCTGGGCATCGTCGGACTTGGGCGCATTGGCAGCGCGGTTGCCAAACGCGCCGCCCTCGGCTTCGGCATGGACGTGATCTATTCCAACCGCTCCCGCAACCCCGAAGCAGAGGAGCGTTACGGCGCGCAATGGCGGCCGCTGCCCGAACTGCTCGCGACTGCGGATTTCGTCTGCGTGCTTGTGCCGTTATCGCCCGCCACCGAGCGCCTGATCGGCAGCGCCGAGCTCGGCGCCATGAAGCCGTCGGCCATTCTCATCAACTGTGCTCGCGGACAGGTCGTCGACGAAGCCGCCCTGATCGCGCATCTCCGTGAAGGCCGCATTCTCGGCGCCGGTCTCGATGTGTTCGAACGAGAACCGGTGTCGCCGGACTCGCCGCTGCTCCAGTTACCGAACGTGGTGGCGGTGCCGCATCTCGGTTCCGCTACGCGACAGACGCGCGAGAACATGGCCATGCGCGCGGTGCGCAATCTCATCGATGCACTCGACGGCCAGCTCTCGTCGACCTGTGTCAATCCTGAAGCGCTCCACGCCCGTTCGTCTGCGCAACAGATCGCCGGCTGAATGGCGCGAAATACTCCCACTTCAATCAAAAGGAACACGCGATGACCTCAGTCAACCGGCCCCGTGGCGTCTACTCGCCCGTGGTCACGCCGTTCACAAGAAACCTCCTTCCCGATCACGACCGCTATGTCCGTCATTGCCGATGGCTCATCGAACAGGACGTCGGACTCGCTGTTTTCGGCACCAACTCGGAAGCGAATTCGCTGGCAGTCAGCGAGAAAATGAAGCTGCTCGAAACATTGGTTGGCGCAGACATTCCGCTTGATCGCCTGATGCCTGGCACCGGCTGCTCGGCACTCACCGACTCGGTCGAACTGACACGCCATGCGCTTTCGCTAGGGGTGAACAATGTGCTGATGCTCCCGCCGTTCTACTACAAGGGCGTCACCGACGAAGGCCTGTTCCGCAGCTATGCGCAGATCATCGAGCGCGTGGGTTCCGACGCATTGCGCATTTATCTGTATCACATCCCGCCCGTGTCGCAGGTGCCGCTCAGCCTCGCGCTGATCGAGCGGCTGCTAGCTGCTTTCCCGGGCGTGATCGCCGGCGTGAAGGATAGTTCTGGCGACTGGAGCAACACCCAGGCCATGCTCGAGCGCTTCCAGCCGCATGGCTTCGATGTGTTCGCCGGCAGTGAAACTTTCCTGCTCGCCACCATGCGTGCGGGAGGCGTCGGCTGTATCACGGCAACCGGCAACGTCAATCCGGCGGCAATCGTACAGTTGTATCGTCACTGGCAATCGGCCGACGCCGATGCCCGTCAGGCAGCACTGGATGCCACGCGAGCGGTGTTCGCGAGGTTCCCGATGATCCCCGCGCTCAAGGCAGCGATCGGCATCTATTCGAACGCGCCCGAGTGGGGCGTCGTACGTCCTCCTCTCGTCGATCTGACGCCAGCGCAGTGCGATGCGCTCGCCACCGCGCTGCGCGAAATCGGCTTCTGCATGCCGGGGGTCGAAGTCACCGCCTGATGCGGTGCAAAAACATCCGCCGGTTGCCTACGCAACCGGCGGTCTTTTGTGGCTATTCATTGCTTCGGCTTCAGGCCCAATCGTCCAGCGCATATTCGTTCAGCGCGGCTTCATCGAAGTCGAATCCCAAGCCAGGACGCGTCGGTACGGCCAGCTTGCCGTCTGCGAACGACAGTTGCGTATCCACCAGCCGACGGAAATTCAGCACCTGATCGTCAGGAAAAAACTCGACATAGCGTGCATTGGGCGTCGACGCGACCAGATGCACGTGCAGATCGTGGAACCAGTGTGGACACATCGTCACACCCACGGCCGCGGCCGACGCAGCAATCCGTCGCCATTCGCTGATCCCGCCGCATACCGCCGCGTCCGACTGAAGGATCGTGGCCGCGCGCTTGTCGAGCAGCGCCTGATGCCGCCAGCGCCCCGCTTCTATCTCACCGGTCGCTACGGTCACCGGCGTGCGCCGACTCAGTTGCGCATGGCTTTCGATGTCATCCGGACCGAAGGGCTCTTCTATCCAGTACGGGTTGAATGGCTCGTACCGGCGCATGTATTCGAGCGCGGTCGGAACGTCGGACCAGGCGTTGTTGGCATCGAGCATCAGCAGCACGTCGTCGCCGATCGCTTCTCGTGCCGCGCGGATCCGCGCTTCCTCGCTGCGCGGATCGAGCCGCCCTACCTTCATCTTCACGGCGCGAAACCCCAGTGCCACGTAACCCGCCATCTCCTCGCCGAGATGCTCGGGCGTCTTGCCTTCGAGGTAGTAACCGCCACTGGCATAGGCCGGCACCGTGGCGCTACATGTGCCGCCGAGATACCGGCTCAACGGCAGGCCCGCAGCGCGTGCATTGCGATCCCACAACGCGATGTCGAGGATGGACAGCGCCCGCATGACCGAGCCGGCACGCCCTTGCAGCAATGACTCGTCGTACATGGCGCACCAGCAGCCTTCGACATCGAGCGCTGAGCGCCCGCGCAACAGCGGCGCGAACAATTCGCGCACTGCATACGTGACCAGCATGCCGGCGCGGTTGCCGCTATAGCAAAAGCCGATGCCGTAGTGGTCATCGGCTGTCCTGACGCGCACGACGGTGTAGTCGCGGGCGGTGACCAGACGGGTCGAGAATGCAGTATGGCGGTCGAGCGGCACGCGGATGGTGCGCGCCTCCACCGAAACGATCCCCGCACGTGCCTGATAGTCGGCTTGTTCAGGTTCAACGATGACGTGTTTCATAGCAGTAGGTCGACTGGAAAAAGATCACGAGGCTCACGGGACCGATCGTGCGGCCGCGCGCCCGGTCGCAGTGGGTTGGCCCCGCTGTGCCGCCCTGACGGCTTGCGTGCCAGGGCGAGCTGCCTATGCAGCGGTGGTGTGCGTCCCGACCGACCCGCCTGCCGGGCGCCGGCCGATGACCAGCAGCATTGCCAGCACGCCGATCAGATCCACCGCCGCGCCGAGCATGAAGCCGCTGCTGTAACCGCCAAGGTACTGGACTGCCAAACCCATCATGGTCGGACCGACGATGCCCGAGATGTTGCTCATCAGGTGAACAAAGCCGCTTACGCCGCCAAGATGCCTGCCCGGCACGAGCTCGTGCATGATGGCCCAGCACGCTTGCGACGAAGCCGTCAGGAACAGCACGGCGAATGCGACAAGCACTACCGCGGGCGTCACGGAATCGACCATGCTGACGCCCACCAGGGCGAGACCCGACAGCGCGAGCGGCACGATCGCCGAGACCTTGCGCGCCAGCAGTTTGTTGCTGCTGCGCTTGAAATACGCGTCGGCGACGAGGCCCCCGCCGAAGTATCCGATCCCGCCGCATGCCCAAGGCACTGCGCTCAGAAAGCTCATGTGCTGCATGTCGAGATGCAGCGCATTGGTGAAATAGCTCGGCATCCACGAGATGAACACGAACAGCGTGTAGTTCACCGCAAACAGGCCGACGCCAAGCGCGAGCGTGCTCGGACGAAACAGGTAGCTGCGCAGCGGCGTACTTTCGTCGCCGGCTTCTGCCGGATGCGCCGCGCTGCGGCTCGCTTCGACCATCTTGCGTTCGGCCTCGCCAACCCACGCGCTTTGCGCCGGCTTATCCGTCGCGAATATGCGCCACGCGACGATCCACGCGAGCCCGAACGCCGCGATAATGACAAACGACGTGCGCCAGCCGTAGGCAATGGCAATCAGTCCCACCACCGGCCCAGCGATTGCGCTGCCTACCGTCTGGCCGGAAAACGTAAAGCCGACCATGGTCGCGGTTTCTTGCCGGGGAAACCAGTTGGTGATGGTCCGGTTGGTCGTCGAATTCATCGGACCTTCGCCGAAGCCGAACAGCGCCCGGAAGACCAGCAGCGTGCCGAAGCCAGTCGCGGCCGCAGTCAACCCGCACAGCACGGACCACGTACCCATCGCCCACGAAAACACCCTGCGCGGTCCGTACTTGTCAGCGAGCTGGCCGCCGACGAATGCGAAGATGGAATAGCCGAAGAAAAAACTGCTGAACACCACGCCGAGTTGCGACGGCGAAAGATTGAGCTCCTTGTTGAGGACAGGCGCGACGACGCCGAGTGCGGCGCGGTCCATATAATTGATCGCGCCCGCGATAAACAGCAGCAAGGCGATAATGTAGCGATACTTCCCGGTTTTCATGTTGTCTCTATTCCATGTAATTAAGGATACCGAATTTTGTGATCTGGCACTTCTATCGTGCGCCATGGAGGTACTACTTGTTGACAAGCCTGGCGGGAAGCTGCGTCAAGATCAGGCATGCGGAGACAATCAGCGACCCCGCAATCAGGAACAGGCTTGAATCAAGTGAATGTGTGACCGTCTTTAGCCATCCCACGAGCGCAGGGCTTACGAACCCTGCGAGATTGCCTGTCGAATTGATCAACGCAATGCCGGCGGCCGCACCGGTGCCGCCGAGGAAAGACGTGGGCAACGCCCAGAACATGGGTAACGCCGTAATCACGCCCGAAGCGGCCAGCGTCAGACCAAGCAACGCAATATACGTATTGTTGCCCGCGTAGGCGCACATCACGAAACCCACAGCTGCCATGCATTGCGGCAACACCACGTGCCAGCGGCGTTCACGCGTGCGGTCCGCGTGGCGGCCGACCACAATCATCAGAATCAAGGCGGCAAGATACGGCACGACGGTGAGCAGGCCGATGGTGAAGGCGTCCGTGATTCCGGAACTTTTGATGATGGTTGGCTGCCAGAAGCCAACGGCGTAAGAGCCCATCACGATCCCGAACAGAATCGTGCACAAGGTCCAGACTTTGAGCGACGTGAACACCTGGCGCACGGAACCGTGGCTTTTGGTGCGTGCTTCCGCATCGATTTCCGATGCAATGAAGTCGCGGTCCTCGATCGGCAACCACTTTGCGTCCTTCACCCGGTCGTCGAGGAACCAGAAAATGACGGCTGCCAGAATCAGCGCGGGGACAGCTTCCAGAATGAACAGCCACTGCCAGCCGGCCAGCCCCGCGTTCCCCGCGAGGCGCTGCATGATGAAGCCGGAGATTGGGCCGCCGACAATGCCCGCCACCGGGTTGCCCGCCATCAGGAAAGCAATCATCTTGCCGCGCCGGTGCGACGGAAACCAGTAGGTGAGATACAGCACCAGCCCCGGGAAAAAGCCCGCTTCGGCCACGCCCAGAAAGAAACGCAAAACGTAAAACATGGTGGGCGTCGTCACCCACGCGGTCGCGGCCGAGAGCACGGCCCACGTGAGCATGATCCGGGCGATCCAGCGGCGCGCGCCGAGCCGGTGCAGCAGCAGGTTGCTCGGCACCTCGAAGAAAAAATACCCAATGAAAAAGATGCCGGCGCCAAAGCCGTACATCGCCTCGCTGAAGTTCAGATCGCCGAGCATCTGAAGCTTCGCGAAGCCCACGTTGACCCGATCCAGGTACGCCACCACGTAGCAGACGAACAGCAAGGGCATGAAGCGCCAGGTCACTCGGGTGTAGATGGAGTTGCTTGCCGCGCTGTCAGGTATGGGTATTACCGGGGTCTGCGTACTCAAGGGTTGTCTCCGCTATTTGATTGGACTGGCTACAGGGCGGCGGCTTTCTTATGGGTGTAAATGGCCGTTCCCGCTCGCGACACGCTGAGCCACATCGGACTCAGCTCATGATGCCGATCTGCCACGGCACGAATTCGTGATCGCCCAGCCCGAGCATTTCGCTTTTTGTGCGCTCGCCCGACGCGGCTGCAAGAATGGCGTCGAAGATTTTCTGGCCCGTGCTCTGAATCGACGCAGTGCCATCCAGGATGCCGCCGCAGTTCAGATCCATGTCTTCGCTCAGACGGGTGTACATCGGCGTGTTGGTGGCGAGCTTCAGCGATGGCACGGGCTTGGCGCCGAACATTGAACCGCGCCCTGTGGTGAAGGCAATCAGATTTGCGCCGCCTGCAATCTGACCCGTTGCGGAGACGGGGTCGAAACCGGGCGTGTCCATGAATACGAGTCCGGGCTGCTTCACCAGTTCGGCGTATCGATACACTTGCATCAGCGGCCCGGTGCCACCTTTCATCGCCGATCCAATCGACTTTTCGAAGATGTTCGCGAGTCCGCCCACCTGGTTGCCAGGGCTGACCTGGCCGTTGATCTGAACGTCTCGGCCAACCGAATACTCGTCTTTCCACCAGCGGATACGCTCAACCAGCTTTTCGCCGACTTCGCGGCTGACCGCACGCCGCGTAAGCGTATGTTCGACGCCGTAGATCTCGGGTGTTTCAGAGAGGATGGCCGTGCCGCCGTGACGGACCAGCAAGTCCATCGCCGCGCCAAGCGAAGGATTGGCGGTGATCGACGAAAAGCCGTCCGACCCGCCGCATTGCAGACCGATCTTCAGGTGGCTTGCGGGCACCGTCGTGCGCTTCACGCGATTGGCATCGGGCAACAGCGCCCGGACCGCAGCCACACCGGCCTCGATCGTCCGGCGCGTGCCGCCGCTCTCCTGCATGATGAACGTGTGCAGCCGCGAATCGGCCTTCAGACCTTCCTGGTCCATCAGTCCGGCCAACTGGTTACGCTCGCATCCCAGACCGACAATCAGCGCCGCAGCGAGATTGGGATGGCGCGCATAGCCCGCCATCGTCCGGCGCAGCAGCGCCATCGGTTCACCGCTCATTTCCATGCCGCAACCGATCGAGTGCGTAAATGCGACCACGCCGTCTACGTTCGGGTAGTCCGCTAGCCGTTCCGGGGTGAACCATTCGGCGATCCTGTGTGCAACGGTGGCCGAACAATTGACTGTCGACAGTACACCGATGTAGTTGCGCGTAGCAACCTCGCCGTTATCTCTCACGATGCCCTGGAACGTGGCGCGCCCAGCTTCGGGCACCATCTCGACAGGCCGGTAGTCGGCGCCGAATGCGTAGTCCCGGTCGAACTCGCGGAACTCGACGTTATGGCTATGGACCATCGTGCCTGGCGCAATATCCGTCGCGGCGAAACCGATCACCACGTTGTACTTGCGAACGGGCTCCCCCTTTTTGATGGGCGCCGCGGCGATCTTATAACCTGCGGCCACCTGGCTGCGGCAAACAAAATCTTCCGCAGGGACCGGCGTACCGATTGCGACGTCAATGCGCGCAATTACCACATTGTCAGCGGGATGCAACCGGATCACCGGCCCGCTTACGTTCTTGCTCGTCATCTCAGTCATCAGGCATTGCCCTTCTGGAAATTTGCGCCGGGCGTTCAAAAAAGGGAGCGAAGTGCGTAATCGCTTTCTCATCTCATCATTACAATCGATGCGCCGCGGCTCGAAGTTCGAACATTTCCGGCATCTTATGGCACTTCAGTTGCGAACTCAAGAGAAAGCGCTTACTCATTTTCCCTTTATACTACCGGTCGTGCCGCCGCCTACGCGTAAATGCCGGCACCCCGAACAGGAGATTGAGATGTGGCAACAAGCTGAGCGATACCCCGACCCCCGGGTGATTTCGCTAGACCCTTCCTTCGACAAATACCGCGTGGCCTTTTCGGCGGTCGAGCGGCTGGCCACCGGCTACCGGTGGACCGAAGGTCCCGTATGGTTCGGCGATGGGCGCTACCTGCTGTGGAGCGACATTCCCAACAACCAGATGCTGAAGTGGGAGGAGGAAACGGGGGTGGTCAGCGTGTTCCGCAAACCCTCCAACTACGCGAACGGCAACACCCGCGACAGGCAGGGGCGGCTCGTCACGTGCGAGCACGGCCGCCGCGTCACGCGTACCGAATACGACGGCAGCATCACCGTCCTTCTGGATTCCTTTGAAGGCAAGCCGCTCAATTCCCCCAATGATCTGGTAGTGAAATCGGACGGCTCCATCTGGTTCACTGATCCGCCGATGGGCATTTCCGGGCACTACGAGGGGATCAAGGCGGAGCAGGAACTCCCGCACTCCGTATATCGGATCGACGGCGTGACGGGCGAAGCGTCCATAGTCACTCGCGACCTGAAAGGACCGAACGGCCTGTGTTTTTCACCCGACGAGAAGCTGCTTTACATCATCGAATCGCGCGGTGTGCCCAACCGGATGATTCACGTTTATGACATGGACGCGGACGGCCGCGGAATCGGTAAAGGGCGCGTGTTCTACGACGCGGGGGCGGGCACGATCGACGGAATGCGCGCCGACATCGACGGCAACTTGTGGTGCGGCTGGGGCATGGGCAATGACGAACTCGATGGGGTCATGGTCATTTCGCCACAAGGAAAGATGATCGGCCGGATCGCCCTGCCCGAGCGCTGCGCGAATCTATGTTTTGGCGGACGCGCGCGTAACCGGCTGTTCATGGCGTCATCGCAGTCCATTTATGCGGTACACGTCAACACGCAGGGCGCGCTGGGTGGATAACCCGGTTCGCCGCGATGCGTAGCGCGGCCACCGGCATGCGCCGGCGGCGACACTTACTTTGAAACACTGACTTGATAACCCCGACATGCAAACCAAAGCCGTATTGACCGTTGTAGAAGCTACGCAAATCCTCGAAGCCGCGCGCGCGGAAGCAGAGAAGAACGAGTGGGCAGTCACCATCGCGGTTGTGGATGACGGTGGCCATCTGCTGGCCCTGCTCCGCCTCGACGGCTGTGCGCCGATAGGCGCTTACATTGCGACCGAAAAGGCGCGTACCTCAGCGCTCGGCAGACGCGAATCGAAGCAATACGAAGACATGATCAACAGCGGCCGAACCGCGTTCCTGAGCGCACCGCTGGCCGGCACACTGGAAGGCGGCGTCCCCGTCATCGTCGGCGGGCACGTTGTGGGCGCGGTGGGCGTGTCCGGTGTCAAGCCGGATCAGGATTCGCAAGTGGCCAGGACCGCAGCAAACAGCCTCAACGGCTGATTGATTGATACACGAAATTGTTTGGAGCAAATGATGGATGAAATGATCGAGCGAAGCGGTCTGCGGGTCGCGGCTGTCCTGAGCAAATTCGTAGACGATGAAGCGTTGAGCGGGACCGGCATCGGCAGCGAAGCCTTCTGGAAAGGCTTTGCTGCCCTCGTCCACGACCTCGCCCCGAAGAACCGCGCGCTGCTCGCAGAACGCGATCGTCTGCAAGCGGAGCTGGACCACTGGCACCGCGCACATCCGGGACCGGTGCGCGATCTGAAGGCGTACCGCGCCTTTCTCGAAAGCATCGGCTATATCGTGCCGGCGAGCGCAGCCGTTCAGGCGACGACCGAGAACGTCGACACCGAAATCGCCGGGCAAGCCGGCCCGCAACTCGTCGTACCGCTGTCGAACCCGCGCTACGCGCTCAACGCTGCGAATGCGCGCTGGGGTAGCCTGTACGACGCGCTCTACGGCACCGACGCTATTCCCGAAACCGACGGCGCGGAGCGCACCGCTTATTTCAACCCGGTCCGCGGTGCGCGCGTGATCGCGCGCGCCCGCGCATTCCTCGATGAAGCGGCGCCGCTCGCCAACGGCTCGCACGTCGACGCCATCGCATATCGCGTGGAATGCGGCAAGCTCGCCGTCACGCTCAAGCACGGCTCGTCGGCATTGAAGGTTCCCGCGCAGTTCATCGGCTTTCAGGGCGACGCCGGCGCCCCTTCCGCCGTCCTGCTCAAGCATCACGGCCTGCACTTCGAGATTCAGATCGACGCAACGGACTCCATCGGCAAGACCGACGCAGCGCGCGTGAAAGACGTGCTGATGGAAGCGGCTGTCTCGACGATTATCGATTGCGAAGACTCGGTTGCCGCGGTCGATGCCGCCGACAAGGTCCAGCTTTACCGCAACTGGACTGGCCTCACCAAAGGCGATCTGAGCGAGCAGGTCACGAGGAACGGCAAGACCTTCACGCGTCGCCTGAACGCCGATCGCACATACACCGCGCCGGACGGCTCGACAGTGAAGCTGCACGGCCGCTCGCTACTGTTCATCCGCAACGTCGGCCATTTGATGACGAATCCGGCGATTGTCGATCGCGACGGTCATGAGATTCCCGAAGGCATTCTGGATGCCGTGATGACATCGCTGGGCGCGATGCACGATCTGCAAAACAAGCTCAATTCGCGGACCGGATCGATTTACATCGTCAAGCCGAAGATGCACGGCCCGGCCGAAGTCGCGTTCTCCAATGAGCTGTTCGGCCGCGTCGAAGATCTGCTCGGGCTGCCGCGCCATACCATCAAGATGGGCATCATGGACGAAGAGCGCCGCACGAGTGTCAATCTGCAGGCATGCATTGCCGCGGCATCGGCGCGCGTGGCGTTCATCAATACGGGCTTCCTGGATCGCACCGGCGACGAGATGCACAGCGCGATGGAAGCGGGTCCGATGATGCGCAAGGGTGACATGAAATCGTCGGCATGGATCGCGGCTTACGAGCGCAATAACGTGTTGGCCGGCTTGAGCTCGGGATTGCGCGGACGCGCGCAGATCGGCAAAGGCATGTGGGCGATGCCCGACCTGATGCACGCGATGCTCGAACAGAAGATCGCGCATCCGCAAGCAGGCGCGAACACGGCTTGGGTGCCGTCGCCGACTGCCGCGACGCTGCACGCGCTGCACTACCATCAAGTCGACGTTCAGGCCGTGCAGCAGGAGTTGGAAAAGACGGGCTACGACAGCGTACGCGATGAACTGCTCAACGGCTTGCTGACGATTCCTGTCGTCGAAAAGGCGCAGTGGTCGGATGAGGAAATCCGCGAGGAACTCGAGAACAACGCGCAAGGCATTCTCGGCTATGTGGTGCGCTGGATCGATCAGGGCGTCGGCTGCTCGAAGGTGCCGGACATTCGCGATATCGGTCTGATGGAAGACCGCGCGACGCTGCGCATCTCGAGCCAGCACATTGCAAACTGGCTGCGTCACGGGGTGGTGTCGGAAGCGCTGGTGAACGAAACGTTCAAGCGCATGGCGAAGGTGGTAGATGCGCAGAACGCCAACGACCCGCATTACCAGCCAATGACCGGTCATCTGGAAACCTCGCTCGCGTTCAAGGCGGCGAAGGCGCTGGTTTTTGAAGGACGGATGCAACCTGGCGGGTATACCGAGCCTTTGCTGCACAAGTTCCGACTCGGCGCGAAGTCGTAGGCGCAGCTCGCCATCGTCACCGTGGGCCAATTCAGCATGCGTCGCTGGCGGCCATCGTCGTTCGCCAGCGACAGCCCACGCTCGGCTATTGTCTCAACCCGGTTTCGAAAGCCGGGCTTTTAACGCAGGTATCGCTGCACACACGGGACGATGAACTAAGTCCAAAGCGGAGCTTAACCTCCCGACTTGTCCGATTTGCACTGCAGCCGCGTGCACGACAACACGCCAATGGTTGCGCGCCGCCCGCACTCAACCTACCGATTCACGCTCGAGCATACTGCCTTTCGCGCGTCGTTTCGCCAGCCAATGCGACAGACGATCAAACCACAGGTGCACCACCGGCGTCGTGAAAAGCGTCAGCATCTGCGAAACCATCAGGCCGCCGACAATCGCGATGCCGAGCGGTACGCGTAACTCCGCGCCTGCGCCATGACCGAGCGCGAGGGGCAGCGCGCCGAACAGCGCGGCCAGCGTCGTCATCATGATCGGCCGGAAGCGCAGCACGCACGCCTGACGGATCGCCTCGCGCGGCGATAAGCCTTGCTCACGCTCGGCAACGAGCGCGAAGTCGATCATCATGATCGCGTTCTTCTTCACGATGCCGATCAGCAGAATAATGCCGATCATCCCCATGATCGAGAGATCCTGGCCAAACAGCATCAGCGCGAGCAAGGCGCCCACGCCCGCCGAAGGCAGCGTCGAAATAATGGTGAGGGGGTGAATCGCACTTTCGTACAGGATGCCGAGGATCAGATACACCACCACCAGCGCCGCGGCGATCAGATACGGTTCGCTCGCGAGCGACGCCTGGAACGCCTGCGCCGTGCCCTGGAACGAACCCGTCAAACTGTCGGGTTTGCCTGCCGCGACTTCGGCCTGGTGAATCGCCGTCACTGCATTGCCGAGCGATTGGCCCGCCGCCAGATTGAACGAAATCGTCACGGCCGGGAACAGCCCCTGGTGATTCACCGAAATCGGCGACACGTTGTTTTCAATCTTCGCCAACGTGCTGAGCGGCACCAGTTCGTTCGTCTGCGGCGAACGGACATAGAGGTGCGCGAGCGCGTCGGTGGTCAACTGGAAGCTCGGGTCGACTTCCTCGACAACGTGGTACTGGTTCAACTGCGTGAACAGCGTGGCGATCTGTCGCTGGCCGAACGCGTCATAGAGCGTGTCGTCGATGGCTTGCGCGGTGATGCCGAAGCGCGAGGCCGTGCTGCGGTCAATCACGAGCGTGGCGCTGGTGGCGGCCGCTTGCTGATCCGAAGTGACGTCGGCGAGTTGCGGGAGCTTCGACAACGTGGCCGTCAGTACGCCCGCCCAATGATCAAGCTCATCGATATCGGGGTCCTGCAGCGTGTACTGATACTGCGCCGCGCTGATGCGACCGCCCACCTGAATATCCTGGCGGACCTGCATCGACAATGAAATGCCCATCACCTTCGCCAATTGCGGCTTTAGACGGTTGAGCACCTGCGCGGCACTGTCGTGGCGTTGACCGAATGCCTTCAGGTTGATCATCACACGGCCCTGGCTTACCGTTGGATTCGGACCCATCCAGTAGTAGACGTTGTCGACGGCGGGATCCGCTTCGATGATATTGCCCAACTGCTGCATCTTCTGCGACATCGAGCGGGGCGAAACATCCGGCGCGGCTTGCGCGACGCCCATGATCAATCCGGAGTCTTCTTGCGGAAAGAAGCCCTTCGGGATTTCGACGAACAACGCGCCGGTCGCCACGATCGTCGCGATGGTCACGCCAAGCATCAGTTTCGGACGATTCAACACCCAATCGAGACCCCGCTCGTAACGACGCTCGACCGCAACGAAGCCTCTTTCGAGCCACACCTCCAGCTTGCGCATCCGCCCAGCTTCGTCCGGCTCAGGCGCACGGATCAGCCAGCCGCACAGCATCGGCGTGACAGTCAGCGAAACGAGTGCCGACATCACGATCGCCGCACTCACCGTCACCGCGAATTCGCGGAACAGGCGTCCGACGATGCCGCCCATCAACAGGATCGGAATGAACACGGCAATGAGCGAGATCGTCATCGAGACGATCGTGAAGCGCACTTCCATCGCGCCGAGCAGCGCGGCTTTCATGCGCGGCACGCCTTCTTCGATATGCCGCATCACGTTTTCGATTACCACAATCGCATCGTCCACCACGAAGCCCACCGCGATGGTCAGCCCCATCAGCGACAGATTGTCGAGGCTATAGCCGAGCAGATACATCACGCCGAACGTGGCGACCAGCGAGAGCGGGATCGTCAGGCTCGGAATGATCGTCGCCCAGACGTTGCGCAGAAACGAGAAGATGACCATCACGACGAGCGCGATCGTCAGCATCAGCGTGAACTGCACGTCATGCACCGACGCATTGATGGTCTGCGTGCGATCGCCCACCACATGCAGATGTGCGGCCGCGGGCAGCGACGCCTCGAGAGCGGGCAACTTCGCGTTGATGTTGGCAATCGTCTGCACGACGTTGTAGCCCGGCTGCTTGTGAATATCGAGGATGATCGCGCGTTCGTGCTGAAGCCACGCCGCTTGCTGGTCATCCTCAGCGGCATTGAGCACCGTGCCGAGGTCCGATACGCGAATCGGCGCGCCGTTTTTGTATGCGACCACGAGATCGCGATACCCGGAGGCAGTCGTGATCTGGTCGGTCGCGTTGAAGATCACCGAACGATCCGGGCCGTTCAGGCTGCCCTTAGGCGCGTTCACCGTCTGCACGCCGACGATCGAGCGCACATCTTCCAGCGTGAGGCCGCGCGCGGTCAGCTTGTCGGGATCGAGCTGAATGCGCACTGCGGGCCGCTGCTGGCCGTGAAAATCGACCAGACCGACGCCGGGCATCTGCGAGATCTGTTGCGCGAGATAGTCTTCGGCGTAGCTGTCGAGCTGCGTGAGCGTGAGCGATGGCGACGTCAGCGCCAGTGACAGCAAGGTGAAGTCGGCCGGGTTGACCTTTTCGTAGGTCGGCGGATTCGGCAGATTCTTCGGCAAGGTGCCGCCGGCCGCGTTGATTGCCGTCTGCACGTCCTGCGCCGCGCCGTTGATATCGCGCGTCAAATCGAACTGGATGGCGATGCTGGTGGTGCCGAGCGAGCTGGACGACGTCATCTGCGTGACGCCCGCGATCAGCGAAAGCTGCCGCTCCAGCGGCGTGGCCACCGAAGTCGCCATGGTCTCCGCGCTCGCGCCCGGCAACTTCGCCACGACCTGGATCGTCGGGAAATCGACTTGCGGCAGCGGCGCGACGGGCAGCAGAAAATACGCCACTGCTCCGGCCAGCAGCACCGCGATTGCGAGAAAACTGGTGGCAATGCGCCGCTTGATGAACAGTTCCATCAGGCTCATGACGGATTGTCCTGGTTAGCCTGGCTGCCCGCCGCGTTCGCGTTGGCCGGCGCCTCGGCCACCGCCGCTACCGTGGTCGCGGCCACGCGCACGCCCGGGTTCAACCGGCTTTGTCCATCGAACACAACGAGATCCGTGGACGCGATGCCGCTGCGGATTTCCGTCATACCGTCGACCGTGACGCCGGTCTGCACCGGACGCATCTGCGCGATGCCGCTCGCGGTAATCACGTACAGCTGCGTGCCGTTCTGCGTGTTCACCACGGCGCGGCTCGGCACCGCAAGCCGCTGTGCATCGGTACGCACCAGCACACGTGTGTTCACCAGTTCGCCCGGCCACAGCTTGCGATCCTTGTTGGCGAACGAGGCCTTGAGCCTGATCTGGCCGGTGGTGGCGTCGACCGTGCTGTCAATGAACACCAGCTTGCCTTCGGCGAGCGCCATACTGCCGGAGCGCGTGGTCACGTTCACGGCCAGCGGTGCCTTCGCCTGATTCGCGAGCAATTCGGGCAGCACGTCCTGAGGCACGGAGAACAACACGGTAATCGGCTCCATCTGCGTGACGGTGACGATGCCGGTCGTGTCCGTCGGATGCACGATCGCGCCGATGTCGGCTTCGCGCGCGCCGACCCGACCGGTGAACGGCGCAAAGAGCGTCGTGAAGCTGAGTTGCAGGCGGTCGCTCTGCACCAGCGCGGCATCCGCGGCGACCGTCGCGGCAAGTGCTTCCACTTGCGACTTCGCCGTATCGACCGCCTGGGTGGTCGCCGCGCCGATGCCGACCAGCTTCGAATAACGAGCGAGATCGAGCCGCGCATTATCGAGCGATGCCTGGTCCTTGCGTTGCGCCGCTTGCGCTTGATGCAACTGGGCGCTCAACGGCCCCTGATCGAGTTGCGCGAGCAGTTGCCCGGCCTGCACGTCCTGCCCTTCGGTAAAGGCCACGCGCTGCAGTTGGCCATCGACGCGCACCTTGACGTCCACGGCATTGAGCGCCAGGACCGTGCCCACCGCCGCGACGCGGATCGGAAAGTCGCGGCTCGCCGGATGGCCGGCGTTCACCGGCACGGCCGGCGCCGGCTTGACGGCCGGATGCCTCGGCCAGAACCACGCAACAAGAATCACGACCAGAACGGCCAATGCCGCGATCGTCGGCGCGCGGCTTCTACGCGCACCCGGCGCCTCGTGGTTCGGATGGTCTGCAGGTTTCATGAGCGGGAAGGCGTAGAAGAGGAAGCGGGACTACTGTCGCCATCAGCGGTTATGCCGAAGCCGCCACCGAACGCGCGAAACAGGCTGACCGACGCCTGAAGGCGCGCGAGCCGTGCCTGAACCAGCGTGTCTTCGGACTGGTACAGCGTGCGTTGGGCATCGAGGACAGTCAGAAAATCGACGGTGCCGAGCGTGTACTGGGCCTGGGCAAGCGTGGCGGCTTTGCGGGCGGCGGCGGCGGCGTTCTGGTCGGCCGCTTCCGCGAGTTCCTGCTGCTGTGCCGCCGAAAGCGAATCCTCGACGTCCTGCAACGCGCTCACCACGGCCTGCTGGTAATCCGCAACGCCCTTCGCCTCGGCCGCCTTGCTTGCATGCAACTGGCCGCGCAGCGCGCCGCCGTCGAAGATCGGCGCCGCCAGCGAAGCGGCGATACTGGCAAACGGGCTCGACAGGAAATGCGACAGCGAGTTGCTGGCGAGGCCGCCGTCGGCAGTCAGCACGATGTTCGGCAGAAAAGCCGCGCGCGCCGCGCCGACGCTCTGATTCGCCGATTGCAATTGCGCTTCCTTCGAGCGGATGTCGGGACGCGTTTCGAGCAGGCTCGCGGGCAGATTCGCGCGTGGCTGCGGAATGACGATGTCGGCGAGTGGGGCTTCGCTGACCGCGAATTGTTCGGGGGCCGTGCCCACCAATACGGCGAGTGCATGCACCGCAATGTCGAGTTGCTGTTGCAGCGCCGGCACGGCGGCCTGGAAGGTGGCGAGCGCATTGCGCTGCTGCTGCACCTGCAACTCGGTCGCGACGCCCGCGGCTTGTTGCGCGAGCAGCAACTGAAGAATACGCGATGCATCGTCGGAGATCGTCCGCGCGATCGCCAGACGGCGGCGCAAACTCTGCACCTGAAAATACGTGTCCGCAACCGACGCCGTCAGCGTCAACGCAACCGTATCTCGATCGAACCCGGAGGCGCGTGCAAGCAGGTCCGCTGCACGGGCGTTGGCAGCGTTGAAGCCCCAGAAGTCGACTTCATAGCTGGCTTCGGCGAACAGGCTCTGGCTTTTGGTTGTTGAACCACGGCCCTGGTGACTGCGATCGAAAGTACTGCCGAGCGTCAGCGACGGATACTGCGGCGCGCCGGCCTTCTCGGCATTGCCACGCGCCTCTTCGACGCTCGCGATAGCCGACGCCAGCGTGAAGTTGTTGCGCAGGCTGCGCTCGACCAGCGCGTCGAGCGCGGGGTCGCGATACTCGCGCCACCAGCCGCTTCTGACCGGCACCGTACCGGCCAGCGATGCCCCCGCCGCGGCGTCGAAGGCTTGCGCCAGCGGCGCACTCGGTCGCTGATAGGCCGGCACGAGCGAGCACCCGGCCAGCAACGCGACGGCCAGCGTCCCAACCGCGGCGCACACGGCAGCGCGCACCGCCAGGGAACGCGCATGACGAGTGACAGCGCGTGAAAGCGGCACCGAACGGGGCGGCCCTGACATGGAAAAGCCTCTGGCAACGTGGAGTCTCGCCAGATTAGCCAGCGGGTCCTGTCGGCGCTTTCGCCCAAAAGTTAAAAAATTTTAATGCGGCGCAACATCACGCGAGCCGCGCCCGCCAGCGGGCCGGAGCGAACGTTCGCAGGCGTCAGGGCGCGGGATCGAGCACATAGCCCGCCCCCGCCACGGTGTGAATCAGCGCCACCGGAAAGTCGCGGTCGACCTTGATCCGCACGCGATACATGTGCATATCAATGATATTGCCGCGCGGCTCGAAATCGTAATTCCACGCGGCTTCCAGCAGCATGCTGCGCGTCACGACCTGCCCCGCGCGGCGCGCGAGGCATTCGAGCAACAGGAACTCGCGATGCTGCAGGCGCAGGTCGCGGCCGGCGCGGCTCGCGGTCCGCGCGCGTGTATCGAGCACCAGGTCCGCGCATTCAAGCCGCGCGCTCATCCGGCTGCGATCCGCGCGCCGGGCCAGCGCTTCGATTCTCGCCAGCACTTCGGCAAACGCGTACGGCTTCACCAGATAGTCGTCGCAACCCGCGCGAATCCCTTCTACCCGTTCGTTCAGTCCGCCGAGCGCCGACAGCATCAGCACCGGCGTCGTGTCGCCGCCGGCGCGCAGTTGCTGCACGAGCGCTATGCCGTCGAGCGCGGGTAAGAGCCGGTCGGTCACGATCACGTCGTAGATGCCCTCGCGCGCATAGGCGAGTCCGGTCGCACCGTCGGCCACCGTGTCAACGATGAGACCGCTCTCAGTCAAGCCGCGCGCCAGGAACTGGCTGGCGCGCGTGTCGTCCTCGATCAGAAGGATTCGCATGTGCAATCCGGATAAAGATGGCCAACATGAAAGTTTTTTCATGTTGGCGCGAAGCGCCTGTAGGGCTTTGCGCGGCATACTGCGAACATCGCGGGTAGGCGCGTAGTGTAAAACGGCCGGCCGGCTGCGGCGCGGTGCGCGCTGATTGCGTCGGCTGATTGCGTCGGCTATTGAGCTGCTCATTGACTGGATAAAGGCATGTCGAATGTACTGGTCGTCGAGGACGACGAGCAGACCCTCGCGGAAATCGTCGAGGCCCTTAGCGATCACGGCTGCACGGTGCAAGCCGCGAGCACCGGCCGCGATGGCTTGATGCTCGCGGTCGCCAACCCGTATGACGCTATCGTGCTCGATCGCATGTTGCCAGGCGGCCTCGAAGGGCTCGGCATGCTGGCGGCGTTGCGCAGCGCCGGAGTACTCACGCCGGTATTGATTCTCAGCGCACTGTCCGCAGTCGACGAACGCGTGCGCGGTTTGCGTGCCGGCGGCGACGACTATCTGACCAAGCCGTTCGAATTCATCGAACTGACCGCGCGGCTCGACGCGCTGATGCGTCGGCGCGAAGCGGCACCGGGTGTGCAGGAGTACCAGGTCGGGCCGCTGCGGCTCGACCCGCTCAAACGCGAAGTGACCTGTGGCAGCCGCCCGGTGCCGCTGCTGCCGCGCGAATACCGGTTGCTCGAATATCTGATGCAGCACGCAGGCCAGGTAGTGAGCCGCACGATGCTGTTCGAGGCGGTATGGGATTACCGCCTCGACGAGCGGACCAATGTGATCGACGTGCACATCAGCCGCCTGAGAAAAAAACTCGACCCGGACGGGTCGGCGCCGATGATCGATACCGTGCGCGGTTCGGGGTACATGCTGCATGCGCCTGACTGAACTGCACCGCACCACCGGCTTTCGCCTCGCCACGCTGTTTCTGGCGTTGTTCGGCGTAATCGCCATTCTGCTTTTCGGCTACCTCTATCGAGAGATCACCGGCTTCGAACAGGAACGCATCGACGACTGGCTGATGCGGGAACACGCCGAACTGATACGCGAAGACCCCAACGAACTGGTTGCGCGGTTCCAGCATCAAGGCGAATTCGACCCACGCCGCCAGCGCCCGTTTGCGCTGTTCGATGCCACAGGCAGACATCTTGCCGGGGGATACCCTGGCCAGCAGCCGGCAATCCCCCATTTCGACGCGCCGTTTTCGATGCGCCTCGCGAATCTGCCGGGCCACCCGCCCGGACGATGCATCGCCGCGCGCCTGTCCGACAGCCGCATCGCGTTGCAATGCCAGAACACTCGCGAGCTGGACCACTTCGACGAAGAGCTGCTCCAGGCGCTGCTTTCCACCGCCATACTCACGTTGGTGATCGGCCTGATCGGTGCGAGCCTGATCGGCATCTCGGCCATGCGGCGGCTCGATGCGGTGACCGCATCAATCGAAGAAATCGTCGCAGGCAATCTCAGCCGGCGCTTACCGGTGCATTCGAAACGGGACGACGTGGATCGGCTGGTCGGTGTAGTAAATGGCATGCTCGACGAGATCGAGCGGCTGATGCACGAGGTCAAGGGCGTGTGCGATGCGATTGCGCACGATCTGCGCACGCCGCTCACGCGAATGCTCGGCGGGCTGGAACGGGCACAGCGGCGGGCGAAAACCGAAGCGGAGTACCGTGCGGCGATCGATGAAACCATCGTCGAGACCACCGGCCTCTTGCGCACCTTCAATGCGCTGCTGCGCATTTCGGAAATCGAAAGCGGCGTGCGGCGAAAAGGCTTTACGAACGTCGATCTGGCCGCTGTCGCAGACGACGTGTTTGAATTCTACGAGCCGACTGCCGAAGACAAGGGGATCGCCTTCGAAGTGCGGCGGAGCGTCACGAGGCCGCTGGAAATTCAGGGTGACCGGAGTCTGCTGTTCGAAGCGCTGGCCAATCTGGTGGAGAACGCCATCAAGTTCGCGCCGCACGGCGGCAAGGTACGGCTCACGGTGTTCCGCAGCCGGACGGGCGCCGGCGTCAGCGTGTCCGACGATGGGCCCGGCATTGCTCGCACCGAGCAACAAGCCGTGCTGCGGCGGTTCTATCGCGGCGAGGCGAGCCGCCATACGCCGGGCAGCGGACTCGGGCTCAGTCTGGCGCTGGCGGTGGCCAACATGCACGGCATGTCGATCCGTTTCAGCGAAGCGACGCCCGGATGCGAGGTCATGCTGTACAAGCAGAACGAATAACGCCGTGTGCAAGTTCCGTGCATACAGCTTCAAGGCCCGCTGATCCTGAAAGCGGCACGATCTCCCGGTCCTCACTTGCAAGCGCCGCCATCGCGCGGAGCGCGGCGCCGACGCGGCCAGTCACCACGATCCGTTAGCCTACGTCCACGCGTGCGCCGCCATCGTCCGTTTCCGTCAGTGCGCGGCCAGCACGAACGGTCGACCGGTGAGCCGCAGATGAAGAACGACGAGCCAGCGGCGCGGACAATCGGAGGCCACCTCGAGCGGCAACGCGTCATGCCCGGCAGTCATCGTGTGGTGGTTTTTTACCGCGAACTCGAAGGCGGCGTGCGCGAATTCGCGCGTCACGATCACGCCGCCGACGATCACCGCGATCGCGAGCAGGCGGAACGACGTGGTCATGAAGAACTGCTGCGACACCGGCAATACCAGCAGCGCGATGCAGAGCACCGCCTCGGCGCCAGCGGCCGTGAGCGACGCGACCAACAGATGGGCTCGCAGCATGTCGACGGTGACTGGCTTCATAATGTGGCTTCGTGATCTGACGGAACGCGTGGTGCGACTCATCGGCATAAAAACGCCGGGCGAAAAAATTCCATCGATGTACTTACGATTGAGTTGCAATAACCTGACAAAAACAATCGACACAAGCGGCTGACAACAACGCCGCTTCACGTCTTTCGTCACTACTCGAACCGGGCTGTTGAGGGGCGATACTATCGGTCCAAGCTGAAGGAAGGCTTAAGCATGTGCAGCATATAAAGCGGATCATGACGACCCTGGTTCAACTTCGGCTGCACGAACCGGCGCTCGCACAGTTATGCAATTAAGCATTCAATGGAATCAACAATGGCGTAGTCTTCGTAGAAGACGACGAACTGATCGGCTACGGCTTCGAAGCGGGACTGCGTCAGGCAGGCTTTTACGCCTAAGCACATTACCGGATCGTAATCATCGACCGTTGCTCTTGACGGTATGATTTCGGATCGACGCAACGCGGAGCAAAAGATGCGAATCCTGGTCATCGAGGACGAGCTGAAAACGGCGGCCTATCTGAAGAAAGGCCTGGAAGAATCCGGCTACGCGGTCGACGTGGCGAACGACGGCCCGCAAGGGCTGCTGCTCGCGCAAGAAGAAAACTACGACGTGATCGTGCTGGACGTGATGTTGCCCGGCATGGACGGCTGGACCATCGTCAAGACCCTGCGCAGCACCCGTACCACGCCCGTGCTGTTCCTCACCGCGCGCGACGATGTCGACGACCGCGTGCGCGGCCTCGAACTCGGCGCGGACGATTACCTCGTCAAGCCGTTCGCGTTCGTCGAAATGCTGGCGCGCGTGCGTACGCTCGCGCGCCGTGGGCCGCCGCGCGAAAGCGACCTGATCAAGGTGGGCGACCTCGAAATGGACGTGAACCGGCGGCGCGTCAAACGGGGCGGCACCCGCATCGATCTGACGCCGCGCGAATTCTCGCTGCTGCAACTGCTCGCGCGCCGCCAGGGCGAAGTGCTGAGCCGCACGCAGATCGCGTCGTATGTGTGGGACATGAATTTCGACAGCGACACGAATGTCGTCGAGGTCGCTATTCGCCGGTTGCGCACCAAGATCGACGACAACTTTCCCGTCAAGCTGATTCACACCGTGCGGGGCGTCGGCTATGTGCTCGAGCTGAAGGACACTGCCTGATGCTCGGCCGTTCGCTGGCGCCGACGCTCGCGCTTGCATTTGGTGTCACTACACTGGCGGTGTTCGTGCTGGTCGGCAGCTTTCTGTACCTCGGGCTCGAAAAGCAGATCAAGGCGCAGGACGATCTCGACATCGTGCTTGCGGCGCGCCACGCACGGCGGCTGATGGAGGAACTCGAGTCGGCGCGGGGAATTGGCGAGCATGGCGAGCGGCTGACCAGCATCGTGCTAGGCAATGCAGCGATGTCGATGGAAGTATTCGGCCCGGACGGCAACCGGGCGCTCGCACACAACATCGCTAAGACGTTCGCAACCCCGAACGCAGCCAGCGGCGCGGCGAGCGTTGCCGTATTGCCGCGGCTCGCGCGGGTAGCCGCCACCGCGCGCATCACCGAGGCCGACATCGGCGACTGGCGCGGCCGCGCCGGCGAGCCGATTCGCGGCATCCTCACCGACGTGCGGCTGCGCAACGGCGACACGGCGAGCGTGCTGGTGGCGCGCAACATGAGCGATCGCTGGCTGCTGCTGGACCATTACCGCGACAAGCTCCACCTGGCCGGCGTGGCCGGTGTGCTGCTGGCGATGCTGCTGGGCTATCTGCTGATCCGGGCCGCGCTGCGGCCCTTGCGCGATATCGCGGCAAGCGCGAGCCTCGTGACGGTCGACCGTCTCCATACGCGGATCGCGGTCGAGCGCGTGCCGAGCGAACTGGAGGCGCTGGTGACAGCGCTGAACGCGATGCTCGAACGCGTCGAGCAGGGCTTCCAACGGTTGTCGCGTTTCACCGCCGATCTCGCGCACGATATGCGCACGCCGCTCGCCAACATGCGCGGCGCCGCCGAAGTCGCGCTGGCCCGGCCGCGCTCCGTGGATGAATACGAGTCGCTGCTGGCGTCGAATCTCGAAGAGTGCGACCGCCTGTCGAGGATGATCGAAAACGTGCTGTTTCTCGCGCGAGCCGAGCATCCGCAGTTCGTCAAACACATGCGCGAATTCGACGCGGCGCGGGAGTTGACGCACATCGCCGACTACTTCGAAGGGATTGCCGAAGAAGCGAAGGTGCGCGTGCGCGTGAGCGGCGCGGCCAATCTGACGGCCGATCTCGAACTGTTTCGCCGCGCCGTCAGCAATCTGCTCGCCAACGCGATCCGCTATACCCCGCCGGGCGGCGAGATCGTGCTGGACGCGAGCGCCTCGTTACACGCAGTGCACGTCACTGTCTCGAACGAGGGGCAGCCGATCGCCGCCAGCAATCTCGAACGGATTTTCGACCGTTTCTATCGCGTCGATCCGTCGCGCAGTACGCTGCCATCGTCGGGGTTATCGCAAGGGTCCACCGGGTCGGCGGGGCTAGGGCTTGCGATCGTGCGCACGATCATGGAGCTGCACGGCGGCTCGGTGCATGCCGAAAGCGATGCACGCAGCACACGCTTCGTGCTGACGTTCAAACGGGGCGGATGACTGCCCGCCTGTAACGGCGAGGGGTGCAGCGCCCAAGCGGCACTTTATCGCGGCGTTGCATTGTTCGTCGCGGTGGTGGCGGTGTCCAGCGATCGATCCTCCCAGGTGCCGCCCAACGCCTTCAGCAACAACACGCTCGATTCCAACCGGCGCGCGGCGATCTGATCGGCGATGCGCTGATTCGTCAAATCGATCGTCTGCGCGGTCACGACGTCGAGATAGCTGACCGCACCCGCGTTGTAGCGGTTCGTCGTGAGCCGCAACGACAGATCGGCGGCGGTGGTCGCGCGCTGCTGGCTATCGGCTTCGTCGGCAAGCGCGTGCAACGCCGACAGGTTGTCCTCGACCTGCTGGAACGCCACCAGCACGGACTGGCGATAATCGGCGACCGTGCCGTCGTACTGCGCGTTCGCGCCATGAAGCGTCGCGCTCCGCTGGCCGCCGTCGAACAGCGTGCCGACCAGTTGCGAGCCGAGCGACCAGAACAGACTCGGCGCGCTTAGCCATGGCGCAAAGAACGTGCTCTCCAGGCCAGCGCTTGCCGACAGCATCAGATCGGGGAAGAATGCCGCGTGCGCGACGCCGATTCGCGCATTGGCCGACGCCACCCGCCGCTCAGCGGCGGCGATATCGGGCCGCCGCTCCAGCAATTGCGACGGTACACCGATGGGGATGGCCGGCGGCGACCCGAGCGAGCCGTTCGGCGGCAGCGTGAAGGTCGACGCCGGTTCGCCGATCAGCGTGGCGATCGCGTGCTGCATCTGCGCGCGTGACACGTCGATGTCGGTGTCCTGGGTGCGCGTCGCTTCAAGTTGCGTGGTGGCCTGCGCGACCGCCGACGCGTCGATCGCGCCGTTGTCCAGTTGCTGCTGTAACAGCTTTAGCGCAGCGGCGTACGCCGTCACGCTGTCGTCGAGCAGCTTCTTCTGCGTGTCGAGCGAGCGTAGCGCGAAATAGTCGGCGGCCAGATCGGCGCTCATCGACAGACGCACGCCTTCGAGGTCCGCCTCGCTCGCCTCAGCGTCGGCTCGCGCGCCGGTCACGGCGTCGCGCACCCGGCCGAACAGGTCCGGCTCCCAGCTCGCCGTCACGCCCACGGAATAGTCGGGCACGGTCTTGCCGGCGCGCGCTGTGTATGCAAGGTTCTGCGAAGTTCGCGAGCGGTCCTGCGCGACGCCGGCGGTGACGGTCGGGAAAAAGCCCGCGCGCTGATAGTCGACCATTGAACGCGCCTGCTGCACCATCGCGACGGCCTTGAGCACCGTCTGGTTCGACACGTCGATGCGTGCTTCGAGCTGGTTCAGCACCGGATCGTTGAACACGGTCCACCATGGACCGCGCGGCGCCGCGTCGGCAGGCGCGGCCTGTGTCCAGCCGGGCGCCGCGCCCGCGTACTGCGCCGGCACGACGGCACTTGGCCGTTGGTAAGGCGGCAAGGTCGAGCATGCGCCGAGCAGTGCGCCGAGCAGTGTGACAACGACCGAACGGCGCAGCAGCGGCCTTGAAGCAGGCAAGGAAAACATCGGCAAATCCTTTCGATGACAGGGCTCAGCCATGCGTGGCCGGCGCGATCTGAACGAGCTGACCGGTGCGCAGAGAATCGCCGGGGTTGTCGATCACGCGGTCGGTGGCCGCGAGGCCCGTCGTGATTTCAACGTGTGTGCCGAAATCGCGGCCGATATGCACGGTCTTCAGTTGAGTGCGGCCCTGGCTGTCGACCACCGCGACCGTCACGCCGTCCGGCCGGAACAGCAGCGCGCTGACCGGCAGATCGAGCGCCGGGGTACTCGCCTTCAATTCCAGGTGCACCTGGGCGTAAGCGCCAGGCATCAACGCGCCGTCCCGGTTGTCGACGTCGACCTCGACGCGCAACGTGCGGCTCGACGGATCGATCGCGCCGCTGTTGCGCGCCACCTTCGCGGCAATGCGCCGGCCCGGATACTGCGGCGCGCTCAGATACACGCCTGTACCGGTCGTCACGTAGGGCGCGTCATCCTGCGGCACGTCGACGAACACGCGCAACTCGCTCGTCTGCTGCAGATGAAACAGCTCGCCCGACATGCCAGCGGTGCCCGGCGTGCCGCCCGCCGTCACGAGAGCGCCGACATCGACGTTGCGCGCGGTGATCACGCCGTTGAACGGCGCGGTGATCTTCTCGTACGACACCAGTTCCGCGAGATGCGCGACATTGGCCTGCGCCGACGCGAGCATCGCGCGGCGCGCTTCCATATCGCCGGTCTTGGTGTCGGCGTCCTGCTGCGCGACCGACTGGGTTTTCAGCATCGCCTGCCAGCGCTGCGCGGTGGTCTTCGCGAGGTCGAAGTTGGCTTGCGCGGTGGCTTCGTCGGCGCGGGCCTGGCGCAGTTGTGCGTCCAGCTCCGGTGCTTCGATGGTGGCAAGCGTCTGGCCGCTCGTGACGCGCGCGCCGATGTCGGTGTTCCAGTGCGCCAGAAAGCCGCTCGTGCGCGCGTAGATCGACGCTTCCGCGAACGGCATGACCGCCCCGGGCAGCAGCAGTTCATGGACGGCCGGCGCGGCGCGCGGCGTGACGACCGACACGCTGAGCATGCTCTGCGCCTGCGTCTGTTGGGTGAGCGCGGCGCTGGCTTCGCGGCGCGGCAGAATGCCGGCAAGCAGCAGGACCGCGGCGAGTCCGGTGAGCGCAAACGGCCAGAGGCGGCGATGCCGCCTGGCGATCGCGGGGGTGCCTTCGGTGGTTCCGGCAGTGTCGGCGCGCGCGCTTTCGCCGGCGCCCGGAGGCCGCGCGGACGCGGCGTCCGCAGGCTGATCGGTCCGTCCGGCAAGGCGGGGCGGAAGAGATGAATCGTTCATGGGCGAGGTCTCGTCGAAGTCATTCAATGCGGGTGGCAAGGCCGTCTTGCTGGGTGTGGGTGTGGGTGCGCGCCGCGCGGCGTCGGTCGAGCCACGCGTGCACCATCCCGTAGACGACCGGCACGAACAGCAGGGTCGACACCGTGCCGAGCGCGAGGCCGCCGATCACCGCGCGCCCGAGCGGCGCGTTCTGTTCGCCGCCATCGCCGAGACCGAGCGCCATCGGCAGCATGCCGATCAGCATCGCGAGCGCGGTCATCAGCACCGGACGGAAGCGGCTGAAGCCGGCATCGTGCGCGGCCTGTAGCGGCGGCTGGCCGCCATGGTGCAATTCACGGGCGGTGTTGATCACCAGAATGCTGTTGGCCGTCGCGATGCCGATGCACAGAATCGTGCCGGTGAGCGCCGGCACGCTGACGCGAGTGCTGGTGCTAAACAGCATCCACGCGATGCCCGCGAGCGACCCCGGCAAGCCGCTGACGATGATCAGCGGGTCGAGCCACGACTGGAAATTCACGACCATCAGCAGATAGACGAGCCCGATGGCGAACACGAGGCCGCTTGCGAGGCCGCTGAACGAATCGTGCATCGCCTGCACCTGGCCGCGCACGACGATCGACGCGCCAGGCGGCAGTTGCGGCCGGATCTGGTCGACCAGCCGGGTCACATCGGCCGCGACGCCGCCGAGGTCACGCCCTTGCGTCGACGCGAAAATGTCGAGTACCGGCTGCACGTTGTAGTGCGAGACGACGGCCTGCTGGGTGCCGCGCGTCAGTGTGCTCAACGCGCCGAGCAGATTCTGCGGTGCGGGTCCACCGGGGACCGCCGGTATCGCGCCGCTCTGCGCGACCGGAATATTGGCGAGCGCCTGCAGCGAGTTGATGTCGTACTGCGGCATCATCGCCATTAGCGGATAACTGACGCCGTTGTGCGGATCGAGCCAGAAATTGGGCGAGGTCTGCGAGCTGCCGGACAGCGCGATCAACAGGTTCTGCGACACGTCCTTTTGCAGCAGACCGGCTTGGATCGCCCGCGTGCGGTCGACATTGACGTTGATCGCCGGCGCGTCGCCGGGCTGCTGGATGCGCGCGTCGACGAGGCCGCGCACGCCGCGCAGTTGCGCGAGCAGCTTGTTGGCGACGACGCGGTTCGCGTCGAGTTTATTGCCGACGATCTGGATATCGATCGGTGCGGGCAAGCCGAAGTTGAGAATCTGGCTGACGATGTCGGCGGGCAGGAACGCGAACGAGACCCCGGGGAAATCTTTCGCGAGTGTCGTGCGCAGCTTTGCCACGTACTGCGCGGTGGGTGCGTGCTTCGGCGCGAGCGAGATCATCACGTCGGCGTCTTCCGGGCCGATCGGGTCGGACGAATCGTACGTCAGGTTGATACCGCTGACCGGCACGCCGATGTTATCCAGCAGCGCCGCGAGCTGCGACTGTGGAATCACGCTACGCACGCGCGCTTCGACTTCGTCGGTCAGGCGCGCGGTGTCTTCGATCCGCGTGCCGGTCGGCGCGCGCAGATGCAGGCGGATCTCGCCGGTATCGACGGCGGGGAAGAAGTCGCGCCCGGCGAACGGCAGCAGCGCGAGCGAGCCGATACACAGCACGAGGAAGATCACGATGAAGCGCCGCGGACTCCCCAGCGCCGCGCCGAGCACGCCGCGATAGCGTTCGCGCAGTGACTCGAAGCGCTGTTCGAACGCGGCCTGGAAGCGGATCAGACGCGCGATCGGTCCGTTGCCGCTGACCGGCGTCTGGCTGCGGGCGCGCATCAGATACATCGCGAGAGTCGGCACCAGCGTGCGCGAGAAGAAATACGACGCGATCATTGCGAACACCACCGCTTCGGCCATCGGCACGAACAGATAGCGTGCGACGCCGGATAGCAGGAACATCGGCACGAAGACGATGCAGATGGACAGCGTCGAGACGAACGTCGGCACCGCGATTTCACCGGAGCCGTTCAGGATCGCGTCGTGCAGCGGCTCGCCGTTTTCCAGATGATGCGTGATGTTTTCGATCGCGACGGTGGCGTCGTCGACGAGAATCCCCACCGCAAGCGCGAGGCCGCCGAGCGTCATGATGTTGATGGTCTGGCCGAGCGCCGACAGTGCGATCAGCGAGGTCAGCACCGCGAGCGGAATCGACACTGCGATGATCAGCGTGGCGCGCCAGCTGCCGAGAAACAGCAGGATCATCAGTGCAGTCAGCCCGGCGGCGATCAGCGCCTCGCGCGCGACGCCCACCACCGCCGACTTCACGAACACCGACTGATCCGCGAGCGCGGTGATGTGCAATGCGCTCGGCAGGCCGGCCGCGATATGCGGCAGCATCGACTTGACCTGCTGGATGATGGTCAGCGTCGAGGTGCTGCCCGACTTTTCGATGGTCAGCAGCGCGGCGCGCTTGCCGTCGCTGCGCACGATGTTGGTCTGCGGCGCGAAACCGTCGCGCACATGGGCGACGTCGCGCACATACACCACGCCGCCCGCCACCGTTTTGACCGGCAGATCATTCAGCGCCGCGACGGTGTCGGTGCTGCCGTTCATCTGCACGTTGTATTCCTTGGTGCCGATCTTCGCGGTGCCGCCGGGCAGGATCAGGTTCTGCGCGTTGACCGCGTTGACCACGTCGAGCGGCGCCAGCCCTTTGGCCTGCAACGCGCGCGGGTCGATGTCGACCATGATCTGACGCACCTTGCCACCGAACGGCAACGGCACCGCCGCGCCTTGCACGGTCGCCAGTTGCGTGCGGATCGCGCTATTGGCGAGGTCGTACAGCTGCTGTTCGGACAGCGTGTCGCTGGAGAGCCCCAGTTGCAGGATCGGCACTGTCGACGCGCTGTACGTGATGATGTTTGGCGGCAGCGTGCCGGGCGGCAGCACGCGTAGCATCGACTCCGCGCTCGACCCCGCCTCGGCGATCGCGCGATTGATGTCCGCGCCCTGATGGAAAAAGATCTTTACCACCGAGACGCCGTTCAGCGATTGCGACTCGATGTGCTCGATGTCGTCGACACTCGAAGTCAGCGCGCGCTCGTAATTCGACGTGATGCGATTGGCCATGTCCTGCGCGGAAAAGCCGTTATATGACCAGACGATGCTGACGACGGGGATGTCGATATTCGGAAAGATATCGGTCGGCGTACGCAGTATCGCAAGCGGGCCGACGATAAAGATCAGCACGGCGAGGACCACGAACGTATACGGCCGGCGCAGCGCGAGCGTGACGATCCACATGGCGGGTTCCTGAAGAGAAGCGAGGGAAGGCGCGCGTGGTGCCGGGTGCCGCAAGTGAATTAGCGGGCATACGACACGTAACGCGGGCTTCATGAGTCAGGAGTGTGAAGCTTGGGCTCTTACAGGCTGCGGTCGGCTACATTACAGTTATGTTATCTGGCGGTCTTATGACAGCCGCGATGCGTCGCGACGCCTGGATAACAGAACGGTAATCCGCGAGTCAGTGCTCCGACAGCGTGAATGACAAGAATGGGAAGCGTGGTTCAGGCCACTCATTTCTTGCTCATATCCGGAGAGACATCATGAAACTGCTTACCGCTATTGCCGTTGCCGCCCTCAGCCTGCCGTTCGGCGCGAATGCCTTTGCTCAAACGACTTCGTCAGGATTGACGCGGGCCGAAGTGATAGCGCAGTTGCAGCAGGCACAGGCCGAGGGAGTGGTGCCCACGCGAAGCAACGACTATCCGCCGTCGGAGACCACGATCGCGCGAAACCGTGAGATCTACGCGATCCAGCACGGCACGGACCGCGCAGGTGGCATGGGAACGGCGGCAGCGCCCGCCGCTCAAACGGAGTCGGTGTCGAATTGAGCTCCGGCTGGAGCACCGACGGCCCCGGCGGCGGTCCAATTCACCGCCGCATCGAAGAGCTTCACGCCCGCCGAACCCCGCTGGCCGGACGTGTCGTTGTTCAGAAAAGCGCAATGCGACGGAACGAAGCTGTGCGAGTTCAGGAAAAGATCGCCTCGATATCCGGCGACCCGTCCTTCACCTCGTCGAAGTTCAGGGTCGCTTCGATATGCTGCAGGTGTTCCAGCATGTTCGCCGCAGCCTTTACTTCGTCATGCGCTTCAATTGCATCGATCAGATCACTGTGCTCGTGATGGGGGCACGCGGGGGCGTTGGGCTTGTCGTAAAGCGTGATGACGAGACACGTCAACGGCGCGAGTTCGCGCATCATCCGCAGGAGGATTTCGTTGCCGATCATCTCCGCAATCAGCACATGGAACTCGCCTGATAGCCGGATGATGGCAGGCCGGTCATTCTGCTTGCGCGCGTCGCTTTCCTGCCGCACGTGCTTGCGCAACGCGCGCACCTGCGCGGACGTCGCGGTGCGGCTCAATAGCCTGGCCATTTCCGGCTCGATCATGCTCCGCGTGACAAATACGTCTCGCGCCTGCTGAACGCTCGGGCTGGCGATAAAGGCTCCGCGATTCGGCACCAGTTCGACCAGCCCCTCATGCGCAAGCTTGTTGAGCACTTCGCGAATTTTGGTGCGGCTGACGCCCGAGACTTCGGCGAGCCGCTCCTCAATCAATTTTGTACCGGGTGCAAGGCGATGCTCGAGCACCGCCTTCTGGATGCGGCCATAGATTTCCTCGTTGGTAAACGGCGCCTTGGGCGCGGCAGTTTTACTGGCAGGCATGGAGGAGGCTCGGCACAAAGGTCATCTCACAACGGGAATGAATTGATGATAGAGCAACCGTGAGCGTTTTTGTACACAAAATTTGGTGAAACGCTCGGGCCGAAACCTTCTTCAAGGGGCCAAGCTCACCATTTTTTTGCATACAAACGGTAATCCGCGCTTGACGCGCCTGACAGCTAAAGACCTGTTTAGCGGGCAACTTTGCGGCCTCGTTGGCCACCCTTATTTGGTGCCCATGATTCAATGTTGGTGCGTCTTGGCACCATCTTCATGCGAGCGCTTGTCGATAGCCTCCGCCATCATCCCTGCTTTTCGCTTCAGAGAAGACACTCCCGAAGCGGCCCTCTTCGTCTGCAAGGCGTCTCCAGCATTGCATACAATCAAAAATCATATTGCGTACAAACCACACGCTTTATGTTGGCATAAAGTTTGCGTTACCAGAGTCAGCAAGCAACTTTTTCCGGCGCGGCCCGCCAGAAACTACCTGATATGGACATCATGACGCAGCGCACTCTGATTGGCATGCTGACGCCGTCTTCCAACACCATTCTTGAACCGGTCACTTCGGCGATGCTCGCGGGCCTACCCGACGTCAGTGCGCATTTCGGCCGCTTCCGGGTGACTCAGATCGCATTGTCCGAACAGGCGCTGGCCCAGTTCGACGACGAGGAAATTCTCGGCGCCGCGGGCTTGCTCGCCGACGCGAAGCTCGACGTGATCGGCTGGAACGGGACATCGTCGGGCTGGCTCGGGTTTGAGGCAGACGAGCGTCTGTGCCGCAGCATCACAGAACGCACCGGCATTGCGGCGTGCACCTCGGTGCTCGCGCTCAACGAGATTTTCGCCATGACGGGCGTACGTCGCTTCGGTCTGGTCACGCCCTATCGCGACGACGTACAGGCAAAGGTCATCTCAACGTATGGCAGCGCGGGCTTCGAATGTGTCGGTGAACGTCATCTGAACAAGCAGGACAATTTCTCGTTTTCGCAAGTCAGTCCGGACACGTTGCGTGAGATGGCGCGTGAAGTCGCAAGGAGCAAACCCGACGCAATTACGATTTTCTGCACCAATTTGCGCGGCGCGCCGCTCGCTGAAGAGCTCGAGGCCGAACTCGGCATTCCGGTGTACGACACCATCTCGACGGTGGTCTGGAAAGCGCTGCGGATCAGCAGCATCGATCCACGGCGCGTCACCGGCTGGGGCAGCCTGTTCCGGGAGGTCGCATGAGCGACGCGGCGGTCTTCGACCTCGTGATCCGCAATGCGGATATCGCCACGGCGGCCGACCGCTTCACCGCAGACATCGGCGTACGCGACGGGCGCATCGTCGCGCTGGGCAGCGGACTGGCTCGGGGCGCCAGCGAGATCGAGGCAGGCGGCCGCCTCGTCACTCCGGGCGGCGTGGATAGCCACTGCCACCTGGATCAGGACACCGGCGACGACAGCGTGATGGCCGACGACTTCCTGAGCGGTACGGTTTCCGCTGCCTGCGGCGGCACCACCACGGTGATTCCGTTTGCCTGCCAGCAGAAGGGTAAAACACTGCGTGCGGCGATCGATACGTACCACCAACGCGCCGACGACCGCGCGGTGATCGACTACGCCTTCCATCTGATCGTCACCGATCCCACGCCGCATGTGCTCCAAAAGGAACTGCCGCAACTGATCGAAGAAGGATATACGTCGTTCAAGATCTACATGACGTATGACGCGCTCAAGCTGAACGATCGTCAGATCATCGAACTGCTCGCATTGGCCCGCGTCCACGGCGCCATGGTGATGATTCATGCCGAAAACGCCGATTGCATTGCGTGGCTCACCGAAGCGCTGCTGGAGGAAGGCATCACTGCACCGGTCGGGCATGCTTTGTCCCGCCCGATGCTGGTCGAACGGGAAGCGACGCATCGCGCCATCAGCCTCGCGCAGCTGGTCGACACGCCCGTGCTGATCGTGCACGTCTCCGGCCGCGAAGCGATCGACCAGATTCGCTGGGCGCAAGGACAAGGTCTCGCCGTTTATGCCGAGACGTGTCCGCACTATCTGCTGCTGACCGAAGACATGCTCGAAGATGGCCCGCGCGGCTATCAATGTATCTGCAGTCCGCCGCCGCGCGACGAAGGCAACCGCCAAGCCGTCTGGGACGGTCTTTTGAACGGTACGTTTCAGGTGCTCTCCTCCGACCATGCGCCGTTTCGCTTCGATGGTCCGCACGGCAAGCAGGTGGCCGGCGAAAACCCGCGCTTCGATCAGGTGCCCAACGGCATACCCGGTCTCGAGACGCGCATGGCCTTGCTGATGTCAGAAGGCGTGATGAACGGACGCATCGACATTCACGCCTTCGTCGCATTGACCGCGACCAATGCCGCGAAACTGTATGGCCTCTATCCGCGCAAGGGTTCAATCGTAATCGGCGGCGACGCAGATCTGGTGATCTGGGATACAGATCGTGCCTTCACGCTCACGAACGATGCGTTGCACCACAACGTCGACTACACGCCGTACGAGGGTTGGCAGATGAAAGCGTGGCCAGCGTTGACGCTGTCGCGCGGCGACGTTGTGTGGGACGGCGCACAGCCGGGCGGCGCGCGCGGCCGCGGCGAGTTCCTGCCGGCTTTGCGTGCGCAACCGGCGCAACCTCGTCGGCCGATGAACCCGCGCATTGACGCGCACCGGGTGCTACCGCGCTTTGCCTTTCCCGCCGTCTATCGCGAGTAGGCACGGCTTGGTGGGCTCGCGCGGAACATGCAGTGCTTTCGGCACCGTCCGCGCCGTTTTACACGCTGTTTTTATAACGTACGTATTGTGATTTTCTCTGGAGAGCCTGATGTCCGAACGATTTTCGCGTCGCCAATTCCTCCAACGTGCTGGCGCGGGTGCAGCCCTGGTGTCGATCGGCCTGCCGCGCTTTGCGATGGCCGCCGGGCTCACGCTTGACGACATCAAGAAGGCCGGCGTGTTGCGCATCGGCTGCGAAGCGAGCTATCCGCCGCTGACGTATCGCGACACGAGCGGCGCGATGATCGGCTACGACGTCGATCTGGCCAACGCGTTTTGCCGCAATCTCGGCGTCAAGGCGCAGTTCATCGACACGGTCTGGTCGGGCGTGATTCCGTCGCTCTACACGAAGAAGTTCGATCTGGTGATGAGCAGCCTGAGCTATACGGCCGAGCGCGAAAAACACGTGGACTTCTCCGTGCCTTACGTGGAAGCTTCGCAGGCACTCCTGATTCGGGCGGCGGATCAGAAGCGCGTCACCGGCATCGCCGGCATGAACGGCAAGGTACTCGGACTCAAGCTCGGCTCGCCCGGTCAGATACTCGAGCCGAAACTCGATGCCCAATTGAAAGCAACGGGCGGCGCGGGTTTCAAGGAAGTAAAAACCTTCGACGACCATCCGGCCGCCTATATCGCGCTGGCAGAAGGCAAAGTGGACGGCGTGCTCAACACATTGCCGACGCTTGCGCTCGTGCTGAAGAATGCGCCGGGCAAATACGCCATCGTCAAGGGCATCGGCGCGGATAATTGGGCGGGCATCGCAGCACGTACGGATGACACCGCGCTGATCGGCTTTGTCGACCAGCAGTTGCGCAAGTTCAAAACGGATGGAACTTTGCATACGCTACAGCAGAAGTGGTTCGGTTTCGACATGAACTTGCCGGATGCGATTCCGGTGCTGTCCTGAGAGCGTGGCGTCCATGGACTGGAGCATTATCGTCATGGCGTTGCCGATCCTCGCGGTCGGCCTGCTCGCCACGCTGAAAGTTTGCCTCGCGGCCATCGCGATCGGTATCGTGCTCGGCTTTGCGCTGGGTTTCGGTGCGCTCAGCCGCTTTAGGGCCGTTCGCATTGCCGTGCTGGCGTATGTCGATTTCGTGCGCGGCACACCGCTACTCGTGCAGATCTTTCTCGTCTATTTTGCGCTGCCCGTCATCGGCATCAACTTCAACGAGTACTGGGCCGGCGTCATCGCGCTCAGTCTGAACGCGGGCGGCTTCATCTGCGAGATCGTGCGCGCCAGCATGCAGTCGGTCGATCGCGGCCAGACTGAAGCCGCGCAATCCATCGGCATGCGTCACGGGCAGATCGTTCTGCACGTGCTCTTTCCGCAAGCATGGCGACGCATCCTGCCGCCGCTCACCAACGAACTGATCTCGCTGATCAAAGGCTCGGCGCTGCTGTCTGCGATCTCTGTGTACGAACTCACGCATGCCGGTCAGGAAATCATCGCAACGTATTTTTCGCCTTTCGAGATTTTCCTGCTGATTGCCCTCTACTACTACGCGTTGATCTCGGCGCTGGCGTGGCTCTCGCGCTACCTCGAACGGCGACTGCCGCAATACTGACTTCATGAGCTCGGGTCCCCGCATGTCTTCCACCGTTACCGCCTCCGACCTGCCCGCAGCGTCCGCCATGGACGCCGCCGCGCGCATGCATGAAGGGGGAGCTGCACCGCTGCTGTCCATACAAGGGCTGCACAAGCGCTTCGGCGACAAGGTCATCCTGCCCTCCGTCTCGCTCGAGGTCGGGCACGGCGAGACCGTGGTTCTGATCGGGCCATCGGGTTCCGGCAAGACCACGCTCCTGCGCTGTGTCAACTTTCTGGAGAGACCGGACGGCGGCACGATCCGCCTTGCCGGCCAGCGTATCGGGCTGTCCGAGCAGGGCCGCGCGCTGCCAGAAGGCGAACTGGCGCGGCAACGCAGCCGCTTCGGCTTCGTGTTTCAGCGCTTCAACCTGTTCGCGCATCTGAGTGCGCTGGATAACGTCGCCACCGGCCCCCAGCGTGTCTTGGGCCTCTCGCGCGATGCGGCTCGCGCTCGCGCCCAGGTTGCCTTGGAAAAAGTCCACCTCGCGCAGCACGTCGGCAAGCGGCCCGCGCAACTCTCCGGCGGCCAGCAACAACGCGTGGCAATTGCCCGCGCACTCGCAATGGAGCCGCAGATGATCCTGTTCGACGAGCCGACCTCGGCCCTCGACCCGGAACTCGTCAACGAAGTGCTCGACGTGATGCGCGAGCTCGCCGCGGCCCACATGACGATGATGGTCGTCACACACGAAATGAGCTTTGCGCGCAACGTCGCGCATCGGGTTGTCTTCATGGATGCCGGCGCCATCGTCGAACAAGGTGCGCCCGGCGACGTCTTCGGCCGTCCGCGCGAAGAGCGCACCCGGCGTTTCCTGAAGCACCTGCACACCTGACCCGGACCGGACCACCTGACTGATGACTGTCCCACCTATCGAGCTTGACCTTGACCTTTTGCTGCACGGCGCCACCGTCGTGACGATGGACCCGGCTCGACCGCTGCTGAACGATGCGGCCATCGGCATACGCGGCAACCGTCTCGCCTTTGTCGGCCGCGCGCAGGATCTGCCTGTGCAGACTCGCGCGCGCACCACGCGCCGGCTTGCCGGACGCGTCATCGTACCCGGCTACGTGAACGTCCATACCCATGCCATTCTGTCGATGGTGCGTGGCGTCGCCGAAGACCTGGGCTTCGCGCCCGCCTACACGCCAGGGATTCCGCACGGCCATGACGTGCGCCCGGACGAAGCTATCGCGCTGGCGCGTCTGGGCGCGCTCGAAGCGATGCTGTTCGGCTCGACGCTGATCAACGACAGCTACGTCCACGCTGACCTGACGATGGAAGCCATGGCCGAGCTGGGCCTGCGTGTCTATTCATGCGGCCGCCTGCACGACGTCGATTTTTCCGGCGTGGCGGACGGGCGTTGGGAATACCATGCCGCGACCGGCGAGCGCACGCTCAACGATGCGCTGGCGCTCGCCGACCGCTGGCATCGCAAGGGCAATGGCCGCACCGGCGTGCAACTGGCCGTGCACGCGCCCGACACCTGTTCCGACGACTTTCTGCGTCTGATTGCCGATGCAGCGCGCTCGCACGATCTGGGCGTGACGACACATCTCGCGCAAAGCCGTACCGAAGTCAGCGTGGTGAAGCAGCGTTGCGGTAAAAGCCCGGCGCAGTTGCTCGACGAGGTCGGGCTGCTCAACGAAAGGCTCGTGGCGGCACATTGTCTGTATCTGGACGACGACGACATTGCGCGCGTCGGACGCGCCGGCATCACGGTGGCGCACATCCCCAAGGGGAACGCGACGGGCGGCACGATGGCGCCCACGCCGCGTCTGCGCGACGCCGGCGCGCGCATTGCTCTGGGCACCGACAACATGCACGCCGACATGACGGAGGTCATGCGCTGGGCGCTGGCCATTGCGCGCATCCAGTTAGGCGAAGTCTCGGCGGACTGGCAGCCCGCCGATGCGCTCACCATGGCGACGCACAACGGCGCGCAGGCGATGGGCCTCGGCGACGAACTCGGTCGCCTGAAGACGGGCTGGCTGGCCGACCTCGCCGTGTTCGATTTCCAGCGCGCGCATCTGACACCGCATCCCAATCCGTTGGGCACGCTGGTACATACGGGACTTGGACGCGATGTCGAGATGGTCATCGTGGATGGGCAGATCGTGGTGGACGGCGGCGCCCCCACCCGTTGCGACGCCGACGCCGTCATCGCCGCGGGAAAGCATGCCGCCACGCAACTATGGAAAAGGGCAAGCGCATGAGCACCCCGCACAGTGTCGTCTCGCAGTCGAAGCACGGCGCAGCGGGCGCCCCGCTCGCAGCTTCTCAAGCACGCACGTCGCAAACCGGTGCCGCCGTGCAGATGCGCGGCATCCGGCATCGTTTCGCCGCCGTGCCGGTGATCGAAGACGTCACGCTTGAAATTGCCGCAGGGGAACTGGTTGCGTTGCTCGGCCCATCGGGGTGCGGCAAGAGCACCTTGTTGCGCATCCTTGCCGGTCTGCAGGTGCAGTCCGAGGGCGAAGTGCATATCGGTGTCCAACGCGTGGACGGCCTCGCGCCACGCCAGCGCGGCGTGGGCATTGTCTTCCAGAACTACGCGCTGTTTCCGCACATGACGGTCGCCGCCAACGTCGCCTATGGTCTCGAAGCCAACGGCGTCTCGCGTCGGGATGCCGCTCGGAAGGCCATGCAGATGCTCGAGATGGTGCGCATGCAAGCCTTTGCGAAACGCTATCCGCGTGAGTTGTCGGGCGGTCAGCAGCAACGCGTGGCACTGGCCCGTACGCTTGCCGTCGAGCCGCGCATCCTGCTGCTCGACGAGCCTTTTGCGGCGCTGGACAAAAACCTGCGGCTCGATATGCAGATCGAAATCCGCCGTCTGCAGCGCGAACTGAACATCACGACCGTGATGGTGACGCACGATCAGGAAGAGGCCATGAGCATGGCCGACCGGGTCGCGGTGCTCAATCGCGGGCGGCTGGAACAATACGACTCGGCGGTGGCGATCTACGATCAGCCCGCCACCCCCTTCGTCGCCACCTTCGTCGGTACGGCGAATCTGCTGCCGGTCGCCCTGGGCGTGCAGGGCGACCAACGCCTGGCACAGTTCGCCGACGGCGCCGTGCTGGCCGTTCCTCAGCCAGGTCCGTGGCGCGAGCCCGGGCCGGCCCTGCTGGCCGTTCGCCCGGAACAATGGACGTGGCAGCTGCCACAGCCCGGCGCCAGCGCGCGTCAGCTGCTGGCTACCGTGCAATTGGCCATGCCGATCGGTCCGATGCTGGTGGTCGATCTGCAGACCGATGCCGGACAGACCGTGAAGATTTCCGTGCCACGCGCAGAGGGTCCCGACTTGCGCGCGGGCACGCGCGTCGCGCTCGATTTCAAGCCGGGTGCGCGGGTGCGCACGTTCAACGCGGCGCAACCCAGTGCCGCCAATGTTTAGCGCAGGGGCAAGATCGTCATGGTCCAACCTGTCGCCCGTTTGGTTATCCCGCTTCATGCTGTTCAACTATCCATCTGAGGTCCTATGTCGCTGATCGATCAACAACGTCGCAAGCTCCTGCAAATGATGGGAGCAGCGGGCGCCGTCGGCCTGTCGCTCGGTAGCCCGCTTGCCATGGCGGCATCCGAATCCGTTGCCGCTACGACCTTTCCGGGCGCATGGGAAGAGTCGCAACGCAAGATCCTGTTGCCGGCGTTTCGCAAGGCCGCAGGCGTGAGCGCGGTGCTCACCGCATCGCAAGCGGTCGACACGCTGACCAAACTGGTGGCCGCGCGCAACAACCCGCCGTTCGACGTCGTCATGATGGACGAGGGTCCCTATCTGCAGGGCATCGCGCAAGGCGTTTTCGAACCCATCCCGGCGGCCCGCGTGCCGAATCTCGCGAATCTGCCCGCGCACTTCATCGACCCGAAGGGTCTGGGCGCGTATGTGTCCGCACAGGTCTACGGCATCGCGTACAACACCGAGCGCGTGAAGACCGCGCCGAAGTCGTGGAACGATCTGCTCAAGCCGGAATTCAAGGGCCGCGTCGGGCTCGTCAGCCTCGACTCGACCTTGGGCACGGCATGGATGGTGGCGCTCGCCAAGAAGCTGGGCGGCGACGAAGATCACATGGACCCGGCGTTCGACTACATCAAGCGCCTGATGCCGAATGTCGGGGCCGTCGCCGCTAATCCGGGCGCGCTCGGCACGCTGTTCCAGCAAGGTCAGGTGGACATTGCCTGCCACTACATCAATAACGTGGAGTCGCTCAAGGCCAAGGGCGTGCCGGTGGCGCTCGCGCGCCCCGACAGCAACTGGGGCATGGTGCGCAGCACGATGAACATCGTGAAGAACACCCGGGCGGCGGATCTTGCGGCCGCGTATATCAATACCGCGTTGAGCGTCGAAGTGCAGCAGCAAATGACCAGTGCGCCCTACTACGTCGCGCCGACCAACGCCAAAGTGCCGTTCGGCGCAGCGCTCGCCGAGATTGCTCGCAACGCCAACGGGATGGCGTCGTTCGTGCAGGTCGACTGGGCACGCATCAATCCGCGCCGCGCGGAATATATCGACCGTTTCAACCGTCTGGTCAAGGTCTGACGCACCATGAACGCGAATCGCCGGATACCGCGCGACTGGCTGCTCGTGCTGCCGCTGGGCCTGTTCTTCATAGCGTTTGTCGGCGTCCCGCTCCTGCTCGTCGCGCTGATCAGCCTGCACAACGACACGGCCATGACGCACGTCGGCATTCGCCAATATCTGGTGTTTTTCGGCGACAGCTACAACAGGGTCATCCTCTGGCAAACGCTCTGGCTCGGCGTGGCGACCACGCTGGTGACGATCGTGCTCGGCTATCCGGTGGCGCACCTGTACGTGGTTAGCCCGGCGCGCTGGCGGCGTGCGCTGATCGTGCTGATCCTGCTGCCGCTCCTCACCAGTTCGGTGGTGCGCACGTTTGCGTGGGTCGTGATTCTCGGCAACGAGGGGCTGGTCAATGCGCTGCTGATGGCGCTCGGGCACACGGGCCAACCGGTCAAGCTCCTGTACACGCCGTTGGCGGTGATCCTCTCGCTGGCGCAGATCGAATTGCCGTTGATGGTGCTGCCGCTCGTCACCACGCTGACTTCGCTCGACACGCGCGTGCCCGAGGCGTCGCATGCGCTCGGCGCCAGCAGCTGGCGCACCTGGTGGAAGATCACGGTGCCCCTCGCGATGCCGGGTTTGCTCAGCGGCACCTTGCTGGTATTCACCGGCGCGGTCAGCGCGTTCGTCGTACAGACACTGGTGGGCGGCGGCCAGTTGATGTACATGCCGTTCTACATCTACCAACAGGCTATCCAGACGCAGAACTACCCGTTTGCTGCAACGCTTGCCGTGATTCTGCTGGTGAGCGTGCTGCTCGTGGTGACGCTGCTCAACTATTTCGGCCGCAAGACCAGAGGATTTGTCCATGGCTAAATCCACGCTTGCCATGCCGCCCATCGTGCCGGCGCGCCGCACCGCACCGGGCCGCCTGTCGTTCAACGCGGCGATGGGCCTGATGGGCGGCATCGGTCTGTTGATGCTGATCGGCCCCACGCTGATCGTGCTGGTGACGTCGCTCACGTCGGGCTACTCGCTGAAGTTTCCGCCGCCCGGGCTGTCATTGCGCTGGTATCGCGCGCTGATCTTCGATTCGCCGGAGATCATCGACGATCTGCTGTTGAGTCTGAAGCTGGCTGCCGCTGCAACCGCCTGCGCAACGGTACTGGCGGTCGCCGCCGCGGTGACGCTCGCGCGTCGTCGCACGTTCAGCGCGCGGCTGCTCGATTCGTTTTTCATGGCGCCGCTGACCATTCCGTCGCTGGCGCTGGGTCTGGGTATTTTGATCCTGTTCAACCTCGAAAGCGCGGGCCTCTCGTTCTACAGTCTGCTCGCCGGACATATCGCGCTGTGCGCACCGTATGTGCTGTACACGACGTCGGCCAGCTATGCGCAACTGGATCCCGCGCTGCTCGACAGTTCGACGTGCCTCGGCGCGAGCGGCTGGTTCACGTTTCGCCGTGTCGTACTGCCGGCGCTGACGCCAGGCATTGCGTCGGGGGCGTTCATCGCGTTCATGAATTCGTTCGACAACGTCGCGCTGTCGCTATTCCTCTCGGACGCGCGCTCCGAAGTGTTGCCCATCCACCTATGGCACATCATCGAGGACAGCCTCGACGTGCGGGCGGCCGCGGCCTCGGGCGTACTGATTGTCGCCACCTTGGTTTCCATGCTGCTGATGGAGCGGCTCACCGGATTGTCGCGGCAATTTCGCTAACCGTTGCAGCCAACACCGTCATTCGAACAGGCAGAAACCGTGCGCAAGATACTCTCGAACGTCAGAGCATTACAGGGCACCCAACAGCGTTATGAGGAGCGGCGCGTCGACGTGGTGATCGAAGGCGAGCGCATCGCCGCGATCATGCCTGGCGGCAGCGCGACCGACGGCGAGCGCATACCGCTCGACGACTGCCTGCTGGTGCCGGGGCTCATCAATGGCCATCAACATTCGCACGAGCATTTTCACAAGGGACGGCTCGAAAACCTGCCTCTCGAGTTGTGGATGCACTACGTGCGCGCGCCGCATCCCGTGAAGCTGACGCCGCGCCAGGTCTATCTGCGAACGTTGATTGGCGCGCTCGAATCGCTGCGCAGCGGCACGACCACGCTCGTCGACGACGTGAGCCTCGGCCAGGCCATTGACCCCGCCACGGTCGACGCTATCTTCCAGGCCTACGAAGACGCAGGGATTCGCGCGCTCGTCGGATTCTCGATGATGGATCGCGCGATCGTCGATAACTTCCCGGAGGTGGACAGCATCTTCCCACCCGCGCTGCTTGCGCAGCTGCGTGCGCAGCCACGGCCCTCGCCCGATGCGTTCTTCGCGCTGCTGGAAAATGAGTTGGCGCGTCACCATCCCCAGCACGACCGGGTGGGCATGCTGATCGCCCCTTCCGCACCGCAGCGCTGCACACCGGAATTTCTCGCGCGATGCCGCAAATTCGCCGACACGCACGATCTGCCGGTCATTATCCACGTTCAGGAAACGCGCTTGCAGGTGGTCACGGCGCAAGCGTTCTACGGCAAGTCGATGGTGATGCGCCTTGCCGAACAGGAATTTCTGCGGCCGGGCACGTCGCTGATCCACGCGGTCTGGTTGTCGGATGCGGAGATCGCCTGTCTGGCTCGATCGGGTGCAAGCGTGCAGCACAATCCGTGGAGCAATCTGATGCTCGGCTCGGGCATTCAACCGGTGCGCGCGCTGCTCGATGCGGGTGTCAACGTGAGTCTCGGCTCTGACGGCTGCGCGTCGACAGTCACCGTCAATATGCTCAACGTGCTGGGCAGCGCCGCAGCGGTGTCGAAAATACGCGGCGACGATTATTCGCGCTGGTTGTCCGCGGCCGAAGCGCTGCACGCGGGGACGATTGGCGGCGCGACAGCGCTCGGACTCGGCAGCCAACTCGGTGCGATCGAGCCGGGTTATCGCGCCGATCTGGTCGCTTACCGGACCGACGCGATCAGCTTCACGCCGTTAGCTGATCCGGTGCGGCAACTGGTGTATGCCGAGCGCGGCGCCGCTATCGACAGCGTGTTTGTTGCGGGCGACGCAGTCATGCGAAACGGACGACTCACGCGCGTCGATGAAGGCGCGCTGCTGCGGGAGATCAACGCCGCTTACGACGCACTGGGCGCGGAGTTCGACCTCGCGGATGAATCCGTCGCGCCGCTGCGCGCGGAGATGGAGAAGGTCTACGCGCGCGCCCAGGCACTGCGGGCCGACTGGCAACCTCATCCGGCGAAACTGGCCAGATGATGACGACGGACACCGCCCCCAGGCAATCCAGATGCCCGCGGGGGCGATGCAACGACAAAGCCCGCAGCGCCAGCTTCACTCACTCCACGACACCATCCGCGTAGTGCCCTTGCCCGCGCAAACGCTTCACAATTCTGCCGAACGCGTGCCACTGCTGCGCGATCAATCCGTTGCCATACAAACGCCCTGCACCATGCGGCATGGGTAGTTGATCGCGGATCCCGGTCGGCTCAACGGCGGCGTTCCATGAAGCGGTGCGGAACAACATGTCCCACCACGGAAATAGCACGCCAAAATTGCAGCCGTAAGCCGTGCCTTCATGGCCGTAGCCCATCGCATGGTGGCGGCGGTGAAAGCTCGGGCTGACAACGATGCGCTCGAGCAGCCAGCCATACGGCAGCCGTGCATTGACATGCTGGATGCTTTGCATGAAGTTGCTGACTGCGACCAGCACCACGAACTGGTTCGGCTGCACGCCGATAAACAGCGAGATCGCCGCGAAGAACGCTACCTGGATGATGTCGTCGAGAAAATGGTTGCGGTCATCGGCCCACAGCGACATCTGCTGCTGGCTGTGATGCACCGCATGCAGTTCCCACCACACCCCGAAACGATGCTGCCAACGGTGATACCAGTAGCCGGCGAAATCGAGCACCACCAGATAGATCAGGAACGACACTACTGGCTGATCCGTCACGCGCGGCCAGAGACTGTCGATATCGACGTTCGGTATGCGGTAGATCGCGATCAGACTCTGCCAGTGATCGAATAGCGGCTGCAGCATAAAAAAGAACGCAACGTTGATGATGCCGAGCTTGACGATCCATGTGTAGATCACGTCGGCGCGCAGCGCCTTGCGATCCTGCCACAGCTCGACGGGGCGCAGCGCTTCGAGCGGCCGTAACGCGAGATACGTCACGACGATTTCCAGCACGCCGATGATCACCCAATACAGTGCGTCATAGGTGTCTTCATCGTAACCCATCAAGCCAACGCGATAGAAGAACGGCTGCACGACGTCGACATATAACAGCGTCTGCAGCGCAGACACCATATTGTCGAGTTGCGCGACGATTTCATGAAACATCAGAATCCTCATGTTTTGCCGGTTCTGCGACTGCTCGTGTAATGGCAAGTTTGAGACGACTCGCCCAGCTTAGTCCGGATTGGGCGACACGACCGGCGCGCGGTTGTAGAAATAGATGCCGTGCGGCGAGCGACCTACCGCAATCGTGTCGATCAGCTTGCGGGTGGTCAGATCGATGATGCCCACATGCTTCGCAAAACGGAACCCCACCCATAGATAGCGCTTGTCGGGAGTTAGTTCCATGTCGTCGGGGCCAGGCATCAGGCCCGTGATATCGCCGACATCGGTGAGCGTGGTGTAGTCGATGATGCTGATGGTGCTTTCGACGCGATTGGAGACCACCACATGCTTACCGTCATCGAGGTTGCGAAAGTTGTGCGCGCCACGGCCCGTGTGGATCTTCTTGACGACCTGCTGCTTGTGCCAATCCACCACGGTCACATCGTCTTCGCCGGTCATGCCGACGAGCAGGTAGCGGTCGCCGGGCGTCATCCACAGACCTGCGGGTTCATTGCCTACGTGCATTTTCCAAAGCACTTTCTGGGTCGGCAGATCGATCGCTGCGAGTTCGCCGGAATCCTGCAACGTGACGAACACGGTGCGGTTGTCCGAGGCGAACGTCATGTGGCTAGGCGTCTTCGCCAGTTCGATATGCCTGGCCAGCGCCATATTTGTGCCGTCATAGCGGTAGATGTCGACGCGGTCCATACGCAGCGCAGCCGTGACGAACCACTTATGATCTGGAGAGAAGCCCAGTTGATACGGGTCCTCGATGTCATGCACGGTACGCTGCATCTTGCCGCTATGCGGATCGACAAACATCAGGTTGTTCGACACGGAATCAGCAACGATCAGGGAGCGGCTGTCGGGCGTGATCATCAGATGGTGCGGTTCCTTGCCGGTCGGCTCCGTGCCGATAACCTTATGCGTGGCCTCGTCGATCAGCGTCAGTTGCGATTCACCGGAATCGAGAACGATCACGCTATCAGCGGCATTCGCACCATTCGCTACGGCGATAAAGCCGCCCAGCACGGCGAGCGCTCCGATTCTTTTGATGGAAGCGAAAGAAGATGGCATTGGGATCGTAATCCGGTAGGAAGTTACTTTGAGCTTGAATGTAATAAAGATGCCGGGTTTTCTCGACCGCAGTCGATACCGTCACCCTTCAACGTTTGCAACGCCGCTACCGATGACACGACAGGCGTGACCCGATGCGGAATTTTGCCACGCAACCACGCAACCGCACGTTCGGCTTTCTGTGTGTCCAGCAACGGTTGCAGGCTACTGCAACGCCTCGATGCGTAGCACCGCCCGATCGTGCCGCGTCTGTTTGATACGACTGCATTCGCAATGCAACGTTCACGCGATCCGATTCGTCGCTTCGATCAAGCGTTGCTGCTTCGGTCGGAACTGGCGTGGGAGAAGATTGTTCTGTTTGCGCGTCGTTCGCAGAGGCGCCGTAAGCATACTCGCGTTGCGCCAGTTATGAAGCGGGACGGGCGAGCAGATTCGTGGTCAAGCCGTTTAGTAGTTGGCCACGATTTCATTCTTCGACACGAGGTCCGACACATCGGCCCGACCGCTCTCCAAGAGCTGTCTGTGCTTTCGAGCACCGGTGTCTGCGATGCCGACTGAGGCCGGACACGCATTACTGCCCGGCGGATGATGCAAGACGCGCTGGCAATGGCGCAGACCGCGCTACCGCCGCCGAGCGTTCCGGGCTTCGGCAGCAAGACTTTCAATGAGCATCGTTGTTGACAGCCTGTTCCTGGCCGAAAACCGGATCAGAACCCCAACTTCGCGGACAAGCGCACGGCCCGGCAACGGTAGAACCTTGATACCCGGCGTGTCGGTTACCGGCACCAGTTCGCCGGGAATGATCGAACAGCCCAGTCCCTGGCTGACCATCTTCAGAATGACCGCGGGCTCATCCACTTCGATGCTGTCTGTTGTCCATAAGCCGTGCTCCTTGAGAAAGCGATCAACGAGGTGGCCGCCGTGAGAGCGGCGGTCATAGCGAATAAAGGGCCGCTCGCGAAACAGGTCGCCCAGATCGCTCGGCCAGTCCTCGGGTGCCACACCGACATAGCGCTCCTGCATCAGCGGGATCCATTTCAAGTCGGAAGTCAGGCCTAGCCGAGGTTTGATCATGACGGCCATGTCCAGTTCGTGCGAATCGACCCACGTGAGCAATTGAAGCGATGTGCCGGGGACGATGTTCAGGTGCGCCACGGGCTGTTCGCGCCGGAACCGCAGCAGCGCTGCCGGAAGGAAGCTGTTCTGCACCGTGGCGATCACCCCGAGACTCATTGCGCCCCTGTCCACGCCGGTCTGGTTCCGCAGCTTCAATCCTTCGAACGATTCGAGAATGCGCGCTGCCTGCTCGAGTACGTCTGCCCCTTCGTCACTCAGCGTGACGGACCTGCCGGTGCGGGTGAACAACGGGTAGCCCAACTCGTCTTCGAGTCGCCGGATCTGCGTGCTCACTGCGGATTGAGTCAGCCCCAGGCGATTGCCCGCCGCTGAAAAGGATCCGGTTTCCGCAGCGACGACGAAGGTTCGGAGATAGCGAATCATATATTGATCTTTTCTATGCTTAGACAGAAATTTATGCGTTAGGTACCGAAGTTCAGGGTACCTATACTAGCGCGTCCGCTCGCTGTCGGTCCGGAAACGGCACACACTTATGGAGTTTGAAACGTGGATTTGGGAATTGCAGGAAAGACAGCACTAGTGTTTGGCGCGGCAGGCGGATTGGGCGGCGGGATTGCGCGAACGCTCGCCGCCGAGGGCGCGAAAGTCGTCGTTGCCGATATCGACGAAGATGCGATGGTCAAAACCGTGACGGATATGCGTGCGACCGGCGCTGCCGCACTGCCGCTCCAGTGGGATCTGTCGGACCTCAGCGTAGTAGAGCGCCGCATGCAGGCAATCGAAGACGCGTTTGGTGGCGTCGACATCCTGATCAACAACACCGGTGGTCCTCCGCCGACGCCCGCTGCCGGACAGTCTGTCGAGCTGTGGACAAAGAGCTTCGAGTCGATGGTTTTATCGGTCATCGCCATCACGGACCGGGTGTTGCCAGGCATGCGCGCGCGTAAATGGGGACGGGTGATCACCAGCACGTCGTCCGGCGTCGTCTCCCCGATCCCGGGGCTCGGCATCTCGAATGCGTTGCGGATGTCCCTCGTGGGCTGGTCGAAGACACTCGCGCGCGAAGTTGGCCGCGACGGCATCACGGCCAACATCGTCCTGCCAGGCCGCATCGCCACGCCGCGCATCACCTTCCTCGACGAGCAGAAAGCAAAGCGTGAAGGCCGCAGCGTCGCCGAGGTCAGCAGCGAAAGCGTGGCCTCGATTCCAGTCGGGCGCTACGGTGATCCGAAAGAGTACGCGGCTGTAGTCACCTTCCTCGCGAGCGTGCAGGCGGCCTATGTCACCGGCTCGGTGGTTCGCATTGACGGCGGGCTGATAACCAGCGTTTGAGGGCTAGTTCAAGGAATCTTGCTTATGACCACCGAGACACTTCCACTGCACCCCGACATCGCGCGCACGCTCGCCGGCATTAGCACGGCTACCGTGTCGACGGTCCTGCTGGAAAAAGGGCTTCGCAACGTCTGGATGCGTGGGCCAGCACCGCTTGCGGGCAATCAGACGCGTCAGGCCGGGCGCGCTTTTACGCTGCGCTTCGTCCCGGCACGGGAAGATCTCGCCACGCCGGCCGCGTGGGCTTCGCCTGTTTCGACGCGCACCGCAATCGAAGCCATGCCCGCGGGTTGCATCGCCGTCGTGGATGCCATGGGCGTCACGGACGCAGGGATTTTCGGCGACGTTCTGTGCGCGCGGATGCAAAAACGCGGTGTCAGCGCACTTATCACGGACGGCGTCGTTCGCGACCTGGTGGGCGTGATCGACACCGGCCTGCCGGTCTGGTGTCGCGGCACTGCTGCGCCCGCCTCCGTCGCGGCGCTGACCTTTGTCAACTGGCAAGAGCCGATTGCATGCGGCGCAGTCGCCGTGTTTCCGAACGATGTCGTCGTCGCCGATGCTGATGGCGCCGTCCTGATCCCCGCCGCGTTGCTCGACGAAGTGGTTGAACTCGCCGTGCGCAAAGAGCGCTTTGACGAATGGGCTGTGCGGCAAGTGAAAAACGGTGCTCCTCTGCCCGGACTCTATCCGCCGAACGCCGAGACCAAAGCGCGTTATGAAGCCGAAACCGCGCAATGAAAAGGACTGTGACGCCGCTATCCACAGCGCCACAGCTCCATAAAAATTGAGAGTCGCAAATGAGCAACGTGTTGAACGCCGATGCCAAAGGTGTGTTTGTGATCGCTGTTACGCCATTCACCGAAAGCGGTGAACTCGATCTGGCCAGCACCGATCGCATGGTCGACTTCTATCTGGAGTCCAGAGCAACAGGTTTGACGATCCTCGGCATCCTTGGAGAAGCGACGAAACTCACCGCCGAGGAATCGCGCACGTTCGTCAAGCGCGTACTGGCGCGCGTGGCTGGCCGCGTGCCAGTGGTTGTCGGTGCGTCGGCGGCGGGCTTCGCGCCGATGCGCGAACTGAGTATGAGCGTGATGGATATGGGAGCCTCCGGTGTCATGGTCGCGCCGGCTCCCGCGCTGCGCACCGACGATCAGATCGTCGCTTACTTCGACATGGTCAACACGACGCTCGGCGAGAACTGTCCGTGGGTACTGCAGGACCATCCGGTATCTACGGGCGTGCAGATGTCCACATCCGTGGTGCTGCGCGTGCTCAAAAATTCGCCGACCTGTGTCATGCTCAAGCACGAAGATTCACCGGGTCTGACCAAACTGTCGGCGCTCAGGGCGGCCAGCGACAAAGGCGATCTGAAACGCGTTTCGATCTTGACGGGCAACGGTGGCGGCCTGTTCCTTCCTGAGGAGCTCACGCGCGGTGCGGACGGCGCAATGACCGGTTTTGCATACCCGGAAATGATGGTGGATGTCTGTAATGCACATGCCAGCGGAGATATCGAAAAAGCACATGACATCTTCGATGCCTATTTGCCGCTCGCGCGTTATGAACAACAATCGAACATCGGTCTGGCAGTAAGAAAATACCTTATGGCGCAGCGCGGTGTGATCGCATCGGACGCGCTGCGCAAACCCGGCCCCAAACTGTCTGATGCGGATATCGCGGACATCGACCGTCTGGTGAGACGGCAAACCCGCCGGCTGCAGGAGCTCCAGTAGGCTCGAATGCCGCATGGCCCAGGGGAACCGGACTTCGCGCTCACCGGCCGCGCGAAATACGACGTGACATTTCGTGAATCACGTTGCTTTGATTAGGTATCCTCTTGAAATCTTCGAAAACCAACGATACCGTCCTCGTCGATTGAACGAGACATAGAAAAATTTTGCGATCCGTCTAAAGAATGAGCAAGCGGCGTCCGATAGTACTTGTGTAATACGTGGGAAGTTACTCGGCTCTGACAGAGCTCAATCGTGCCGCCGTGGAGGAATTGATAGTGAGTCGCCTGAGTTTAAACGCAAAGCTATGGGCTGCACTTGCCGTCATGTGGGTGGGTCTTCTGCTTCTCGCGGGCAGCGCGGTGCTCGAGTCCCGATCGACCATGCTCAGCGAACGCAAAGCCACGATTCGAAGCGTCGTCGAAGCGGCTTGGGCAATCGTCAACGACCTGGCCGCGCGAGCGGATCGCCACGAGATTACCGTCGACGCCGCAAAGGAACAGGCGATGGCACGGTTGAAAGCGATGCGCTACGGCAAAGGGGGTTATGTCTTTATCCTCGACTCGCGTCCGACCGTACTCATGCACCCCACCCTCCCGGATCTGCTCAACAAAGATGTCAGCCAGGCCAAGGATCCCACCGGCAAGTTGCTGTTCGTTGAACAGGTTGAGGCCGCCCAGACCAACGGCGAAGGCTATGTCGAATTTGTAGGGCGCGTTCCGAACGGCTCAGGATACAACTATGAGACGAAGCTTGCGTTCGTGAAACAGTTCAAGCCTTGGGACTGGTATATCGATTCGGGTCTCTATTTGACGGACGTTTCCGATGCGTTCCACACGATGTTGCTGGAATACCTGTTGATCGCGCTCGGCATCGGCGCGGTGGTTTCAGCGGCGATGCTGCTCATCAGCCGCAGCGTACGTCGGAGTCTGGGCGGAGACCCGTCACAGGCCGCCCGGATCGCTACCCAGATCGCTAGCGGCGACCTGAGCGCGACGGTCATGACGGCGCCGACTGATCGTTCAAGCATGCTGTACTCCATGAAGCAGATGCAGGAGCAGCTCACTTTGACGATCGGCAAGATCATTGTGTCTGCCGACGCGATCGCAACAGCGACCAGTCAGATTGCGGCGGGTACTACCGACCTGTCCGAGCGCACCGAAGAACAGGCCGCGTCGCTGGAGCAAACGGCTTCGAGCATGGAGCAACTGACCGGAGCGGTTCAGAACAACGCTGAGAACGCGCGCCAGGCAACGTCGATTGCCGACACCGCATCGCACGTCGCCCAACGCGGCGGCGAAGTCGTCGGCCGGGTCGTCGAGACAATGCGCGGGATCTCCGACAGCTCCGCGCAGGTCGCCGAGATCATTAGCGTGATTGAAGGCATCGCGTTCCAGACCAATATTCTCGCGCTCAATGCTGCCGTCGAAGCAGCGCGAGCCGGCGAGCAGGGTCGCGGCTTTGCCGTCGTAGCCGGCGAAGTCCGGGCCCTCGCGCAACGTAGTGCGACGGCCGCCAAGGAAATAAAGCAGTTGATCAGCGAGTCGGTCAGCCGGGTCGATGCGGGATCAAGGCTTGTCGAAGAAGCGGGTAGCACAATCAGCGAGGTTGTGGCCTCTGTTAGCCGCGTGACGGCAATCATGAGCGAGATGTCGGCTGCGTCGGCAGAACAGAGCACGGGTATCGGTCAGGTCAATCAGGCGGTCAGTCAGATGGATCGCGTGACGCAACAAAACGCGGCGCTAGTCGAAGAAGCCACAGCCACTGCGCAGTCGATGGCTGAACAGGCTCAGCTCCTGCGGCATGCAGTGGCGGTGTTTACGATCGATAGTGGCAGCGCGACGCATGACCCGAATGCCGCGACGCCGCGTCACGGACCGGCCGCGCCTGATATGGCCGTAAATCGTGAGGCTGCGACCCAGTTCTAACCGGTCCGCATCGGCGGAGACGGCACCTCGCCAGAAGGCAAGCAACCTAAATAACATGCCGGCGCGCAGCTGGCATTTCGACGATCGCGTCCTTGGATACTATGCAAAAGCTCAGCGAAAAAACGGTAATACGCAAGATTTTCTGGCGCGTGATTCCGCTTCTGATGGCCCTGTATGTCATCTCGTTCATCGACCGGATCAACGTGGGATTCGCCGCCCTCACGATGAACCGGGATATCGGCCTCACGCCTTACCTGTTCGGTTGGGGCGCGGGTATCTTCTTTGTCGGGTACTTCATTTTCGAAATCCCGAGCAATCTGATGATGGCGCGGGTTGGCGCACGCAAATGGATCGCCCGCATTCTTCTCACCTGGGGCGTTCTGGCGTGCGCGATGGCGCTTGTGACCGGGCCGGTCAGCTTCATCGTGCTCCGGTTCCTGCTGGGTGTCGCCGAGGCGGGCTTTTTCCCCGGCGTGATCCTGTACCTGACGTACTGGTTTCCCGTACGTTATCGAGCGCGTATTGTTTCGGCGTTCATGCTTTCCATCCCGGTTTCGATCGCCGTGGGTGCGCCGCTCTCGACAATGATTCTCGACATCAATGGCGCGTTGGGCCTCAAGGGGTGGCAATGGCTATTCATCATTGAAGGCTTGCCTGCCTTGCTCGGCGCGTTCGTGGCGCTGGGACTGCTGACGGACAGCCCAGATCGGGCACGCTGGCTCACTGACCAGGAGCGAGACTGGCTGAAGTACGAACTCGCCGCCGATGACGCCGCGCCGGGCTCCAGCGGCAAAATCTCCGGGTTGGGCAAGGCCTTGCTGAACCCAACTGTGATCCTGCTTGCCTTCATCTATTTCTGCGCAACGGGTGCGAACCTTGGGTTGTCGTTTTTCTTACCACAGATCATCAAGCAGCAAGGCTACAGTACCGTCGCGGTAGGCCTGATCACATCGATACCGTATATCGCCGGTTGCCTGGGCATGCTGCTAATCGGCAACCTGTCCGATCGATTCAACGAACGCCGCTGGTTTCTCGCCGGCACGATGGTATTGGCCGCCGCGGGGTTGGTCGCCGCCAGTGTCCTGGGGGCGTCCATCTGGTCAATCGTCGCGTTGAGCGTCGCGGCGATCGGCATCTTTGGTTGCAAGGGTCCGTTCTGGACGTTGCCGGCTTCATATTTGCGCGGCCCGGCCGTTGCCGGCGGAATCGCTTTCATCAACTCGATCGGCAACCTGGGCGGTTTCGCCGGACCCTATCTTGTGGGTCTGTTCAAGACGTCGTCGGATAGCTATGCAGACGGACTCCTGTCGTTGGCCGGCTTCTGCGTGGCGGCCCTGCTTGTCACGATACTTTTCATTCGGCCGCGGCGAGATGCAGAGCCTGCCTCATTTAGCGTCCTCGACGTCAGTCAACACTAGTTCGGGTTGAGCATCGCGAGGTACGCCTCATCCGGCGTGCGGTCTGCCAGGCTCGAATGAGGTCGACCCTGGTTGTACCCCATCAGGTAATCAGTGATCGACTGTCGCGCCTGGCTGACTGTTTCGTATGCTTTCAAATATTCCTCCTCGTATTTCACACTGCGCCAGATTCGTTATGCAAGGCTCAGATTCCAGCACTCCCACCCATCGCACTGACGGAATTTTCGGCGCCAGCGTACGCCGCCCAGTTGACACTGCCTCAACGCGCTGCGCCGCGCACATGCAATTAGCTTAATGTACTATCTGCATTTGATGCACGACTAGCTATGCGAAAGGGTTTTCATCATGCGTATCCTGATCGTCGAGGACGAACCGAAGATGGCCGCCTACCTTCGAAAAGGCCTGATGGAGGCAAGCTTTATCGTCGATGTCGCTAACGACGGCAACGACGGTTTGTTCCTCGCGCTCCATGAAGACTACGATCTCATCGTTCTCGACGTCATGCTCCCGGGCCTCGACGGCTTCGAGGTACTCAGGCGCTTGCGAGCAAAAAAACGCACACCTGTGCTCCTCTTGACGGCGCGCGATGCGGTTGAAGACAAAGTCGCCGGACTCGAATCGGGGGCAGACGATTACCTGGCGAAGCCATTCGTCTACTCCGAATTTCTTGCGCGCATTCGCGCGGTGCTGCGCAGACCCACGCTATCGGTCGACACTGTGCTGCGTGTCGGCGATATGGAAATCGACCTCCTCAGGCGGCGTGTTCGGCGCGGCAACGTCCGCATCGACCTGACTGCGCAGGAATTCACGCTGGTGAAACTTCTCGCCGAGAGGCAGGGCGAAGTGGTTACGCGTGCAGTCGTCACGTCACACGTGTGGGACATGAACTTCGACAGCGATACGAACGTCGTTGAAGTGGCTGTCAGACGTTTGCGCACCAAGATCGACAACCCCTTTGAGAAAAAACTGCTCCATACGGTCCGTGGCATGGGCTATGTAATGGAAGAGCGATCATGACTGCCGCGGACGGAGCGTACTCGCTGCTCAGGCGGCTGAGTGTCGCTTTTACTATCGTCGCTATACTGGTGCTCTCGATGGCCGGCGGCCTGCTTTATCATTCGCTCTCGAGCCAACTCATGGACCGCGACGATAACGAGATTTCGGTCAAGCTCGATGAGTTTCTGGCGGCAGCTCGCAGATACGGCTCGGCAGAGGCGATCGGCAGCAATAGCGACCTGTTTCGCGAGGAATTGCTCGCGCATCCCGCAATCTCATTCGCCATACTGGATGGCCAAGGAAGGATATTGGCCGACTCGGACCGGCGGGACCAGCGCTTGCGGTCGGTCGGGGCGGGCGATCCCGCAGAAAAACAGCCTTATTCATGCTCTCCGCCGTCCATCGGACCTTCGCGCTGCATATTCGGCGACGAGAAGTTACGTTCGGGCGAATCGATACGCGTGATACTTGCACATGAAGCGGCGACGCGCTACTCCGTCCTTCGCGGATACCAAGGCGATGTGTGGCTCGTGATCTTCGCTGGTTCAGCGTTGATGGGTCTACTTGGCTACGCCATTGCAAAGCGAGGACTATCGCCGGTCAAAATCATCGGCCAACGAATTTCGCGCATCGAAGCCCACAATCTTGGTGAGCGCCTCGCTGTTAGCGGTGGTCCCGTCGAACTCCGTGACATCGCGGGTCCGGTGAACCGGATGCTCGACAGGCTTCAACGCGCATTTGCGCAACTCTCGCAGTTCTCCTCCGATCTGGCGCACGATATGCGCACTCCGCTCGCCAATATGATCAGCGCATCGGAAATCACTCTTTCGCGCGAGCGATCCACCGAGGAATACGAAGCGCTTATCGACTCGAACATCGAAGAATGCCAGCGCCTTCAACGGATGATCGAGACCATGCTGTTCCTCGCGCGAGCGGATCATTCAAAGGAACTGCTTCGACCAGGCGTACTCGATTGCCATGAAGAGTTCGCAAGGCTCACCTCGTACTTTGAAGGAGTGGCCGACAACAAGGGCGTCCATTTCACCCTCGACGGTGCAATCCAGGTTCGCGCCGATCCGTCGATGCTTCGACGCGCCCTCAGCAATCTGGTATCGAACGCGCTTGCGCATGCTGACGCCGAATCGGAGATCGCGCTGCGCGCCTACCGGTGTGACGAGTACGTCGCCGTGGAAGTCACGAACACCGGCCAAACCATCCCGCCGGAGCATATCGGCAAGATCTTCGACCGCTTTTACCGTGTCAACTCTGCGCGGCAAGGGTCGGCGAAGAACATGGGGCTAGGTCTTGCCATCGTGCGATCCATCATGGAGTTGCATCGTGGCCGAGTCGACGTCGTGAGCCGCGCCGGCTTGACGACCTTTACGCTTTACTTTCCTTCCGTTACCGCGTGACACCCTGGTCGCCGTTGCGCGCGATCACCCGGCATCCTTTTCTCGCAGAGTTCCGTTAGCTGATCGGCGCAAGATGGCGCGCTCGCGCGGCGTCCGGCTTCCGTCCGCCTTCCGTCCGCGAGCCAACGGCGCATTCCGTGCTGCCTTCGCAAGATGTCCGAAATGACATCTTCCCGCCACCTCACAATCAGACGCGCAACACGAAAATACGCTCTCCAGCACTGAGGGAAGCCGTCGCCATCCCTCGGAGCCAAAACGTTTGTTCAACCATCGAGAGCGTTCGTGAACATTCGCTATAGCAAGCGTCTGCAGTTGTCTGTCGGGGCAGCGGGCATCCTGTTTCTTTGCGGTGCCTGGTTTTCCCTTCACTCGCGGACTTCCCCCGCGGCTACCGCATCAGCGCTGCCAGCTACGGCAGTCGAGCAGGTTCCGCCACTCCCCAATAGCGTGTACCTGTCGCCCGAGGCCCTCTCCAACGTCAATTTGCAGTTCGCGAAAGCGGAGCTTCGGCCCGGCGTGCATACGATTACCGCTACCGGTGTCGTTGCATTCAACGCGAAGCGGCTCGCGCAGCTAGGCTCTCCTTCCAGGGCAAGAATCGTTGCTGTCGATGTCGCTGCAGGCGACCACGTACGCGCGGGGCAGCGGCTCGCTACGCTCGACGAGTTCGACTTGAGCGACGTGCGCAGTCAGGTCGCAAGTGCGTCTGCCGCGGTGGCGGACGCGAAGGCTGCAGCCGGGACGGCCAGTGCAGCACTGCAGCGCGGCAGCGAGCTCGTCACCGGAGGCGGTATCGCGCAGAGCGAGCTCGACCGCCGCCGCGCTGCTGCGGTCAATGCACAGGCCATGCTGAAGTCGCGGCAAGCAGAGCTGCAGAAGTGGCAGGGCATGCAGCAACGCCTGATGCCGATCGGTGCCCCGGCGAGCCGAAGCAATGGCACGGCCACGCTAGCCCGACTCAGTCCGGGCGATTCACTGGGTGCGCTTGTCGCGCCGTTCGACGGTGTCGTCAGTAGCGTGGGCGCGGGCGCCGGCAACATTGTCGACATGTCGTCGCCGATTGTGACACTGGCCGATCTTTCGACAATGTGGGTGCAAGCCAACGTCCCCGAGCGCGATGCCGCGCAAGTACGCCCCGGTCAGACGGTGCTTGTCCACCTTGATGCGTATGGCAGTCGACAGTTCACCGGCCGCGTAATCGATGTTGCCGACCAGGTGGACACCAACACCGGCACAGTAGCGGTCCGCTGCGAGTTGCCCAACGGCGACGGCGCACTCCGCGCAAATATGTTCGGCACCGTCCAGATCCAGGCGCCGCTGGGTCGGGACACGATGCTGGTGCCTGACGCGGCGCTCCAGGATGTGAATGGACAGACGGCCGTATTCCTGCCTTCCGCCAATGGCCGTTTCAGCTGGCGCGCCGTTCGCACCGGTTATGCCGCTGACGGCATGACACAGATTCTCAGTGGCCTGTCGGCCGGCACCTCTGTCGTCGCCGACGGCAGCTACTGGCTGAAGGCTGCGCTCATGAAGGGCGCCATTCCCGACGAAGGCTGATCCGCGAGCGCATGCCATGATTACCAAACTTGTCGAGGCGGCACTGCGAAATCGCGCCGCCGTGTTGATTCTCGTTGCCGTGCTGATTGTCGCCGGGCTATACAGCGCGCAGCGATTGCCTTTCGACGCTGAGCCGGACATCTCGCCGCAGCAGGTGCTGGTGACGACCCAGGCGCCCGGGCTCGCGCCGGTCGATGTCGAACGCTCGATCACGGCGCCTGTCGAGCTGGCGTTACAGGGCTTGCCAGGCCTGCAGAGCGTGCGCTCGATCTCGCGTTACGGTCTCTCGGTGATTTACGTGCGATTTGCCGACGCTACGAACCTCTACCTCGACCGCAACCTGATCGGTGAGCGGTTGCAGACGATACAGCTTCCAACCGGCACGAGCGCGCCGCGGATGGGGCCGCTGTCGGATGGCCTGAGTGAGATCTATCAGTTTCAGGTGCGTGGCCACGGACAGTCGCTGATGACATTGCGCACACTGCTCGACTGGCAGATCGCGCCAAGGCTGCGCGAAGTGGAAGGCGTGGTCGACGTGAATGTGAACGGCGGGCTTCTGAAGACATACGAAGTGCAAGTCGACGACGATGCACTTACGCGTTACGGCCTGTCAGTGGGCGACATCTTCAACGCCGTGCAAATGAACAACGGCGCAACAGGCGGCGCGACAATCGAGCACAACGGCGGAGAATCGATCATCCGCGGCGAGGGTTTGCTGCGTAATCCAACCGACATCGGCAGCATCGTGCTCCGTACCGCTGCGGGCGGCACGCCGCTTTACGTTCATGACGTCGCTCATGTCGACGAAGCGCCAATGCCTCGGCTCGGCGCGGTCACGCGTGACGGCAAGGGCGAAGCTGTCGTCGGCGTCGTGCTGATGGGCATCGGGCAAAACACGCGCGTCGTCGCAGAGCGCGTGCAGGACGCGATCAAGGAAATCAACCGGACGCTGCCGCCCGGCGTCGAGGTTGCGCCCTACTATAACCGCGCGGACCTGATGGACCGGGTGCTGCATACGGTCGCTCACAACATGGTCGAAGGTGCCGTGCTGGTCATCGCGGTGCTGCTTTTGCTGCTCGGGAATGCACGCGCGGGGCTGATCGTCGCAACGGCGATTCCGCTGTCGATGCTCGTCGCCGTCATCGCCATGTACGGTACGGGAATGTCGGGCAATCTGATGAGCCTCGGCGCGATCGATTTCGGCCTGCTTGTCGACGGCGCGGTGGTGATGATCGAAAACGTCGTGCGGCGCCGCGCCGAGGCGCCCAATCGGCCGTTACGCCCGCTCGTGCTGGAGGCCGCCAAAGAAGTCTCCCGGCCTGTGACGTTCGCAGTCCTGATCATCACGGCCGTCTACCTTCCGATATTGAGTCTTCAAGGCGTCGAAGGAAAAATGTTCCGGCCGATGGCGATGACCGTTATCTTCGCGCTGCTCGCGTCGCTCGTCCTCACGCTGACGGTCATGCCGGTGCTCGCCAGCCTGTTGCTGCGCGGCAAGGTCGCAGAGCGTGAGAGCCGCCTCCTTCACTGGTTGCGCCTGCGCTATGAGCCGATTCTCGCGCGCGCCGCGCAACAGCCTGCGCTGACAATGGGGCTCGCCGTCGCGTTGCTCGCAGTCGCGGCCTTCGCCGCCACCAGGCTGGGCGCTGAATTTTTGCCGCGTCTGGACGAAGGGGCGCTGACCGTGACGACCACGAAGCTGCCCGGCATATCCGTGCCGTCCGCGGTTCAGGCGCAAACCATGGTCGAACGCACACTGATGCGCTTTCCCGAGGTGCAGTCGGCTGTCACGCTCGGCGGCAGTTCCGAGATTCCGACCGATCCGATGGGCGTGGAGCAAAGCGACACCTTCATCATGCTGAAGCCGCAGTCCCAGTGGAAGACGGCGAAAACCCAGGATGGGCTCGTCGCCGAATACTCCGCGGCGCTGGATCGCGCCGTCCCAGGTTTGACGCTCGATTGGGCGCAACCGATCCAGATGCGCATGGACGACATGATCGCGGGCGTCCAGGCCGATGTTGCCGTACAGATTCATGGCAACGATCTGCAAACGCTGCACGATACCGCCGAACGGGTTGCAGCCGTGATCTCGCGTGTGCCGGGTGCGGCAGACGTCGAGGCGCAGCAGACGATTGGCCAGCCTTACCTGCGTGTCGTCGTCAAGCGCGACGCGGTGGCCCGGTACGGGCTGAATGCGAGCCAGGTACTCGACCTCGTCCAGTCGCTCGGTGGCCGCAATGTCGGGACGATTGTCGACGGTGAAGGCCAGTTCGATATCCGCGTTCGCATGCAACGCAGGGACCGTGACGACGTCACGCGCATCGGTGCCCTACGCATCAGCAATGGCGATGGCCGTGCCGTGCCGCTGTCGGAGGTCGCGGACATTCGCATGGAGCCTGGACCGTCGACCATTGAGCGCGAGGAAGGCAGGCGCGTCATCCTCGTGCAGGCCAACGTGCGCGGACGCGACCTCGCCGGCTTCGTCCTCGCTGCACAACATGCGGTTGAGACGCAGGTCAAGTTACCGCCCGGGTACACCGTGTCGTGGGGTGGCAGCTTCAAGAACCTGCAGGACGCGATGGCGCGCCTTTACGTCGTGGTGCCCATCTCGCTTGTCGTGATCTTTGCGCTGCTTTACCTGATGTTCGGCAATGCCAGCCTTGCAGCGCTCATCTTCTGCAACGTTCCGTTCGCAGCGATCGGCGGCATTTTCGCCCTCTGGATACGCGGGCTGCCGTTCAGCATTTCCGCTGCGGTCGGCTTCATCGCGCTCTTCGGTATCGCCGTGCTCAACGGCGTGGTGCTGGTGAGCAGCATCGTTGAGATGCGGGGTCGCGGCCTGAGTGCGGTCAAGGCTGCGAAACAGGCAGCCGCAACGCGGCTCAGGCCTGTGCTTATGACGGCGACGGTAGCCAGCCTCGGCTTTCTGCCCATGGCCTTCTCGATGAGCTCGGGTGCGGAAGTCCAGCGTCCGCTTGCGACTGTCGTTATTGGTGGCCTTGTGTCGGCAACCTTGCTAACGCTGCTGGTTCTGCCGACCGTTTATCCGTGGTTCGATCGCCGCAAAGACGCGTCGCGTCTTGCCCAGGTGCACGAGCGCGAAACGCAATTCGCAGAATGATGGAGGGATGCTCTACCGTGATTGCCGCTAAACGTTCATCCGCCCTGTTGATGCCGCTACTGCTGGCGGCCTGCGCGGTAGGCCCTGACTTCAGGCAACCGGCCGCCCCGGACGGCGCTGGTTACACGCATGCTCCGCTGCCGTCGAAGACCGCAGCGGCCCCCGGCGCAGTGGGAGGAGCACAGCAGTTCGCTGTTGGCGGCGATATTCCCGGCCAATGGTGGGCGCTGTTTCAGTCGCCCGAACTGAACGCGATGATCGACCGCGCGTTCAAGGCGAGCCCGACCATCGCTGCCGCACAGTCCGCGCTTGCCGTCGCCCGTGAGAACGTGCTGAGCCAGAGGGGGACGCTCTTTCCGAGCATCGGCGTCGACGCATCGGGCAGTAGAAACGAAACCTCCACGGCGAGCCTTGCTCCCGTCGCCGCGAACAACCAGCGCATTTATTCGCTCGACACGGGTGAGCTGACCGTTTCGTATTCGGTTGACGTGTTCGGCTTGAATCGCCGCATGATCGAAACGACAGCCGCGCAAGCCGACAATCAGCGTTTCGAGCTGGAAGCGGCTTATCTGACCTTGAGCAGCAATCTCGCGCTTGCAGCGTTCAATGTTGCTTCGCTGCGCGGGCAGATCGCTGCGCAGCAGCAGGTGATCAAGGCCAATGTCGAACTTCTCGACATCCTTCGGCGTGAAAGCATGCTCGGTGAAATTGCCGGGGCGGACGTCGTGCAACAGCAAGCGGTGCTTGCGCAGTCGCAGGTCGCGATACCGCCGCTCGAGAAACAACTGGCGCTGCAGCGCGACGCGTTGCTCGCACTCATGGGCGGCTTTCCGAACGAGAATATCGCGGCCGATTTCGACCTGTCTTCCTTACACCTGCCTGATGATCTTCCCGTCAGCCTGCCATCGACGCTCGTGGAGCGCCGGCCCGACATTCTTGCCGCGTCGGCGGCATTGCATGCGGCTAGCGCGCAGGTGGGTGTGGCAATCGCCAATCGGCTGCCGCAAATATCGTTGACAGCCGCGTTGGGAACTTCGCCCAGTGCCATTGCGAATGCATTTACGCCGTACAACCAGTTCTTCACCATTGTCGGGAAGATCGCCCAGCCGATCTTCCAGGGTGGAGCGCTGCTACATCGCCAGCGCGCGGCGCAGGCGGCATTCGATCAGGCCAGCGCCCAGTACCGCTCGACGGTGATCAACGCATTTCAGAACGTTGCGGATGTATTGCAGAGCGTGCAGGCGGACGCGAAGACGTTGCAGGCGGCCGTCAATGCGGAGCAGGCTGCCTCGCGCAGCGTGGCTATCGAACGTGAAAAACTGCGCTCCGGCGAAGCGTCTTATCTCTCTGTGCTGACCGCGCAGCAAACATGGCAAATGGCACGCATTGCGTCGATACAGGCAAGGGCCGCCAGACTGGCGGATACGGCAGCCTTGTTCCAGGCCGTAGGCGGCGGTTGGTGGAATCGGTCCGATTCAATGGTCGCGACGTTCGCGTCAAACCAACCGCGATGAGACAGGTCATGAAACGACTTCCTGCAATTCTTGCGCTTGTGATTGCGCTAACCGGTTGCGCGACACAGGCGCAATCGGGCGATCCCACCCGAAACCGACAGACATCGAGTGGCACAGTAGTCGACTACGCTGGCGTGCCGTGCGGCAACCAGAATATGCATGTGAAATCGCCCATCTGCATTTTTCCGCGGACTCTGGCGGCGTCACACGGAGCCCCATAAGGCTTTGCGGCTGGAACGTAGGCTCGTGCCCGTTTTCCGACCGGTTGTTCTGTACCTTGTGCTGGCGATGTTCGACGTCGGTCCGCAGATCGCTCCCGGATCTCACGCCCTTGTCGGCAAACAGGCCGGCTTCGCCGGTTTCAGTTGGTCGAGCAAAGGCGGCGCTGCCGGGCTGTTACCAGACTGGCCACCCCCCGCTTCAGGTAATTGTAAAGCGCAATTAATTCGATATACGGAACAATTAAAAATTGCTTTCCAGAACCTTTATAAATGAATAGATTCCTCATAAGTAGATACGCGAAAATACTCAATGAAACCGTAATGTTTTGATCTGCGTGTGAGGCGTACAGCACCGGCCCCACGTGCAGCATTTATGCTGCCTACATGACTGCATTGCTCAATCGCTCTGCAGAGCATGTTCACTGCTCCTTCCCCTTCTCTAATGCCTTTCATCTTCCGAATTAATGCGGTCGCTATTGTAATGATAGGAAAAAGAGATTGGATAATAGAACGACTGAGTCATACGATTCCTCGGCCCCCCCTTGAATCAGGAATACAAAGTGAAAGTACAGAAGACACAGATTGCTGCAAGCATTTTCTCGATCGTCTCAGCAATTGCGCTCGCTCAAACGGCGCATGCGGCGGATATGACCCAGGATAGCGGGTCGCCGGTCGGCGACAACCAGAACTCCCAAACCGCGGGCCCTGAAGGTCCGGTCCTGTTGCAGGACTCTCATCTCATCGAGAAACTGCAGCGCTTCGACCGGGAGCGCATACCCGAGCGCGTCGTGCATGCGCGTGGCACAGGTATCTTTGGCGAGTTCGTGCCGACTACGGACATCAGTTCCCTGACCTCTGCGCAGGTGTTCACGCCAGGATCGAAGATCCCCGTCTTCGTTCGGTTCTCGACGGTGATGGGCTATCGCGGCTCGCCCGAGCAGGCGCGAGACCCGCGCGGTTTCGCTATCAAGTTCTATACGCGGCAAGGGAACTGGGACATGGTCGGCATCAACTGGCCGGTCTTTTTCATCCGGGACGCCATCAAGTTTCCTGACTTCGTGCACGCGAACAAACCATCGGCAGTGACCGGCGTTCAAGATCCGAATCTGGCATTCGACTTTTTCGCCCATTCGCCCGAAGCAACCAACATGCTCACGCATCTTTACACGGACGAGGGCATGCCGGATTCGTATCGCCACATGGACGGCTACGGTGTGCACGCCTTCAAGTTCGTCAATGCGAAAGGCGAAGTTCACTACGTGAAGTTTCACTGGAAGAGCCGCCAGGGTATCCAAGGCATTCGCCCGCAGGATATCCCGCATTCGATCGGCGCGGACTGGAATCTGATGACCAATGACTTGTATAACTCGGTCAAGGCGCATGCGTATCCGCAGTGGGACCTTTACATCCAGGTGCTCTCGCCTAAGGATCTGGACAAGTTCGATTTCGATCCGCTGGATGACACTAAGGTATGGCCGTCCTCCATCCCCGAGCAGAAGGTTGGCACGATGACGCTCAACCGCATTCCGGATAATTATTTCGAGTCCACGGAAGAATCGGCATTCGCACCCTCGCGCCTCGTGCCGGGGATTGAACCTTCAGAGGACCGGATGTTGCAGGGCCGCCTGTTCGCCTATGCCGACACGCAGATGTATCGCCTTGGCCCGAACTACAACCAGTTGCCGATCAACCGTCCGGTCGTCCCGGTTTACAACAACAACCAGGACGGGCTCATGAATGAGGAAGATCGAAAGGGCGAAGTGAACTACGAGCCATCCGGCACCGGAGAAATCGCGCAACAGGACAAGTACAAGTCCGTGCAGACGCCGCTGAATGGGACGACCCAGCAAAGAGCGATTCACAAAACACTCGACTTCCGTCAGGCCGGCGAGTACTACCGGACGCTGTCCGATACCGACAAGACAGACCTCATCACAGCGTTGTCGGGCGACCTGGGCCGCGTAACCAACGACGCCAACAAGTACTCGATGCTCTCGTACTTCTATAAGGCTGATGCCGACTACGGTACCCGCCTTGCGCGCGCCACCCATGCGGATCTCACGCGCGTGAAAGATGCGGCGGCACACCTGAGCGACAACTAAATTCAATGGGGGAGCCTGTGCAAGCAGGTTTCCCCACTGAATAGATATGCTTTCTCACGGAGGACAGGATGCGATGCTCTCTTGCTGCCCGGCGCCTTGTTCGGACCGCGGCGGCCATCACCCTAACCGCACTGTTGACAGCGAGTTGCGCGCAGCATGTGTATCAGTCGGGAACGTACTCGGCTGTGACCGACACGCCGCGTTACACCGAAGACTGGTTTGCAGCCGCGCGTGCGGGACGCACGGATATTGTCCAGGCGTTGATCGCGGCCCATTTCCCGCTCGAGACAACGACGCCCGAAGGCTATACCGCGCTGATCCTCAGCGCGTACGACAATCATCCCGAGACCTTGACGGCCCTCATGGCTGCGGGCGCCAACGCTTGCGCGGCCGACCGGCACGGTAATACTGCCCTGATGGGAGCGCTCTTCAAAGGCGAGACGAACATTGCCACGATGCTGCTCGACAAGCATTGCGACATCGATCAAACCAACAACGCGGGGGAAACGGCATTGTCGTTTGCGGCGCTATTCGGCCGGCTCGATATGATTCCGGTGCTCGTCGCACACGGCGCCAACGTGAATCATGTCGACGCGCGTGGCGGCACCGCATTGCAAATGGCGATCGCTCAACGCAATCCGGCCGTAGAGGATGCGCTACGCCACGTCGGCGCGACACAATGAGACGTCGCCGATGAGCCGCGTTTCATGCAGCGTCGACCATCGGCAGGTCAAGTGTTCGGGATGCCTGCACAGCGTGGCCGTTACCCCTGTGCGGCTCACGCCCGCTTCAACAGCGCGTTATCTACCGGCAAGGCCCGAATCCGCGTACCTGTTGCATTGAAGATCGCGTTGCAGATCGCCGCCGTTGTCGGCGGCACACCCGGTTCGCCAACCCCGCCGGGCGGCGCAGCGCTCGGCAGGATGTAGACATGGGTTTCCGGCACCGAGTCGATGCGGGCGACCCGATAGTCGGTGAAGTTCGACTGCTCGGCCGCCCCCTCACTAAACGTCAGTTCGCTGTATAGCGTATTGCCGAGAGCCATGACCACCGCGCCCTCGAACTGCGCGATCACGCGGTCGGGATTGACGATACGTCCGCAGTCGACCGCCAGATCGACACGCGTCACCCGCACCGAGCCATCCTCGGCCACCTGCACCTGCGCGACCGCGGCAACGTACGTCAAAAAGCTGCGATGGACAGCGATCCCGCGCCCGTGCCGAGCGGGCAACGCCGCAGCCCAGTTCGAACGCACCGCCGCCGCGCGGACCACTGCGGCGTAGCGCGCGGTATCGATCGGATACTCGTCGATCGACGCGCCGTAATTCGGATAGTCGACGCCCAGCGCATGCAGATCGACATGGCGCGGAGTGCCCAGCAGCGCGAGCAGATGCTGCACCGGATCCTGTCGCGCTGCAACGGCGAGTTCGTCGACGAACGAGCCCAGTGCGAAGCCGTGCGGAATGTTGTACACCGACCGATACCAGCCGATACGCGTATGCGCCGGCGCCGCTCCGTTCTCGCACTGCACATTGGCGACTTCATATGGCATATCGGTCACGCCCTGACCGAGTTCTCCCGCCGAGCCATAAATCACGTTCGGCGTGAACGTCGAACCGATGGACGGAAACACGCTCCGGTGCAACCACGCAATCGTCTTGCCATGCGCATCGAGGGCACCTTCCATGTGCTGCGCGCACACGGCGTGAAAATAGTCGTTACGTATGTCGTCTTCGCGGGTCCACGTGAGCTTGACAGGTGCGCCGACCTCGCGCGCCAGGTATGCGGCTTCGGCCACGTAGTCCGGCTTCGACTTGCGGCCGAAGCCGCCGCCGAGCAACGTGACATTGATTGTCACGGCCTGTTCCTGCACACCGAGTACTTGCGCGACAGTCGTGCGGGCTTGCTGCGGATTTTGCGTGGCGGTCCAGACCTCGACTGCGCCGTTCGCAAACGATGCAGTCGCAGCCAACGGCTCCATCGCCGCGTGCGCCAGATGCGGCACGTAATAGTCCGCCGATACGTGCTGTGCGGCGTTCTTCAACGCTGCCGCGGTATCGCCGTTGTTGCGCACGACCTTGCCAGGTTGACGCGCAGTGTCTTCAAGCGCTTTGCGATACGCCTGGCTATCGTACGAGCCGTTGGGTCCCAGGTCCCATTCGAGCTTGAGTTTCCGGCGCCCTTGCAGCGCGGCCCAGGTGCTGGTCGCGACCACCGCGACGCCGCCCAGTGGCCGGAAGCCGGCGGGCAGCGGCGCAGAAGCAATGCGCACCACGTGCAGCACGCCGGGCACCTTCATCGCTTCCGTCGAGTCGACGCTTTTGAGCGTTGCGCCGTATACGGGCGAACGTTCGACTGACGCGTACCTCATGCCGGGCAACACGACATCGATGCCGTACGTCGCGCGGCCATGAACGATGTCGTCGAGATCGACGATCGGCAGCGACTTGCCGATGTAGCGCCACGTGTCCTCGTTTTTCAGCTGCAGCGTGTCGCGGCGAGGCACCGGCTGGCGTGCCGCAGCCTGCGCCACCGCGCCGTATGAAATACGCCGCCCGCTCGCCGCATGCACCACGTGGCCCGGTTCCGTCCGGCAGCTGGCCGGGCTCACGCGCCACTGCGCAGCGGCCGCCGCGATCAGCATTTGCCGCGCGGAGCCGCCTGCCTCGCGCAAGGGCTGGAAGAACTGACGGATGCTACGCGAGCCATCGGTATTCTGGTCGCCGTACTTTGCATCGCCTTGCGCCTGGACAACCTTGACCGTGTTCCAGTCGGCATCGAGTTCATCCGCGAGAATCATCGCGAGGCTGGTACGGATGCCGGTGCCCATCTCGGAGCGATGCACGACCAGCACGATCTCCCCAGACGGGGCGACCGACACATAGACGTTCGGCTCAAACACTGTTTTGATTTCGTTTGCCGAGGCGAGCGGGGCCGCCGCAAATGCCAGGCGCGCGCCGCCGACCTGTAGACCCAGCACTACGCCACCCGCCAGAGTGCCCGTGAGCACCCGGCGTCGGCTCAAATTGACGATATCGCTCATGACGCGTCCTCCGCCGCAGCCTTGATAGCAATCTTGATGCGTTGATAGGTGCCGCAGCGGCAGACATTCCCGGACATCGCTTCGACGATCTGCTCGTCGCTCGGCTTCGGCGTCTGTTTGAGCAGCGACGCGGCCTGCATCATCTGGCCTGGCTGACAGTAGCCGCACTGCGGCACATTTGCGGCTTTCCACGCTCGCTGCACGGGATGTTCGCCGCCTCTGCCCAGACCTTCGATCGTCGTCACGGACTTGCCCTGTACATCCGCAAGCGACGTGACGCACGAGCGCACTGCCACGCCATCCACATGGACGGTGCACGCGCCGCACGCGCCCACGCCGCAACCGAACTTGGTGCCATGCAGTCCCAACAGGTCCCGCACCGCCCACAGCAGCGGCATGTTCGCGTCGGCTTCGAGCTTGCGATGCACGCCATTCACGATCAGTTCCATCCGTTCACTCCTTGTTGTCGACGCACGCCACGGCTGCCCGCGCTGCCTGGTGATCGCCTCACCTGCGCACGCCGTCTATGCTCTTGCCTGATAGGCCTTGCACCATCCGGCGCCGCTCACCTGCTTTGCGCCGAACAGCGCACAGAGCGCGTTGGCGTCGGCAGGCTTACCTTGGTAGAACTGGCAGTTCGCGCAGCGCTGGTTGTTGCTGAAATGCGGATATTTCGTATGGTCGACCTGGGTTGCATCGGCCTTGTACCCGAGCGCCTGCGCAGCGGGATCGCTTTCCTGAAGCTGCGGGGCTGCCGCCCAGACGGAGCGTCCGGTGATCGCAAGCGCAGCGGCGCCGATGGAATGGATCATGAAGGTGCGTCGAAGGGTTCTCATATTCAATGCTTCCTCTCACGCTACGAGCACGCGTTGCGGCGGCGCCATGAACTCCGGCCCCACGGGATCCGTGACGAAGTTCGCGACAATCGTGTCGATCTGTTTGAACGCCTTCTCGTCGAGGCGCCAGCCGAACACCTCTTCGATCCCGTCCAGTTGCGCCGGACGACGTGCGCCCCACAGCGCGATCGTCGGGCCGCGATCGAGCACCCAGCGCACCGCCAGCGCGAGCACCGACTTGTCGAAGTTATCGCGCGCGAACACGTTCAGCGCTTTCACGGCCGCCACATATTGCTCGCGGCGCGGCTCGCGAAACTTCGGATCGCGCTGGCGCAGATCGTCGCCCTCGAAGCGCGTCTCGACGCCGATTCGCCCCGCCAGCAGTCCGCGGCACAGCGCCCCATAGGCAAGCGCGACGAGCCCGTGCTGTTTTGCGTACGGCAGCACGTCACGGTCGATATCGCGCTCGAACAGGTTATACGGCGGCTGAGTGGTGGACAGCGGCGCCACGCGCCGGAATGCATCCATTTGCGCGGGCGAAAAGTTGCTGACGCCGAGCGCCCGCACCTTGCCTTCTTTGCGCAGGTCGTCGAGCACCGCAGCGGTCTCTTCGATCGGCACCAGCGGGTCGGGCCAGTGGACCTGATACAGGTCGATGTAATCTGTTCGCAAGCGCCTCAGGGTGTCCTCTACTTCTTGACGAATGCGCTCCGGTGACGAATTGCGAAACACCGCGCCGTCGTGCCATTCCAGTGCGACCTTGGTTGCGATGACCGCCTTGTGCCGATACCCGTCGGCGAGCGCCTTGCCGACGATCTCCTCCGAAGCGCCGAAACCGTACACCGGCGCTGTATCGATCAGGTTGACACCGCTGTCGAGCGCCCGGCGGATCACCGCAATCGACTCTTTCTCGTCGGTGCCACCCCACATCCATCCGCCAATGGCCCAGGTGCCGAGACCGACGCGTGAGACGGGGGTCGTTAAGCCTTCAATTGCGATTGTTTCAATAGTCATGTGAAGCTCTCAAATCAAAGCACTACATCAAGCAGCGCGTCCGGGTGGAATGCGATCTGACAAATGGCAATGTGCCCATCGGACAGGCAGGCGAGCCAATTATTTCAGCGGCATCCGCCGATCACAAGAAGGCACCTGAAGGTTTCATACTTTCCCCATGGAAACTAATTGCTACCACGGCGCTTACGCGCACGGCAACTTTGCAAAGGAGAACCGAAGATATGGCGCGTGCGACCATCCGCTCGCACCACAGGGGCGTCGCGCATCGCCTGGGGTAGCCGCCGTCACGTTCGGCAGACGCTGACCGCTATCGTCGGGCGCTCAGCAAAGCCGTGAGAAATTGCCCATAATTGCGAGCAGTCTTCGAGCAACCGTTGGGACATTTATGAAAGCAGTTTCTGGCGCACCGCAATCCCCGCTCGCATTTCTGGCTGTCGCGTTGGCGTTCGCGATCAACATGATCGGTACAACGCTGCCGACGGCAATCTATCGGTACTACCAGCAGCAGTATGGCTTTACACCGACCGTCATCACCGTGATCTACGCCTCCTATGCAATCGGGGTGCTGGGTGCGCTGCTGCTGGTCGGCAACTGGTCCGATCAGCTAGGCCGTCGTCGGATGCTGCTGGCGGGCTTGTTTGCGTCGGCCGCATCGGCGGTCACGTTCCTGTTCAGTGACGGGTTGGCGCTTCTGATGCTCGGCCGCCTGCTGTCGGGAGTCTCAGCCGGCATCTTCACCGGAACCGCCACCGTGGCCGTGATCGAACTCGCGCCGCCCGCGTGGCGCGGCAAAGCCATGCTCGCGGCTACCGCCAGCAATATGCTCGGACTGGGTTGCGGTCCTTTGCTAAGCGGCATCCTCGTCGAACTATTTCCCTGGCCGATGCAGTTGCCTTATATGGTGCATCTGGCGCTCGTCGGCATCGCCGCACTCGCCGTGCTCGGTGTCCCGGAGACCGCCGCGATTCCCGCGCGGGTGAAGCTCGGCATCCAGAGAATTTCGCTTCCTATCGAGGTGCGCGGTGCGTTCATTCCTGCCGCCCTCGCGGGGTTTGCCGGTTTCGTCGTAGTGGGCTTCTTTGCGGCGGTCGCCCCGCAACTGATTCGGGTCGTGCTCGGCTTTCACAGTGGCATCGTGACCGGCTCGATTGTGTTCCTGCTGTTCGCGTCCTCCGCTCTCGGGCAGAGCGTGCAGACAATCATTGCTGCCCGCTGGCGGCAAGCGGCCGGGTGCATTGGACTCGTCGTGGGACTGGTGTGTGTCGGCCTGTGCGTGCCCGAACGCTCGCTGGGCGCGCTTTTGCTCGGCACTGCTCTGGCAGGCATCGGGCAAGGCATCAGCTTCCGCGCCGGATTGGGCGAGATCGCGTCGGCGGCGCCCGCGCACCGCCGAGCGGAAGTCACGTCGAGCTTTTTCGTTGTACTTTATGTGGCAATCTCACTACCTGTGATTGGTTTGGGCATCGCCGTGCAGCTCGCCGGCATCGAACGCGCGACGCTGCTCTTTGTCGGCTTGACGATAGTCCTTGTGCTTATCGCACTGCTACTGCTGATGCGCGGGCAAGCGAACCAGCGGCCAGACGCCCATGCAATCGGTGACTGAAGACGAAACCCCTTGCAGTTCGAGCGGAGCACCCGCTTGAAGAAGCGTCGGCGACGACCGCATGGAACGCAGCTTGTGGATTGCGGGCGACTCACGTCGATTCGCAGCGTGCGGGGAAGCGGTCGGGGACGCGCGCGTTCGCGCGTCGCTTGTTGACTATTTTCCGCGCTGGGCGACGCGGCCAGCGCGTCACCCTCAGGAACCTTCCCGCGCCGGAAGCAGCGCTGGCACGCTCGTGAGGAAGGCGCGCACGTGCATCGCAATCACCGCGTCGCTCGGCGTGGTGTTGTCGTTCGAATAAATGCGGCGGCGAATCGCAAGGTGGGATACCGCGCCATGCAGCAGCCAGCCCACCTCGGTCAGATGCGCCGGATCGGCCGGTACGCCGCATCCCAATTCGTGCGCCGTCTCAGTGACAATGATCTCGAGCGCATGCGTGACGACGGCATTCGTGTACGTCGGCGCCATTTGCAAATCTTCAAGCGAAGAGTAGAGAAACAGCCGAAGCCACTGCCGCGTCAGCAGGGTATCGTAGTAGTCGCGATAAAAAGTATTGAGCCTGCTTTCAATGGGCACACTGCGGTCTTTCAGTTGAACAAACCACATCGCCTTGAAGGTTCCGACAATTTCGCGCTTGTAGACTTCGTCGATCAATGCAGCCTTGCTAGGAAACAGGCTATACAGCAAACGTTGCGACACCCCGCAGGCGTCGGCAATCGCGCGAGTCTGCGCGTTCAAACCGTGCTCGGCGAAATATTCGGCGGCCTTTTCCAGCACGCGTGCCTGACGTTCGGCGCGCGGCAAACGCTGCGGTGCTTTCTTCATCGGCCGCTTGACCGGCGCGCGAGCCGCTCTGGTCTTGCTGCCAGGCTCTGCAACATCCTTGGGTTTGGCCTTCATGACGCTCCTGTGTCCATCGTTTTTGAAAAATAAGTCTTCACCTGACGACTTATGATTTGGTAGAGTATATCGTCCGGATACGAGGAAGAGTCTCGCCAGGCACCCGGCGCGGCCATGCATTATCTCAGGCTGCCGCGCAGACAGTCCCATCGTTGAGTGCCATCAATGCAAAGGCTCCAACCTGATGCGTTTGAGGGCCTGCCGCACAACCTGAATTCCGTTCTCCGTCCATGTCTTTGTCAAGCCGCCAGTCAGTCACCATTGCGCTGATCGTCGCGAGTGCCTATTTCATGGAGAATCCGGACGCGCCGGTGATCGCGACCGCCCTGCCCCACATGGGCGCCACGTTCGGCGTCACGTCCGTGAACCTGAGTCTCGGCATGACTGCCTATCTGCTCGCGGTCTTCATTCCCATCAGCGGATGGGTGGCCGACCGCTTTGGGCAACGTTCGGTGTTCGGTGGTCAGTGGCCATACGCAGACCGCATCGCGATAGAGCCGAATTGACGAGCGAATTCGCATGTCCTGATGCGCTTAATGGTAGAAGTTGAACAGAGAGATAGCCAGTGCAGGAAACAAGCGGTACCCCGTCCGCAGCACGACCGGCCGGCCCGGCCGGTGCCGCACCAGCAGTGGACGTAGCAGCCCCCCGCAGCGCGTCGCAACAGATGTTGATCCTCGTAGGCATTTGCATCGCAGTGCTCGTACTGCCGCTGAATTTCGGCGGTGCGGCCGTGTCCGCGCCGGCCATGGGCATCGCTTTGGGCGGCAGCCCAGTGGCGGTCAACTGGATTCTCAACGCTTTTATGCTGAGCTTCGGAAGCACCCTGATGGCCTCGGGAGCGCTTGCCGATCTATTCGGACGAAAGCGTGTATTCGCCATAGGCGTGGTGCTCTTCGCGTTGACCTCACTCGGAATCGCCGCGTCGCCGACTCTGTTGTGGGTCGATTTTATGCGCGCGCTACAGGGCATTGCCGCCGCATTGGTACTGGCGGGCGCGTCGGCAGCGCTCGCCCAGGAGTTCGACGGACAGGCGCGCGCCCGCGCGTTCAGCATGCTCGGTACCACCTTTGGCCTGGGCTTGGCACTTGGCCCGCTACTCGCCGGGTTTCTCACGCAGACGTTCGGATGGCGCTCATTCTTCCTGGCGGACGCCGCAATCGGCTTGACCGGATTTGCACTCGGAGTTCCGAAGCTCAGAGAATCGTACGACCCCAATGCCATGGATCTCGATTGGCCCGGCGCCGCAAGCTTTACCGCCGCGCTGACACTCTTCACATTCGGGCTGTTGCAAGCGCCGGAAAGCGGCTGGAGCAGCCCACTCATCATTGGACTATTCTCGGGTGCCGTGGCGATGTTCATCGTGTTCGTCTCGATCGAAAAGCGTGCTGCCCGGCCAATGCTCGACCTGTCGCTGTTTCGCTACCCGCGCTTCGTGGGTGTGCAGATTCTCCCGCTAGCGACGGCATTTTGTTACGTCACCCTGCTTCTCGTGTTGCCGACGCGGCTCATCGGAATTGAAGGACATTCTGCGATCGGCGCCGGCGTGATGATGGTCTCGCTATCGGCGCCGATGCTCTTTGTGCCCATCACGGCTGCATTTCTCACGCGATGGATGTCGGCCGGTGTCATTTCAGCGGTCGGCCTCGTCATAGCGGCAGTCGGTATGCTTTGGTTCAGCGACATCTCGCCTGACGCGCCATCCGATGCCTTGACGCTTCCACTGTTCATCATCGGAGTCGGAGCCGGCCTGCCGTGGGGCCTGATGGATGGCTTGTCGGTCAGCGTCGTTCCAAAGGAACGCGCGGGCATGGCAACCGGCATTTTCAGCACGACACGTGTAGCGGGAGAGGGCATGACGCTCGCCATCGCCGGCGCGATATTGGCGGTCCTCACCCGTCTAAGACTATCCGATGCACTCGCAGCGTTGCCGCCCGTTTCGCGCGATGCCGCCGCGCAAGCCGCCCAACGCGTGGCAACCGGCGATCTGCCCCATGCCGCCGCTCTTCTGCCCGCGCTGGGGCAACCTGTTCTCGCGCAGGCGTACGATGGCGCGTTCCGCATCCTGCTCCATATTCTCGTGGCAATCACGCTGGCCTCCGCGTTCGTCGTATTGGGATTTCTCGGTCGCACACCATCCACTGCTAACCCGACGGATACGGGCCGCGCACTTTTGAGAGACGAAGGCGTGGCTGACTGAGAGCGCGTTCGGGGCGAACGGGTTATCGTTAAGGCGCCCCGCTCGACCTATGAAGATGGCTCATAAAGTCAGTATTTTCGTGCATTGCCGCGCCCTCGGTAAGGCAACCTGATCATCCTCGAGAGCATTCAGCGACGCGCAAATCGGGAGCAAGCTTTGGGTTTCTGGCCGCGCAAACTTTCCGGCATCGTCCGTTTGCTCCATTTCCTGCCGCCAGTCACCAAAACGTTTGAAAGCACTTTAAAAATTCAATCGCAAGTGTCTCAATACTCATGCGATACTTGTCGTTTGACAAACCGCATGCGTGTCGGATGCTGTCCGAGGAATTGAGGCATGCTGGCTAAGCCAACACGCTTACGATCATGTCAGCCACATCAGCCGACCACACTACACCTCGCAGCCCCATAACTTCCCCATGGACACACATTGCGACGATGCGCTTTGCGCCGACGACAAGGCGCAAAAGAAGACCGATGATCTTGCGCGCGACATCATTGAGCAGATCGCCGATAAGTGGAGCATTCTGGTGATCGATGCACTTGGGACTCATGGCGAGATGCGTTTTTCGCGCCTGCGCGAACACATCGGTGGCGTCAGTCAGAAGATGCTCACGAAGACGTTGCGCCAACTCGAGCGCGACGGCCTGGTTTCGCGCCACGTGCATCCAGTAATACCGCCGCGCGTCGACTATCGGCTGACACCGCTCGGAAACAGCCTTCTGTGCAAGATCTGCGGGATCTGGGATTGGGCCGAAAGCCACATGACCGAAATGGAAGCGGCGCGGCTGCAGTTCGATCGTAGAGAAAAGCGCACCGACACTTCGCGCTCACCCGACGGGGCGACCCTTTAGGCTGCGCGGTGAGCGCTTGCGAGTTGCAAATGCAGGCGGCAGTTCGATGCCTGCAACGGTGACGAGACTTTACACGAGCGGTTCAATGACGCTCGGTTGGCAACGAACCGCGTATCCGGAAAGCGCCGACCGCGCTGCGCAACGCAAGCGCCTGCTCTTCCAGTGATCGCGTAGCCGCCGACGCTTCTTCCACCAGCGCGGCATTTTGTTGCGTCGCTTCGTCCATTTGCACGATTGTCTGTCCGACCTGCTCGATGCCGATGCTCTGCTCTTCCGACGCCGCGGCGATCTCGGCCATGATCTCGTTGACCTGCCGTACCGATTGCAAAATCTCGGCCATCGTCGCACCGGCGTCGCGCACCCTGAACGACCCCGCCTGGACACGCTGGACCGATTCATCAATCAGCGCCTTGATTTCCTTTGCCGCCGTCGCCGCGCGCTGCGCGAGCGAGCGGACCTCGCTCGCGACAACCGCGAAGCCGCGCCCTTGCTCGCCCGCGCGAGCCGCTTCCACAGCCGCATTGAGCGCGAGGATATTAGTCTGGAACGCTATAGCCTCGATGACCGAAATGATCTGTGCCATCCGCTCCGACGATGCCGAAATTCCGTCCATCGTTTCAACGACGCTTTGCACGGTTTGACTGCCGCGCGTGGCTATCTCTTCGGCCGCCGTGGCTACCGCGCTGGCTTGCCTGGCGCTGTCCGAATTCTGTTTGACAGTGCCGGTGAGTTGATCCATCGACGCTGAAGTCTGCTGCAGCGACGCAGCTTGCGATTCCGTGCGCGTCGACAAATCCGCATTGCCCTGGCTGATTTGAATACTTGTCGTCGAGACACCGTCGGCATGCTGCCGCACCCTTTCGACCACCTCGTGCAGTGCGTTGCGCATCCGCTCCATGGTCGCAAGTATGCTGTCGCTGTCGCCTGGTCGCACCCGCACCGCCTGCAGCAGGTCGCCGCTGCGGATCGCGTCAGCCAGATGCTTCACCTGACCCGGTTCGCCGCCAAGCGCGCGCGTGATGTCATGCGTGATCCAATAGGCAATCGCACCGCCTATCGAGATTGCCAGCGCGGTGAGCACGAGCATCAGCACCTGAAATGTGCGCCCGACTTCCCGCGCCGCGTTGCCCTGTGCGCCGTTCAATTGTTCTTCGAGATCAATGAAACGATCGATGGCATTCAGCCAGTCGACGAATGCCGGCCGCGCCTGTTCAAGCAGCACGCGCTGCGCACCGGCGTCGTCCCCCGCCTGCTGCCTTGCAATCACGTCGGCCATCAAGGGCAGTGTGCGAGCCTCGTCGGCCTTGATGGCCGTCAGCGCGGGCTGCTCCTCGTTAGACGCCGCACTGGGAGTAGCGACCATTTTGTCCAGCGGACCGGCTGCTTGCTGGTACGCTTCGTTCAATTCCCTGATACGCGAGAGCACCGAAGGAAGTTCTGCCGGCGGCACGAGCACCGCGTCGCGCAACGCGATTGCGCGGTTGTGCACACTTCCGCGAAATGCAATCGCGTAGGTTTCCTTGACACTGTTAATGTCGTTGATCGTGGTGAGGCTCGCATTGATCTTGTCGACTCGCGTGATCCCTACAATCGTTAGCGCGATGAGCGCAAACAGAATCAACCCAAAACCCGCAGCGACGCGCGTCCCCGTGCGAATATCCTGAAGTTTCAACCCCGCTCCCTTTGCGATCACTCGCAATAACCTATGTACCTGCGTGCTGATATCCGATGTGGCTGGGCTTTGCGATCAGCCGACTCACGGCTTTATCGCCCGCCAAAGAAGTCGCGCACGACGGTGAGGGCAGCCTTGACGGCGTCGGCGGGGACGTCGAGATGCGTCACCCAGCGCTGCTGCGTCGTGCCATACACAGACGTGACGCCAATCCCGTGTGCAGCCAGGTGAGCGGAAAACGCCCCCGCTATCTCTTCGGCGACATTTACGAAAACGATATTCGTGTCGGGTGCTGACACCGTCAAGCCAGCAAACGCTGACAACCCGTGCGCAAGGATCCTGGCATTGGCGTGATCAACCTCTAACCGATCGACGTTGTGCTCGAGCGCATACAGTCCGGCTGCCGCGATGATGCCCGCCTGCCGCATGCCTCCGCCCAGCATCTTGCGCAGCCGCCGGGCCCGTGAGATAAAAGCGGACGACCCGACGAGCACGGACCCGATCGGCGCTCCCAATCCCTTTGACAGACAAACGGATGCGGAGTCGAAAGGTGCGACCAGCGTCGCCACCGGGACGCCCAGCATGACGGCCGCATTGAACACACGCGCACCATCGAGATGGCATGAAAGCCCATGCCGGCGTGCAAGCGAAGTGGCGGCGTCGACGTAAGCCAAGGACAGGGCCTTCCCGCCGATTGTGTTCTCGAGCGCGAGCAGACGCGTGCGAGCGAAGTGTGGATCGTCAGGTTTAACGGCCAGCTCGATATCGGCGAGCGACAGTGTCCCATCGGGCTGATTCGTCAACGGTTGTGGCTGAATACTCCCGAGCACTGCGGCCCCACCGGCTTCCCAGCGATAGCAATGAGCTTTTTGACCGACGATATACTCGTCGCCGCGCTCGCAATGCGACATGAGTGCGATAAGATTGGCCTGCGTGCCCGACGACACAAACAGCGCAGATTCCTTCCCGAGCATGTCGCAGAGAGTTGCTTCCAGCCGATTTACGGTCGGATCGTCTCCGTAAACGTCGTCGCCTACTTCGGCGGCTGCCATGGCGGCACGCATTGCGGGGCCGGGTCGGGTAACAGTGTCGCTGCGAAAGTCGTACTGGAGTGCAGGGCTCATCGGATTTCCCCCAAAGAGCGGCGATCTTGGCATTCGGATCGTGTCAAGCCAATACACAGCAAAGGTGAATCTGTTAGATAACAGATTCACAGCGTTGAATTGAACCCCATGCAGGCAGCTGAATCCGTTTTGCCACGATACAAACGTCTCGCTCAGCAATTGTGGGAGGGAATCGTCCACGCGGGACTGTGCGAAGGCAGTCGCATACCATCCGTGCGTATGCTGGCAGTCCAACATGACGTGAGCCTCACTACCGCAATGCAGGCCCTGCGCTGGCTGGAAACACAGGGGCGCGTCGAGGCTCGCCCCAGATCCGGCTATTTCGTCGCCAGGCGACCGGAGCACGCCAGCCGCGCGCGAGCAACAGCGTGGCCCAACCCGCTGCCAGAACTCGATGCCCAGGCCCGTGATCATCTTGCGATGGTAGGTGCGCCATGCGCGGTTCGTTTAGACCTCGCTGTCGCGGAGCCGTCGCTGTATCCCGTCGACAGGCTGAACGTCCTGCTACGCCGCCGCGCGTACCAGCAGCCGGACCTGGTCGGTGCGCATGCGCGGGGGGCGGGACACCCGGACCTGCTGCGAGAGATCGCTCGTCAGGCGATGCAGTATCGTTGCGAACTTGCCCCGGACGAACTGGTTGTTACGAACGGCTGCATAGAAGCGCTGAATCTTGCACTCAGGGCCGTAACGCGCCCAGGCGATGTCGTGGCAGTCGAGTCGCCGACTTATTTCGTGTTGCTGCAAATGTTGGGCGCGCTCGCACTTCGGGTCCTGCCGATCCCGTGCCGAACCGGCACCGGTATGGATCTCGGCGCGCTAAAAGATGCGCTCGATGGAACGCGTATCAATGCGGTCGTCACGATCGCAAACGCCAATAACCCGGTCGGCAGCATTGCGTCAGACGCGGATAAGGCAGCACTCGTGAAGCTGCTACAAGCGCGCAACATCCCTTTGATCGAGGACGACATTTTCGGAGACGTCTGCTATGACGAGCTGCGGCCGCGTCCCGCACGGGCCTTCGATACGTCCGGCAACGTGCTTCTGTGCGGCGGCTTCTCGAAGAGTCTGTGTCCCGGCTTGCGCCTTGGATGGGTTGCGGCGGGAAAATTCGGCGATAAAGTTCGGGCATTGAAGTACACCACCAGCATGGCCACGGCCGAATTGCAGCAGACCGTGGTTGCCGGGATGCTCTCCAGTGGTGGTTTCGCTTTGCACCTAAGACGGCTCAAAGGTGCGCTGCGGGATCAGCAGCGCGCACTGCGCGATGCTGTCCTCCGTCACTTTCCCGAAGGCACCGAAATAAGCGACCCACGCGGCGGATTCGTTCTCTGGCTGAAGTTGCCCGCCACCGGCCCGCTTCGCGTCAGCACGCGCGGTATGTTCGAGCAGGCACGCGCCGAGGATATCGGTTTTGCCCCAGGACATCTGTTCGGCCAAGGCGGCGCTTACGACGATTGCCTGCGATTGAACGCCGGTTACCGGTGGACGGACAACGTGGAAAAGGCCGTCGAGCGTCTTGGCGCGCTGGCACGCAATGCCGTCGCCGCGTCGCAATAGCAATGGGCGACAGACAACTCTGGCAGCCGGCTCTAGATCCGCACAGCAGACTGTGTCACAGTAGCGTTTTGAATGCTACCGACGCGGGATAGCCATGCTGCCGATTGCCGACCGATGGTTCGACTCAAAACAGATCAGCGACGATATCACCCTGCTATGGGAGCCTCATGTCGTGCCGCTGATGCGCTGCAATATCTGGCACGTACGCGGTCGCGACCGCGACCTGATGATAGACACCGGGATGGGCATCGCCAGCCTGCGTGAGGCGGCCCGGCATCTTTTGCAGAACAACGTGACAGCCGTTGCGACGCATACGCACTCGGATCATGTCGGCGGACATCATGAGTTTGGGCATACGCTGGTGCACGAGTTGGAGGCCGATAACCTGCGTTCGCCGCGCGAGCGCGGCACGCTGCTCGCATCGGTATTGGGCGAGAACGCGATACGCCGGTACCGTGAAGCGGGCTATCCGTTCGACGGCGATTTGATCACGGCCCTTCCCAGCGCGGAGTACGTGATGTCCGACTACAAGGTACGTGCGGCGACAGTCACGGAAATCGTCAAAGAAGGCAATATCGTCGACCTCGGCAACCGGCACTTCGAGGTACTGCATCTGCCTGGCCATTCACCGGGCAGCATCGGCCTATGGGAAGCGGCATCCGGCACCCTGTTCTCCGGCGATGCGATCTACGATGGCCCGCTTCTCGATGAAATCGGTGGCGCCGATATCGCAACCTATGTGCGCACGATGAAGCGCTTGCGCGAATTGCCCGTGCAGGTCGTGCACGCGGGACACGACGGCAGCTTCGGGCGAGAGCGGCTCGTCGCGTTGGCCGATGCCTATTTGGCCAAACGCGCATGAGCGTCGTTTGGCGCGTGGAACGACTGCGGCGTGGTCGCAATAGATAACAAAATTGATTCAGGCTGTGCGCTTGCGTCGTGCTGGCGGGACCGTCCATTCACCGCCCTCCTCGACGTGTTCCGTCAGCTTGTCCACGCAGCGAAAAAACACTCGCTTTTCCTCCGCTGACAGAACGGACATGAGTTGCTCGTCGAAAAGCTTGCCGATCCGATCGCACTTACGGACAATTGTCTTACCCTTGCTAGTCAAGTTCAGGTTGATGACACGTGCGTCAGTCGTGCCGGTAGAGCGCGTCAGCAAGCCGCGATTGGCTAGCGTGGTGACCAGCTTTGAAACCAGCGTCTTTTCAAGGTATGTCAGCTCGATGAGCGGACCGAGGGAGATACCCGGCTGCATACCGACAAAACGCAGCACCCGCAGGTCGCGCAGGGTGACATCGCATTCGGCTTCGTAGAGACCAGACGCCACGCCCTTGGCCAACTCGCTGAGGACGTCGAGACGGAAATTCAAATGCTCCAGTCTTGGATACGGCGCCTTCGACATGCTGTTCTCCCATTCAGCTATTCTCATTCAGTTGCACACTACAACATTTGAGTTTTACGCGTTTCGTGCACGAAACATACCATCGTATCGTAACTCCCATACCTAAGGATATGTTGGGTGCTTGCCACCCGGCAGCCGTCGCCGACACGGCGACTCATCCAACTGGCAAGGCGCCGTATTCAGCGCGCACACAAGCCGCAACGTAGACGTTTGGATGCCGTTGCGCTGGCACGGCACCTCAATTACGGCGGCGACCTGGGCACCGGTTCCGGTTCTGAATGTCTTGCAGTGGTCTTTCGCCGCCCAACGTCGGTGTTTAGCACAGAGGCGGTGCGTCGGCGATTTTGTTGTGTCCCATGCACCTTCCTTGCGCGGACGTGCACACTTCCAGATCCTGCAGACGGCTTCTTTTCCATCCGCAAGTACGCGATTCGCACTTATATAGGCGTTTCCGCGCGATGGCACGCTTCGTGCAAACAAAATAACTGCGGACATCTCAAATATTGCTTTTTGCACATATTTTTCGCCGACAGCCGACGAAACGCGCAACCTGGTGCCCCGACCACACGCGCTCCACAAGCGCCAACCAACCGTGTGACGAAGCTGCGTGGAGCGCACCCGTCAAGGCGCGGGGCGAAGCGATCCAAAGTTCAGCACGAGAACCAGCATGTCAGTACAACTAGCGTTGCGAAACATTCGAAAATCGTTTTCCGGGAAGCACGGCTCGGTCGATGTGCTGGGTGGGTTGTCGTTCGACATCAATGAACGCGATTTCGTCAGCATCATCGGCCCGTCGGGCTGTGGGAAAACGACCGTGTTCAACGTGATCGCCGGCCTGCTCGAACCCGACAGCGGCGAGATCTCCTATCGAGGTCAAACGGTTACCGGCTTGCGCGGCAAAGTGGGATACATGATGCAGCGCGACCTGCTGTTGCCGTGGCGCACCGTGTTGCAGAACGTCCTGATCGGGCCCGAGTTGTCACGCATGCCGGTGCCCCAAGCACGCGAAATGGCGATGGAATACCTGAATACCTACGGTCTTGCGGGTTTCGAAAACGCTTATCCCCGCATGCTGTCTGGTGGCATGCGCCAGCGTGTTGCGCTGATCCGCACGTTGATCAACGATCCCGACATCATCCTGCTCGACGAGCCGTTTTCAGCACTCGACTATCAGACCCGCCTGTATCTGGAGGGCGTGCTGATGGAAGCGGTCGACACATTCCACAAGACGGTGGTACTGGTCACGCACGACATCGACGAAGCAGTCGCGTTGTCCAAGCGTGTGGTGGTGCTAGGCGGCCGGCCTTCGCAAGTCAAAAAGGTCTATGACATCGAAATCGGCGCGCGTTCTCCAATCGGTGCGCGCAGCGATCCGAACTTTGCCGGGTACTTTCACGCGCTGTGTGCGGAACTCGACATCCAGACCGAGGTAAAAGCAGCATGAGCCGTTCAGCATCCATCAATAGCGTGAAAGTCTCTGCGATGCGCAGTCCGACGCGTGCAAGCCCCGTGCTGAACACCGGGTGGGGGCGCACGGTTCTGCAACTGATCGCAGTGATCGCATTCTTTGCGATATGGGAAGGCGCTGCGCGGCTTGGCTGGGTATCGAACTTCCTGGTCGGCTCGCCGACGAAAATTTTCGAGGCCCTGGCGCGCTCCGCCGGGTCAGGCGACCTCTTCGTCGATATCGGCTACACCATGTTCGAAGCCCTGCTCGGCTTTGTGTTCGGCACGGCGGTCGGCTCGGTCTGCGGCCTGTCACTGTGGTATTCGCCATTCGTCGCGCGACTGATCGAGCCGTTTATCGTCGCGATCAACAGCGTCCCGAAGATCGCTTTCGCCCCGATCGTGATTCTCTGGTTCGGCACCGGGCTGGTTTCGAAAGTTGCGCTGGCGATTTCGCTGACGGCGATTGTCGCGCTCATAGCCGCCTACGAGGCAGCGAAAGAGGCCGATCCTGATCTTCAGGCACTCCTCGTCACGCTTGGCGCGAACAAGAACGATGTGTTCCTGAAAGTTGTGATTCCGTTCACGCTGCCTTACGTAATCTCGACGTTCCGCATCAACATCGGCTTCGGTCTGGTGGGCGCCGTGGTGGGTGAATTCATTTCTTCAGAGAAAGGACTCGGTCACATGATCTTTACCGCTTCAAGTCTTTACGATCTGAATACCGTGTGGGCAGGCCTCTTCGTGCTGATGGCGATTGGCTTCGTGTTGTATTTCCTGATCGACCTCGTCGAACGCAAGCTGCTGCCGTGGCGACAGGTATCGAATGCACCGACGCTGCGGGTTTGACGCCCTCGCCACACAAAGTCGAAGTTGTTTGCTTTCCGCCCGTCAATCCAACCTTTCTCTGGACCTGAAAAATGGCAATCATCGCACGAAAAATGCTGGCTGCTCTGACAACAGCGGTCGCTGTTGCGGTTGCCAGCAGTGCAACGCCCGCCGTGGCCGCCGACAAAAAAGCTGTTATCTCGCAGGCTTTCCAGTCGATGCTGTATCTGCCACTCTACGTCGCCATCGACGGCGGCTTCTTCGGGAAGCAAGGGCTAGATGTGACAAAGCAGACCGCGGGCAGCCCAAGCGCGGCGTTGTCCGCGGTGTTGTCGGGAAGTGCGGATTTCTCGCTGCACGGTCCCGAATGGACCGCGGTCGCCGCTGAAAAAGGCGCGGATGTGGATGTCATCGCCAATGTTGTGAACGGTGCGGCGGTGTGGATCGTCGCCTCGCCGGACAGCAAATTCACCGGCATCAAGGACGTGAAGGGACAGACGGTCGTGTCGGGTCAGATGCCGACTACCAGCACGTCGCTGTTCTTCAAGTTGCTGAAAGAGAACGGCATGTCACCCGCCGACGTAAAACTGTCCCAGGTACCGCTCGGCTCCGAGATCGGCCCACTGGTTGCAGGCCAGTCCAAGGTTGCGGTGATGTATGAGCCCGGCGTCGATCAGGCCGTTGCCAAGGGCATGAAAGTGGTGCTGGGCTTTCCGAAGTTGTACGGCGAATACGCATTCTCGTCGATCTCGGCGAAAAGGAGCGTGGACGCCGATGTCGCTGCACGGTTCGTGAAAGGTATGGAGCAGGCGCTCGCATTCATGCGCAACAATCCCACGGAAACCTTGGCGATCGCCCGCAAGGAATTTCCAAACCTTGATCCAGACGTTGTGAACGCTGCGGTCAAGCGCATGCTGGACGAAGGCGTGTATCCCAGGAACGTCGACATCACCCCGAAAGCGCTGACGGTTGCAATGGATACGCAGATAGCGCTCGGCAACTTGAAGCAGCAGCCGAAATACAGCACCTTCATCGTGCAGAACTTCATTCATCAAGCACTTGCCGCAAAATGAGCCGTTCTTCTCCCTCTCCTAGTATCCGCGAAATCCGTGACGCGATTCGCGCGGGAACGTCCACGGTCGAGCAGACTGTCCAACAGGCATTCGATGCCGCGCAGCGGCTGCAGCCTGAATTGCGAGCGTTCATCCATCTGCCTATGTCGCCGATAGTCAATCGTGCCGATCCCGACGCGCCGCTTGCGGGCGTGCCTGTCGGCATCAAGGACCTGATGGATACGGCCGATATGCCCACGGCCTACGGATCGCCGGCCTACGAAGGGCACCGGCCCGACAAGGACGCATGGGTGGTCGCCCGCTTGCGCGAAGCCGGTGCCACGATACTCGGCAAAACGGTCACCACCGAGTTCGCCTGGCGTCAGCCGGGTGCCACGACCAACCCCTGGAATAAGGCTCATACGCCTGGCGGGTCGTCGAGCGGCTCGGCTGCCGCCGTTGCAGCAGGCATCGTGCCGCTCGCGCTCGGCACGCAGACGTTCGGATCCGTCATCCGTCCTGCCGCGTATTGCGGTGTCGTCGGCGTGAAGCCGAGTTACGGCACGATTGCGCGAACCGGCGTGTTGCCCTTGTCAGGGTCGCTCGATCATGTTGGCGTTTTCACCAACAATGTCGCGGACGCAGTTCGTGCGCTCTCCATTCTGGCGGGGAGCGATACGGACGATCCACACGCCTCGTATAACCGTCGCCCCGGGAAAAGTTCGGGCGATGCGGAAAAGCGTCCTGCGCGCATCGGCGTGTTGCGCGAGCAGATAGGCGGACCGATCGACAAAGCGCAGCAACACGTGCTCGATCAACTTGCCTTACGTTTGCGCGCTGATGGCGTAGAAATCGTCGACGCCGACTTGCCTGCCGAACTGGTCGATGCTGCACGGCATGCTTCGGTTCTGGTCGCAGTGGAAGCGGCGTTGACGCATGGCGAACTGGTGGACCGTTCGCCGGCTCTAGTCAGCGCACCGATGACGGCTTTGGTCGAGGAAGGCCGGGCTTTGCCCGCGACCGAGTATGCGAAATCGAAGGCATTGCAGGTAAGAATGGCGCTTCGCTTCGACCGGTGGTTCACCGAAGTCGCGGGACTGGACGCGCTGCTCGTAGCGCCCGCATCGGGCGAGGCGCCCCTCGGGCTCGACTATACGGGCGATGCGGCGTTCTGCACGCCCTGGACCTTCCTCGGCGTGCCGGCGGTGACGTTACCGGTTGGCTTCGGTCCGCTTGGGCTGCCGCTTGGCGTCCAACTGATCGGTGCTAATCAGCACGATGCGGCATTGCTGTCGCTTGCCGAGTGGGTGGAAGGTAGAACCGGCTGGAACATCGCGGTTGCTTCTCGCTGATGCGAGCTTCGTTGTGTGCAGCCAGTATCACGTGATCATGCGAACCGTAGCGGTTGGGTGGTGAGCAATGATCGATCGATTTTCGAGGAAACATGTCAGCAGAATCTCTAAATCCTGTGCGGGGCATCCGCGGGATGGCAGTCACACCCCATGCGCTGGCGTCGCAAAGCGCACTCGCGATCCTGCGCGACGGAGGCAATGCCGTCGAGGCCATGATCTCCGCGGCGGCAACCATCGCAGCGGTGTATCCGCATATGAACAGCATCGGCGGCGACGGCTTCTGGTTGATTTCGCGGCCGGGCGAAGAGCCCATCGGCATCGAGGCGTGTGGAGCGGCGGCATCGGCGGCGACGATCGACGCCTACCGCGCACGCGGCCTCCAATCCATCCCGTTTCGCGGCCCGCTGGCGGCGAATACGGTGGCCGGAACGGTGTCGGGCTGGTCGCTGGCGCATCGCTGGTCGACTGACACACTCGGCGGAAAGCTGCCGATCGCGCGCCTGCTCGAAGATGCAATCGCCTACACCGGAAGCGGTATTCCGGTGACGCGCAGTCAGTCCGAATGCATCGCGCTCAAGCAGCAGGAACTCCATTTAGTCCCGGGGTTCGCCCAGACGTTTCTGACGAGCGACAACCCTTTGGGCGTGCCCGCCGTCGGCGAGCGCTTTGTGCAGCCACGCCTCGCCGCGACGCTCGAGCGTCTCGCCCACGCGGGTCTCGACGACTTCTACCGGGGCGACCTCGCCCGCAGCATCGCGGCGGACCTGCATGCTCTTGAAAGTCCACTGTCGCTAGCGGACCTGGAACAGCATCAGGCACGGCTGCGCAAGCCACTGGCACTCACGCATTCGCTCGGCACGATCTACAACATGCCGCCGCCCACACAAGGACTCGTATCGCTGCAGATTCTCGGGGTGCTCGACCGTGTCTTGCGCGACGACATGGATCCGCTCGGGCCCGAGTACGTCCACGCGTGCGTGGAGGCGACCAAGCTCGCGTTCGCCATACGCGACAAGCACATCACCGACCCCGATCACATGGAGATCGATCCACAGGCGCTGCTTGCACCGCGAGTGCTCGACGCGATGGCCGAGCGGATTTCGATGTCGGCTGCAGCTCCGTGGGGTCGTGGTCTCGGACCGGCCGACACGGTATGGCTCGGCGTGATCGACGCCGATGGCGTGGCGGTCAGCTTCATACAGAGCATCTATCACGAGTTCGGCAGCGGCCTGGTGCTTCCCGATTCCGGCATCAACTGGCAAAACCGCGGCTGTAGCTTCTCGCTCGATCCATCCGCGCGCAATCCACTTTCTCCGGGGCGACGGCCATTTCACACGCTGAATCCGGCACTCGCGCGCTTTACCGATGGACGCACGATGGTGTACGGAAACATGGGCGGGGACGGCCAGCCGCAATCGCAAAGCGCCGTGTTTTCGCGGATCGCGCACTTCGGCTGGAATCCGCAAGCCGCTATCGATGCGCCTCGCTGGCTGCTGGGTCGAACCTGGGGGCAAACCAATGAATCGCTCAAGCTGGAGGCGCGGTTTCCCGTCGAGACATTCAATGCGCTGCGTCGTCTCGGCCATGACGTCGAGCAGATGCGGTCGTACGACGAAGCAATGGGCCACGCCGGCGCGATCGTCCGGCACAGCAACGGATGTCTGGAAGCAGGCTACGACCCCCGCAGCGACGGGGCCGCGGCCGGCTGGTAGGCGCGCCGGCTAGAGCGCGGGCGGCCGCTGCGCCCGCACCTTTTTGAATCAACGACCCGCGAGCGTTCGTGCCGACGGCAAGGACGGCGCACGTCCGTCCATCTGTCGATACTTCAATCCGAAACGGAGAAACACATTGAACACCCGCACGCAATCACTGAATGGCGCCGCCTCGCCCAGTGCGCAAATAGCCGCGCATACTCGCTGGATCCAGCTTGGACTCGGTCTTGTTTGCATGATGACGATTTCCAGTCCGCAATATGTATGGACGCTGATGACGAAGCCGCTTATGGCCAAGCTCGGCATCGCACTGCCGGAACTGCAAGTGACATTCTCACTGCTGGTGCTGCTGCAGGCGTTTTTTTCACCCTTCCAAGGCGCGCTGATTGATCGCTTCGGGCCGCGTATGCTGATCTCGATCGGTACGTTGCTGGCAGGCGTGAGCTGGGTGTTGGCTTCGTATGCGCACACTACGTCGATGCTGTACCTCACTTACGGCGTCATTGGCGGTCTCGGTACCGGCATCGTCTATGTCGGTGTCGTCGGGTTCGTGGTTCGCTGGTTTCCCGATCGACGCGGCTTCGCCGCTGGTGTAGCGGCCGCAGGCTACGGCATGGGCGCCATTGTCACCACCTTTCCGATCTCTGCATCGCTGGCGACGCGCGGCGTCGAATCCACGCTGTGGCTGTATGGCATCATCTTCGCAGTGATCGGCCTGCTCGCCTCGCAGGGCCTGCGCGTACCGCCCGCGGCGGACAGTATAGGCTCGGCCGTTTCGCGCACAGCGGTCGGCAAGCGCGACTACCGGCCGTCCGAGATGCTGAAGACGCCGCTGTTCTGGATGATGTTCGTGATGATGACGATGATGTCCACTTCAGGCCTCATGGTCACGTCGCAGATGGCAAGCTTCGCCGCTGATTTCGGCGTCAGCAAGGTACTCGTCTTCGGACTCGCCGCGTTGCCGCTGGCACTGACCATCGACCGCTTCACGAACGGTCTGACCCGTCCGCTGTTCGGCTGGATATCGGATCGCCTGGGTCGCGAATACACGATGTGTTTCGCGTTCGCACTAGAAGGCGTGGCGATGGCGCTCTGGCTAATGACGCGCGACAACGCGGTTCTGTTCGTGCTGCTCTCCGGCGTGGTGTTCTTTGGTTGGGGGGAGATTTTTTCGCTGTTCCCTTCGACCCTGACCGACACGTTCGGTACCCGTTATGCCACCGCGAACTATGGCTGGCTTTATATCTCGTTCGGAATCGGCTCGATCTTCGGCGGCCCGCTGGCCGCGCTGCTGCATCAACACACCGGAAGCTGGGTGCCGGTATTCGGATGCGCGATCGTGCTCGATCTGAGCACCGCTGTGCTCGCGCTGTTCATGTTGAAGCCGGCGCGCGCGCGTTTTGCAGGAGCGCAGGGATAGCACGTCTATTCGCGGGCGACATCTCGTCGGCAAGCGAGGCTTTTCCCAACACCTGAACACAGGGTCGCTGTCGAAGCGACCCTTGCGTCTACTGATGCCGCGCGGAAGGAACCAGCACCGAGCCGTAGCACACCTGATCACCGATTTCTATCGACAGCGCGGGTCACTTTCGATTATCTCCACTCAGGTCCGCGCACCTATACTCGAATACACCAGCATGAAACGGCCATCTGCAGCGTGGCAGACGGCCATTGCATACATCGCCGAGGCGCAACCCGCGCGGCGCGTATCTGACTTTCCAACAGCGAATCAGGAGAACAGGCATGAGTGGAGTACCTGCAGCGGTCGTGGCGTACGCCCAGCCGAAGACATCGGTTCGCTGGAAAATTTTCTTCATCATGTTGCTGCTGGTTACCGTCAACTACATCGATCGTGCGTCGCTGTCCGTCGCGATGCCAATGATCGCAAGCGAGTTCACGCTTACGCCGGTGATGCAGGGCCTCATCATGAGTTCGTTCTTCTGGTCATACACGCTGATGCAGATTCCAGGCGGCATGGCAGTCGACCGCTTCAAGCCGCGACTGGTCCTCGCGCTGTGCACTTTGCTTTGGGGCGCCTTCCAGGGACTTGGGGCGTTGACGACCAATGCGATGTCCTTGCTCGCGACGAGGCTCGGACTCGGGGTGGCAGAAGCGCCCGTGGCGTCGGCCGGAGGTGCGCTCAACGCCATGTGGCTCACGCAGCATGAGCGGGTCCGTGGCGCATCGCTGATGGACGGCGGCTCGCCGCTCGGCGCAGCGATCGGATCGGTACTGATCACGTGGCTGATCGTGGTCGCGCACTCATGGCGCACAGCGTTCGCGATCGCCGGCGTCGGTACGATCCTGTGCGGCATCGGCGCCTGGTACTACATCAAGAATCAACCGCGCGATCACGCCGGGGTGAATGAAGCCGAAGCCGAACACATCGAACAGGCCCGGCGCACGGAAGATGAAAAGGAAGGCAAGGACCTGTCGGGCAACACGCTCGATTTCTTCAGGTATCGCTCAGTGTGGCTGATGTTCGTCGGATTCATGTGTTGCACGACGCTTTACTACGGACTGTTGACCTGGATGCCCACCTATCTGCAGAAAGTACAGGGCTTCAACATTCAGCAAATGGGCGGCGCCAGCTTCGTGATCTTCTTCTGCGGCTTCATCGGCGAACTTTCCGGTGCCTACGTCGCTGACAAATGGCTCGCCAGCGGTGCCGCGCCGAACCGCGTTATGCGCACTTTCTTCGGTATCGCCGGCGTGGTTGCCACGATCGCGGTGTTTTCGGTGGCGCATGCGACGAGCCCCACCATGGTCGTGATCCTGCTATCCGTCACGCTCTTTTTTCTGCGGTGGGGCGGTCTGTACTGGTCGATCCCCGCGATGCTCGCCTCGCGCAACAAGGTAGGCACGCTCGGCGGTCTGCTCAACTTCGGCGGGAATATCGGCGGCATGGTGATTCCGATTGCGATCGGCGCAATCGTTCAATTCACGGGCTCGTATTTCCTCGCGCTGATGTGTTTCGCCGCAATGGGCGTCGGCCTGCTGCTCTGCTCAATCGGAATCGATTACGAAACGAAGATTCCGGTCTGACCGATCGCCGCGCCTCACCTCAGCATCATTGCCACTGAGACTGGAAATGGGAATAGCAAAAGTCGAAGACATCATTGGCCAAACCGTCCGGCGTGACATTGGCCGCATGAAGCGGTTCGTTGAAGGTCAGCTGGAAGCGGCTGCGCGTTCGATCATGAGCACGCCGAACGCCCACGTCGGAATCGTGACGGGCTTCTTCATACGCAATGCCGTCCCGCCCTCGCCGGAGACGGACGGGCTGGGGGGCATGGCCCATCTGGCCGCCGCACTTTCGAACCTCGGCATCCCGGTGACGGTGATCTCGGACGCGCCATGCTGCAAGGCGGTGTGGGCAGTCACCACGGAATTGCCGAAAGATGTGGCGTTCGAGATCACCTCGGTGAGCGCGGCATCGGTCAAGTCGCTCAGAGCCCGGCTAAGCGAGGCTGAACGCCCGGTCACGCATATGATCGCTATCGAGCGGGTGTCGCCCGCGAGCGACGGCAAGCCGCACCGCGAGTACGGTGCGGACATGTCCGACGATACCGCTCCGCTGCATCTTCTGTTCGAAGATCCCGAGTGGTCGCGTCCGTGGGTCACGATCGGCATCGGCGACGGCGGCAATGAAATCGGCATGGGCGTGCTGCCCGAGCAAATTGTCCACGATGACATTCCCAACGGCCCGTTGATCAGCGCGGCCATTCCCGCGGACTATCTGATCGTTTCCAGCGTCTCGAACTGGGGCGGCTGGGGATTGGTATCCGCGATGGCGATGGTCGCGCCGCGAGACGCAGCGGCGCGTCTGCTCGCCGATTTCACGCCGGAACGCGACCGGGCGTATCTCGTGGCGGCCGTCGACGTCGGGCAGGCGGTTGACGATAGCCGCGTCGACCGCCCCGCGACGCCGAAGATGAGCGTGGACCGGCTCTCGTGGGAGCAGCATGCAGAAGTGCTGAGTCAACTTAGGGCGCACGTCGACGGATACCTCGCAGCGCCGTCGCACGCGTGAGCGCGCTGCCCTCTTAATTTCTTGACGTACCACTCATGTCCGACCTTTCGAGTATCACGCTCAAACGAGCGCCGTCGTGGGCTGCCAGCTTGCCAGAAGAGCTGAAGACACCGTGTTTCATCGTATCCGAGCGCGGCATCGTCGATAACTTGCATGCGACCGCCCGTGCGTGTGGAGGGGTGGAGCGGCTCATGCCGCATGTGAAGACGCATCGCGCCGGATGGGTCGTCGAGAGACTGATTCGCGAAGGCGTGACAGCCTTCAAGGCCGCTACCGTGGCCGAAGTGGCGATGGTGCTCGAGGCCGGGGCGAAACACGTTGTATGGGCGTATCCGACGGTCAACCGCGCGCATATCCGTACCTTGCTAGCGCTGGCGCATGCTCATCCTGCCGCACGGGTCGACGCGCTCGTCGATTCGGCGGCGGGCGCAGCCGCGTGGCGACTGGCGACCAACGGGGCGCAATTGCCCAATCTCGCGCTGCTTGTCGATCTGGATGCCGGCATGGGCAGAACCGGAGCGCCGATAGCAACGGCAACGCTGCAATTGGCCCGTGAACTGGCCGCAATCGGCTGCTTTGGAGGATGGCATGTCTACGACGGTCACATTCATGATCTCGACACTGCCACACGCCGCACGCGGGTGGCTGCCATCGTGGAGAAAGTCACGGCGCTGACGCGCGCCGCCGATGCCGAGGGACTGTCGACAAGGCTCATCGCCGGGGGCAGTTATACGTTCGATTTGTGGCCACGCACACTCGCCGACTTCGTATCGCCGGGCAGTTGGACCTATTCAAGCGCTCAGCACGACCTGGATCTGCCCGAACTCGGCTGGACGCCAAGCGCGTATGTCCTGGCAACGGTGATTGCACGCAACGGCTCGACCGTCACGCTCGATGCGGGCTCGAAGGCCATCTCGCCCGACAAGCCGCTGGCCGAGCGCTTTCGCTGGGACGGCAAGATCGTCATGATGAGCGAAGAGCACGTCGTTGTTGAAAACACCGATCTGGCAGTCGGCAACCGGGTGATGTTATTGCCGCGCCACGCTTGCACGACTGCCTATCTCTACCCCCGCGCGATGGTGCTTAACACCGAAGGGTGGTGGGAAGTGCGAGAGCAACTCGGGAGCCGTCGATAGGCCGCGAGCCCGGCAGCGGCTAAATGTCGCTTGAAGCAACGCAACGCGATGCAGCTACGCACGTCGTGCGGCAACTCGTAACAACACCGCATCTACGCGAAGGGAAAACATGAACGACAGTGCCACGGGCCGCGCATTGCGCAGCGTCAATCCAACCGCCTTCAATCCAGGCGGGCACTATTCTTCCGCGATGATCGCGGGCGACTTCGTCTTCCTGTCCGGCCAGACGCCGCGCGACGCCGACCGGAAGGTGATCGGCGACTCGATCGAAGAGCAGACCCGTGCAACGCTCGCCAATGTCGAGCGGGTGCTGGCCGCCGCCGGCGCGGGACGGGAGGACGTCGTCAAGGTTACGGTCTATCTGACCGACTTGACGCTCTTTAGCCGCTTCAACGCGCTCTATGCGAGTTGGTTTGGCCAGCACAAGCCGGCGCGAACAACCTTGCAAGCCGGTCTGCAGGGTGTGTTGGTGGAGATCGACATGGTTGCCTACATCGGCAAACGCTGAACAGCCCGCGCGCCGCACCCCCGCTAAAAGCCGTAAAGCCTCGCAGGATTCTCAACGAGAATTCGATGCCGCGTCGATTCATCGGGTATCCACAGCGTCAGATCGTCCAGCAAGCATGCAGCGTCCGGCTTGTTGTCGGCCGCTTGCGTCGGATGAGGCCAGTCCGATCCCCACAGCATCCGGTCCGCGGCAAGTTGGGTTAACCTGAGTGCGACCATCCCGGCGTCGGCGTAGACCGGCGCTCCGCTTCGCGACGCAAGATAGGGACCACTCAGTTTGACCCAGGTACGGCCGCCGGCTAACAGCGCCTCGATCATCCGGAATGCGGCATGCTCCACCCCGCCCGGTTGCGGGATCTGCCCCATATGATCGATCACGAGCGGCGACGACAGACTCGCAAGCAACTGCCGATGCGCGAGTAGCTGCGCAGCGGTGGCATTGACCTGAATGTGCCAGCCAAACGGTTCGATCCGCTTCGAGAGCGAGTGCATCATCGATACTTCGACGCCGACCAGGTATTCGAGGTTGAAGCGCAAGCCGCGTACACCCATATCGTGAAGACCGGCCAGCTCACCATCCGTCACGGTGTCGGGCACGGTCGCAATGCCGCGGGCCGTCTTTCCAAACTGCGACAGGGCGTCGAGCAGGCAACGGTTGTCGGTTCCATATGTCGACGGTTGAACGACCACGTGTCGTTCGACGCCCAGCGTGCGCTGCAGGGCGCAATAGTCGCCGACCGTCGCGTCGGGCGGCAGCAATTGCGCTGACGGATCGACCGGATACCGCGCATCGTAGATGTGGTGATGACTGTCGGTTGTCTTCGGTGGAACGGAAAAGCGCGGCTGCCCGGTGCGCCAAACGCATGCCGGCTCCTCGGGAGAAGCAGATTCGCCGCATGCGGGCGGCGTTGTCGCGAGGCCTGGCGTCCAGTTGTCGCGGCGCGGGTCATCGCCGCGTTGGGATAGATCACGGTGGCCTTGCTTGTTTGGCTTCAATCGTCATCTCCTTTGGCAGGTGGGTCAATGGGAACGACGGACCGGTCTGCTGCAAAATGACCAATCCTGTACGATGTTCTGACGCGACGAAAAGAGTGCCTCAGTATACGAACGCAATTTGTCCGGGAGATAATCAAAGTTAGCGACGCCATCTGATAGCAACCCTCGATCATGCGTATTACTCTTCAGCAAATTGAAACGTTTTATTGGGTGGCGCGATTAGGCGGATTTCATGCGGCAGCGCGTCATCAGCACCTCACGCAGCCGACTATTTCGGCACGCATCCAGGAGTTCGAAGACCATCTCGGCGTGCAGCTCTTCACCCGCAGCCGGACGCACTCCGAACTCACTCTTGCAGGCCGCGACGCGCTCGCCAATGCGGAGCAGGTGCTACAGCTCGCCGAAAAGCTCGAACGGATTGCGAAGCGTCCCGACCCCATGTACGGGCTGCTACGTCTTGGCGCGATCGAATCCATTGCCCACGCGGGGCTTGCGGATCTACTGACGCAACTCAAGACGCGATATCCGCAGATGAAGATCGAACTCACGATCGATGTGGGCGTCGCACTCGGACGCAAGCTCGGTGCGCACGAACTGGACATAGCGATCCTCAACGATTCAACCAATGCGCCCCACGTGGTCGAGACCGCCATCGGCCACACCGATCTGCACTGGGTCGCGTCGCCGGGACTCGTGCCCAACTGCAATGTCGCGCCCCATGAGCTTGCGTCGGTGCCGATCATCACCGTGTCGCAACCGTCATCGAACCATTCGCTGGTGATGAACTGGTTCCGCAGCGCCGGTTGCAATCCGGACAACATCAGCTCATGCAATTCGCTGTCCATGATGTCGCGGCTGGTCGCGGCGGGACATGCGGCGGCCGTATTGTCGCCCGCGATAATGCGCATGGAAATCGACACCGGGCTGATTCACGTGCTGAACACTGAACGGCCGATCACCCAGCAAGGATTCTTTGTCGCCTACCAGGAAGAGTGCCTGAGCGGCGCCGATACCATTGTAGAGCTGGCAAAAGAGGTGCTCGCGCGCAGTCGCGTGCTGATTCCGACGTAGTCGGCGGTAGCGCGCGGACGATTGCGCGCGGTGAAGCAACACTGGAATGGCCAGTTGCGGCACCCCGAGCCGCTTGAACGAACGCCTCGTCATGGACGCCACGCTTCGCGCCGGCGACCTAGACGTTGCGAGGACGCGCCGTCGTGCCACGCACGATCAGGTCGGTCGGCACGATGTACTGCGAACTCACGGGCCGTCCTTCGATCCGTGCGAGCAGATACTCGGCGCTGCGTGCGCCGATTTCATCGGCGGCGAGCCGCATGGTCGTCAGCGGCGGCGACGTGAAGCTGGAAAATTCGATGTCGTTGATGCCCGCGATCGACAGGTCGCCCGGCACGTCGATACCCGATTCGCGCGCCTCGGCCAGCGCGCCGATTGCGAGCAGATCGGTGCCGCAGATTACGGCTGTCGGACGTTCGGGGCCGCTCATCAGCGCCTTCATCGCCATCTGGCCTTCGATGATCTTGTGCGGCATCTCGATCAAATGCTCGTGGCGCAACTGCAGCCCGCGCGACTGTAGCGCTGCGCGCACGCCGATGATGCGATCCGCCGCGCGATCGCTATGCTGTGTCATCTGCGTAATCATGCCGAAGCGCGTGTGCCCGAGATCGAGAAGATAGTCGGCGAGGCGACGGCCGACCGCCACGTTGTCGAATCCGACATACGGATAATCGTGGTCGACCGTCCAGCCGTTGACGAGCGGAATCCGTTCCTTCTCGATCAGTTCGTAGAGCGCGGGCGAGTGACTACGGCCCACGAGCATCAGCCCGGCGATGCCATCCGCGATAAGCGCGCGGACCTGTTTCAACTCATCTTCCTGGTCGTAGTACGAGCATCCAAGCAGCAATGTATAACCGGCTTCTCCGATGCGCTTTTGCAGCGCGAACACGCCGATGGCGAAGTTCTGGTTTTCCAGCGACGGGATCACCGCGCCGATCGTTTTGGACCGTTGCGAAGCCAGCGCTCGCGCCGCGGCGTGCGGTGTGTAGCCGAGTTCCTGCGCGATGGCGCGCACCCGGTTCTGCAGTTCTGCCGCTACCTTTGCATTACCGTTCAGCACGCGCGAAACGGTCGCAGTCGATACCCCTGCCGCTCGCGCTACATCGACCACGGAAATCGCGTTCGATTTGCGACGCGGTGCTCTTTTCTTTGTCTCGTTGATCAACTTGCACCCTGCCCGATATCGAGGCGCATCATCGCGCCTGCCCTGTCCGGCATACTATAACGCGGCACTTCGAGAAATGGCCACCGCCGGGCGCCGGCCCTCGCCTGATTGGTCCGTTCGTGCGCGCGTCGAACTTCATCTTCCGGCGCATAGCCGAGCTGGCGCAGGTTTTGTTGCAGCGGTTTTGCGCATTGTCAGACACGCCGTGCAAGATCGCGAAGTTGTAGTCGGGTTGATCGATGCAGCGCTTCGCCAGGTTGAGCCGTACGAACAGGTGGCGCGGCGCGCATTGAGATCATCTGATCTGTCGATGAACTCCCGCCGTGATTGAAGCTCGCGATCATCACGCGTTTGACGCCAGCATGCGGTGAGGTTTTGAAAAAAAGGAGTCATAGGTACGCGCCCCAGCCCGCGTCCGCTCAAGCGCGCAAGTGAAGTAATCGCTTTCTACGCGCTTTCATCTTCCCGCCGCTCGACTCAATTCGGGTCGATTTTTAAAGAGTAACACGTATACGCCATCAAGAAAACGCTTACTTAGGTACCCCCTACGCTGTGACTTCGCGAGCGGCAATACCCGCGACGGCCGTGGAGCACCTTATGGCCTGCAAATACGCCCGGCATGTAACATCCGCCGAGCCCGACGGCAGCGTCATCCCGTTCATGAATTCGCAGGAAGGGGCCGATTGAGCGAGATATTCCGCCTCCGCCCCACAGATTCAACTGTCGGCAGCTCACTCATAGTGAGCCGGCAGTTGAGCGGGCAAGTTCCCGCCCCCTTCCATTCCGGCACCCGTCGTGCCGGGTCGCAAGACTCACCGTATCTTTCGGTGCACGTTGTCGTCAAACAGTCCAGATGGCCGCAGTCATAGAGTGCTGAAGCAGTGCGGTTCTGGAGGCAGTGCATTAACTCTCTGATGGTATCTGTGCCCGGAAAGACTGGCCACCTTGGCGCGGCATCGCATCCGGATCTGCTCGGTGGCGCGCTGCCTCTTGGTCCGTCGGCAGTCGGCCTCGAACAGCAGGTGTTCACCCCCCTGGTTTTCAGACATCGCCAACGCCGAAGGCGATGACGCTCGGCGACATCGCGCGCACTATCAGCGACTACGCGCGTGGGACACGGTTCGCGCGGGACGCAGGCTTCGACGGAGTCGAGTTGCACGGAATTGCCACCTATCTGCTTCCGGAATTTTTGCACAACGACCCGGCGCGTTTGCCAACCGGGTCACTTTCAAGGCCTATTTTCTGTTCCTCACAACGTGGCTCGTCCTGGTTTACTTCCCATTTGTGCACATGGTTTGGAGTTCGGACGGCATCCTTGCCAAGTGCGGAGTATTGGGACTTCGCCGGCGGCATCGTTGTTCACAATACGGCCGGCTTCGCCGCCCTCGCCTCCGTGCTATTCGTGGAGCAACGACAAGTCCTTGAGAACCGGCCTCCTAATGTTCCGCATCTGGCTGGACGATCAGCGCATGCTGCTCGTTCAAACGGGCTCATAGCTCGGCATCAGCTCACGCACCTCAGACGGAATCGGTGTAGTTGGAGATGAATGCATGAAATGCAGTTGGATGCTGCAATACATTCGCTTCATCTAGCAGTTCCAATGTGGCATCTTGAAGCCCGTCAAGCAACACCTCCCGCACACATGTAGCCACGGTCGTGTGCAAGGCTTCAAATCAAGGAGAAAGCGAATGTCCGACATCATCACTTTGAGCTCCAAAGAGCAACTCATCGCGCGTTGTCTGCCGTTTCTGAAAGAAGTAAAGGATATGACGGCGGGTGCAGAGGCCGAACAATGGCTCAACACTCGCTACGGTGTCGATACCGAGTTGTACAAGGACCTCGCGCGCCTGATTACATTGGGCGTTAAAGAGGGCTGGGCCGCCGACGTCGAAATAGCCGGCCCGAAGTATCGGCGTGCGCGACTTGTCGCGCCAACTGCGGAAACATTCTTTTTCAGCATCACCGCCGTGTTGATGGACAGCACAGATAACACGCAGGACAACCCGGAAGGTGCGTTCCGAGGCGATTACCATGCGCATCCTTATGGCGAGTTCAATCTGGTCGTGCCGCTCAACGAGGGCGCAGCGCTGGCCGGGCCGAACGGTTGGTGTTTCGGTGGCTGGACCGCGCCTGCGCCGGGAAGTCATCACTTCCCGGAGGCGAAAGGCGGCGCGGTGATTGCCTTGTTTTTTCTGCCCGCCGGGCGAATCGCATACGACGTCAAGCCGTCCAATCGCTGACTATACGAGTGCTGCGGGTTTCACAAGAGGCCTGCGGCAATCCACGCATAGGCAAAACACGTCTCCGAAACAGTTGCCCCTCGGCATCTGCGAATTCTTTTCGGCATGTTGGTGCTGGTTGCCGGCCAACTGAACGACCTTGACTGTGTGGCCTGCCTTGGCCACGTCATCGCTCGTATCGCCGAGCATTCCGTCGATTACATCACTCTGATGCTGCCAGCGGTGGGACGACGGCCATCGCATCGGGATCGCCTCGAAGTCAACGCGGCAAACCCGACTGGCCACCCCCATGGTATGCGCAACTGCGCAAGCCCTGCTCAGAGTCAGAATCCGTGGAACGACGCGAACGCTTCAACAGGGGCCTTCGGCATTTGCGGCCGTCGCCGGGCCCATTCCGGATCGCCGTAACCCATCGCCATCGTGCAGACCACCAACTCCTCTGGACCGAGGGGGAGATTGGCGCGAATGACTGCGTGGTAGCGCGAAAGGAACTCCTGCGTACACGTGTCCAGCCCGCGCGCCTTCGCCGCGAGCATGATGTTCTGAATGAACATGCCAAGATCCAGCCAGCTGCCTTTCTCGAGGCGTCGATCGATCGTAAAGATCAGTGCGACTGGCGCGTCAAAGAATCGGCAATTCCGCGCGGTGTTAGCTGCGCGAGCTGCATCGTCGTTTTTGCCGATACCAAGAGAAGCGAAGAAGACCGCGCCGAATTCGCGTCGACGGGACGCCAACGGTTCGGGCAAATCCGATGGAAGGTAGCGATACTCGGACGAGTAATCGTCTGGCGAGGCCTCGTGCGCTGCACTGACCGCATCGATCAGTCGTTGTTTTGCGTTGCCGGCGGTGACGTGTACGCGCCAGGGTTGCACGTTGGCACCTGTGCCCGCAAACCGTGCCGAATTAAGAATTCCGTGAACGATTGCAAGATCGACTTCGCGTTTTGAATAAAATCGATTGGCAAATCGACTCATCATGATTTGCTCGAGTTCGGTCAATTCATGGGTCGTTTCGATATCGTCGGTGAACATTTAGGTAGCCCTTCAGCGAAAGTTTCGCTAAAGGCTACATCCGGACTTCGTCTTGCGGAAGTGCATTTTTGCGAAGAGCAAAATGCATGAGATGCATTTCAGTGCGCCCGCACGCTACGGGCCCACTCGGCGCTTGCTGTCTCTACGTTGCGCGCGACTTCCGCCAACATGGTACGGAGCCATGTATGACCTTGATCCGGGGTGTGCCGTTCGTGCCAGATCATCTGCAGGGCGCGGGCCGTCGCCTGCCATGGCAATTCCGACGCGTACACCGTGCCCGACTGACTGAAAAGCCTTGCGAGAGACGCCGGCACGATCGCAGCCATTTGAGTCCCGACTAACAGACTCGGGATTGCCAGGAAGTGAGGTTGGACGATCCTGAACTTCGGCCTTCTGCCAATGGATTCGAACGCAGTTATCAGAGCAGGACGGTCGAACATCTCGGTCCTGCGCGTCAGTCCTCGCTCGGATACGAAGCCATCCTCGGTCCCGCCTGTGGAGACAACCAGCAACGGCAAACTGGCGAATTCCTTCAAGCTGATTTCTCGTCCCGCGAGTGGATGATCGGAGGCGATTACCATCATGTCCCGCTCTTCGAACAACGTCTGCTCGTGGATACGGGGCGGCACGTTGGAAAACGATCCAAGGGCAATCTCGACGCGGCCGACATCGATCTGCGCGGTCAAGTCGATCCTGCTCGCGGGCAACAGCATCACGCTAGCCTGCGGCGCCGCGATCGACGTCGCACTGAAAAACTGTGGCAACACCGCCGCAGTCATGTAATCCGTCGCCGCGATACAGAATTGTCTCTCCGAGCTGCCAGGGTCGAATCGCTTCGGTCCGACTGCACGGTCGATGACGACGAGCGCGTCGCGTACGAGCGGCGCCATCTCCAGCGCCCGGGTCGTCGGCTCCATGCCGGTGACCGTTCGCACGAACAGGTCATCGTTGAGATAAGCTCGCAGTCGCGACAGCGCGTGACTGACTGCCGAGGGGCTTAGATTGATGGCCTCGCTTGCACGAAGAATGTTCCGCTCTCGAAGGATCGCGTCGAACACACGCAGCAAATTCAAATCGAGATTATTCATCGCAGTTGCTCTGCTTTTACCTCGGCAAGCCTATCCACGGCGCAATGCGAATGCCGTCAGGTCCACCGCTGAAATTCGCTCTGATCAAACATCGGCCCGTCAATGTATATCATTTGTTGACCGGCAAACACAAACCTCCAACTGCGCGTATCCAGGATGCGAGCTTCAGTCGTCCGGCGGTGCGGCATCCACACGTATTGGATCGCCGATGTCAGCAAGATCAACCAAACGCTCGCCAGTCTCAATCAGCTTCGCTGACCTGTCGAGAGAATCGGAAAGTGAGATCGCGACAAGTCAGGCCGCCTCGCACGTAACGCTCGTTTGTCGACTCTAATGGGCGTCTGACAGCTCTTTCGCCATCATGTCAGGTAACTCTGGAGTCTTCGGCGCCAGCATGGACGTCTCGGCAGCGGGAATCGCGTCAGTCCCGTGGCGATGAACATCATGCGTAACGAAGCCGAGGTCATGACTTGGTATCTCGAACCATTCAGGGTTGCCGAACGAGCGTCGAATGTCCTCCAGGCCGCTCGCCCAATGTTCTGCCATCGTGTCGTTGCTGAATTCGTAGTCCTTGTAGTGGCCTTCAAAAAACTTGTTCTTGTAGATGAGGTGAACCACATTGAGCGCACCACCGTCTGCCACTTTCTGTGCCTGTTTGACTAGCGGGTGTGTCCGCCGCACTTTCTCTGGAATGTGTTCAAGCAGTTCCTTGATCAGGCGAGCATGCCTTTGGCTTTGCGACACGAAGGCCGTGATGGCGCGGGTTCGGCTTGAGTATTGAATGTCCTTGGTCCTCTCGGCGACATCGAGAAAATCGCCAGGCTGCGTTCCTCCTGCGCTCCACAAGTCAACCTGGAAGACCAGCGCATCCTTGTCCTGGCATTCCCTAACGATTTCAGTAAGCGGCGTATTTGAAACCAGACCTCCGTCCCAGTAATATTCTCCGTCGATTTCTACCGCCGGAAAGCCTGGCGGCAGCGCGCCAGACGCCATGAAGTGCTCCGGTTCGAGGCGAGTCTGCGCGTTGTCGAAGTACACCAGATTGCCCGTGCGAACATTGACCGCTCCAACGGAGACGCGAACGCCGCCGTCGTTGATACGGTCGAAATTGGCGTACTTGAGGAGCGTCGCACGCAAGGCCGTCGTATCGTAAAAGCTCACCTCGGTGGGCGGCTTCTTTGTCATGCTGGCGATGTGTGCGGACAGGCGTGGTGCGAAAAAGCCCTTCTGGCCTTCTGTCAAAGCGCGAGCAGCAGCCCACATGCTCGACCATTTTCGAGCCACGTCCGGAAATCCTAACGCTGTTGGCACCAGAGCACCGACGTGTCCGAGCAAGTCCGCTGGTTGACAGATGGTGTTCCAGAAGCCGCGCAATGCTTCTACGCGGTCCTCGGGCGCATTGCCGGCGATGATGGCGGTGTTCAGGGCGCCAATCGAGATGCCCGAAATCCAGGTGGGTTCGACACCCACTTCAGCAAGCCCTTCGTAGACGCCGGCCTGATAGGAACCCAATGCGCCACCGCCCTGCAGGACCAGACCGATTTGGTCGTAGGCAGGTAGCTTCAGGCGATTCGATTGCTTTAACGTATTTCGTTGACTGCGGCGCATCGTCGGCTCCTCACTGCATGAACCAACCGTGGCTGACCACAATCGATTGCCCGGTCAGTGCTGCCGATTCAAACCCGGCCAGAAAAGCGACCGTTCTGGCAACGTCGGCTACGGTAGTAAATTCGCCGTCGACAGTTTCCTTTAGCATCACGTCCTTAACGACCTCGGCTTCCGAAATGCCAAGCGCTTTCGCCTGCTCCGGAATCTGCCTGTCTACCAATGGAGTACGGACAAAGCCCGGACATACGACGTTCGCTCTCACCCCACGAGAGCCGCCTTCCTTCGCGACCACGCGCGCAAGCCCCAGCAGACCGTGCTTGGCGGTGACGTAAGCCGACTTCAGCTTCGAGGCTTCATGTGAATGGACCGAGCCCATGTAGATGATGGAGCCGCCCTTACCCGATGCGTACATGTGCCGGATAGCGGCCTTGGTGGTCAGAAATGCGCCATCCAGATGAATGGCGAGCATCTTCTTCCAGTCCGAGTATGCGTAGTCTTCAATCGGGTTGACAATCTGAATACCGGCGTTCGAAACCAGCACGTCGATACTGCCGAGCTTGTCCACTGCTTCTTCGATACCAGCATTGACCGCTTCTTCGCTTGTAACGTCCATTGGCACCGCCAGTGCTTTCCCACCTGCGGCCACGATACTGTCCGCGACCTGCTGCGCGCTTGCCAGATTCAGGTCCGCAATGACGACGGCCGCACCGTCCAAAGCGAGTTTGCGTGCGCATTCTTCACCGATACCGCTTGCGGCGCCCGTCACGAGCGCGACTTTTCCTTGCAACGACATAGTGGCTCCTTCGAATTATTGGTTGACTGCGAGCTTCAGTGCTTCCGCGGGGGCCAGGTAGTCGTACGCGACTTCGCCGACATCGAGGGTGAGGTTTGCAATGACGTGCCTGGCGGCCACTACCCTTTTGACAGGCAGGTCGGCGACCGGCGCCAACGCATGTGCGTGCAGTTCGAGCGCGGCGGGGCCTTCCCATGCACCGAGTACGGAAACGTCGCGCAAGTAGAAACGCACGAGTTCACAAATCCGCGCTGAGCCATCGACATGGGGGATGACCTTCAACAGATAATTGGGTGTGTCCGCGAGTTTCTTGCGTTCAGATTCAATATCGAGCGCGCGGTACTTGTAGCCCATCGTGCCAGTCGCGACCCGCTGTGTCCCATAGTCGAGCGTGCCCAGCAGCGTGTCCTTTCCGTCAACGGATAAACGGGGTGAAGCGAGTTTTTTGGGGAAACCCCAAATCTCCCGGCCGCCAGCAATTGGACCTTCGTCATCGAGATACATTGCGTGCGTGTAGCTGGCTTTCCGGCCGTCTTCATCCACGACCGAAATGACCTGGCCACTCTCTGTGTAGTCGCCAAAGCCGGAGGAATCCGGCATGCGGATGAACTCGTAGTGGACCAGCGCATTGTCGACCGTCAAAGGCTCCGGCACGACCGCGCGAACCGCATCGATGTCGGTCTCATACGAAATGATGAAGTATTCGCGGTTGAGGAATCGAAACGGTGGACGCGGATAAGCCGGATTGTGCACAGGCATTGCGAACGCATTCTTGCGGATTTCATCGAGTGTCACAACAATTTTTCCGTTGGATAGCGAAGGCAGCATGATAGAGGTAAGTCACCAAGGGTCTCGGTGAAACGCACATGGCGGGTGGCGAATCAATGACTGGGACATCAGGCGTCAAGTGCCCGTTCCGCCTGCGTTTGCGGTGCGTTTAAGCGTGTCTGGACGCCATACGTTCCAGCTTCGCAATACATTATTGCAGGACGGATTTAGGCGTCGAAGGGAACCCGCGAGGACGACTGGGAGTCCTAAGCCTGCGCGCGGGGTGCTCAGGTGGCTGTCAGGTCACTGCTTTGCCGATGCCCGGCGCGCCGTCGAATGGTTTCTCCGGCCCGAGCCTCGGCGCGCGACCACGGATCCGATCGGTCGACATCATTCTTTCTCCGGCATGACCGATGAATGATGGCTTGTAATCAACCATTGCGTCCCGTCCCAGCGATAGGTGTACGTGTAGCGCGCCTTAACGACCGCTCCCGTTCGGGCGAAGGTGAATGTGTAAAGCCCAGCGTCTACAGCGGAGTTGCACCCCAGTTCAATGTAGCGGAAATCGATTTTCCCCGACGGGCGATCTTGAAGAAAGTGACTGAAGTAGTCCTCCTTTTCAGCGACCGTGAGGCGTGGCTTGTTCGATACGGTCGGAAGAAGAATGGAACGCTCCGCATAATTGGCGACCACCTTGTGCGTATCGCCGGTTTGCAGCGACTGATTCCATCGATCGAACAGCGCCGCTATCTCCTGATCCGACGTGGCCTTGCAGCTTTCGGTGCGCGACACCGGCGCGTTGCTGGACAGGCCCTGGTTCGCGGCGCATCCGGCGAGCACGGCCGCCAGGAGAGCAAGGGTAAAGAGCTTCATGGCGGCACTTCTCCAGTCGGGCGTGGGAGGAAGGGGCAGCGCTTGAAGTATGGCCCTTCGCGCACGAAAAGGACAAATACCCTAATGCTCTCATGGTCGAGAACGACGTCGTGCGCGGCGCAGCGGAGATCCGCTCAGACCTTCGCGAAAGGCGACTTTCTCCTGAGCGCGAAGCAGCCAGCTCGCCAATACCGGTGCAAATCATTCGACCAGCCGAAAGCGGCGCTCGCCGAATGGCGCGCGCCGCAATCCGGCACCAGGTCACGCAGGCTCGCCCTGCAGCCGGAACATCTTCACGACGTCGCGCAGCGTCTGCGCCTGTTCCTGCATCGATTGCGCGGCGGCAGCGGCTTGTTCGACCATCGCTGCGTTTTGCTGCGTGGTCTCGTCCATCTGCGCAATCGCGACGTTGACCTGTTCGATGCCACGGCTTTGTTCTTCAGACGCCGCCGAGATTTCGCTGATGATGTCCGTGACGCGCTTGACTGCGTCGACGAGCGAATGCATCGTGCCGCCCGCTTTTTCAACCAGCGCCTTGCCGTCGTCGACTCGTTCGACCGAGTCCTCGATCAGGCTCTTGATCTCCTTGGCGGCATCCGAGCTGCGGCGCGCAAGGTTGCGCACTTCGCCGGCGACCACTGCAAAACCGCGGCCTTCTTCGCCCGCACGCGCTGCTTCCACTGCCGCGTTCAACGCGAGAATGTTCGTCTGAAACGCAATGCCTTCGATAACGGAAATGATGTCCACCACGCGCGCGGAACTCGCTGCAATGTTCTGCATGTTGGCGACCACCTGCTCAACGACCTCGCCGCCTTCGCCCGCGAGCTTCGATGCGCTGAGCGCCATCTGGTTCGCCTGCAACGCGTTGTCGGCGTTCTGCTTCACGGTCGCGGTGAGCTGCTCCATGCTGGCCGCCGTCTCGCCGAGAGACGACGCCTGCTCCTCGGTACGCGCCGACAGATCGATGTTGCCCGCGGCGATCTGTTCTGCCGCGACCGTGATCGTTTCAGTGCCGCCGCGAATGCGCCGGATCGCGTCGGCCAACCGGCTCTGCATGCGCTGCATCGCGAACAGCATGCTTTGCCGGTCGTCGCCATCCAGCGCAACGGGTCGCGACAGATCGCCGTCCGCAATGGTTTCCGCCACATGCGCGGCATACGCCGGCTCGCCGCCAAGACTGCGCTTCACGTTGCGGATGATCAGCACGAGTGCGATCGTGCTGAAGCTGCCTATCGCAAGAATGGTGATGAGATAACGCAGCAGATCGGCGCGGAACGCCTCGTCGATGTCGTTCACGTAGACGCCTGAAATCAGATACCAATCCCAGCCGTCGAAGCGTTTGACAAAGCTGATTTTCGGCACATGTTCAGTTTTGCCGGGCAATCTCGCCATATAGTCGACGAAGCCCTGCCCTTGCGACTGCGCCAGCTTGACCATGTCGACGAACAGCAGCTTGCCCTCCGTGTCGGCGTACTGCCTGACGTCCTTGTTGCGCAGATCCGCGAGTGTCGGATGCATGATGACGACCGGTGTCGCCGTGGTGACGATCATGTAGCCGTTGCCCGGATAGCGCATCACCGACAGTCGCGCCATCGCCTGTTGCTTGGCCTCGTCGAGCGTCAATTCGTGCCGATCGACGAGCTTCGCATAGTCGGCCACGATGCCGTACGCACATTCGACCACGTTTTGCACGGCCGCCTTGCGCTCCGACAGCATCGTCGTGCGCGACTGCCATCCTGCCCAGCCGCCCAGTCCCAGCAGACCAAGCCAGGTAATCAACAATGCGAGCCATAATTTGGTGTTCAAGCTGAATCGATTCACGCCGTTTTCTCCATAGCCAACCCTCGCCGAATCAATCGCCGGCTCACTGTCCGACCACACTGGCGTCGCGTCGAGCGCACGAGTTGTCAGCGGGTTGTCACTGATTACGGCACGGCGGTGCGTTTCCTGAATCAGGGGACACCCGAACTGGACCCGGTGACGCGACCCTTCGGGCAAGCGTGCGGGCTGCTGATCGGCGGTTGCGACAAGACGGTGCCGGCGCAATTGATGGGCGCCGCAGCGGCGAACGTGCCCGCTATCCAGCTTGTGACAGGGGCGAGCTGACCGGCTCGCATCGTGGAGCGCACCGCCCAGCAGGCGGTCGCGATGATCGGCGCGCAGCTCACGCCGCAAAAAATCCTCACGCCGCAAGCAATCGAGAATGCGCTGCGCGTTCTGCTCGCCATCGGCGACTCGACCAACGGCATATGAACGCCGACGACATTCTCGTGCTCAAGCGTATCGGGCCGGTTGGCGCGCCCGGCATGCCGGAAGCAGGCTATATTCCGATTCCGAAAAAGCTCGGCCGGCAACGCGTAAAAGACATGATGCGCATTTCCGATGGCCGTATGAGCGGCACGGCTGCGGGCACCATCGTGCTGCACGTCACGCCGGAAGCCGCCGTTGGCGGTCCGCTCGCGATCGTGCAGAATGGCGACCGGATTTGCCTGAGCGTCCCCAAACGCTCGATCTCGCTAGAACTCGACGACACGCGTATCGCCGAACGGCTCGCCGCCGTGCCGCCGCATGTGGTCGATGAGCACGAAAGGGGCTATCGCAAGCTATTCCTGACGACAATCACGCAAGCCGATTAAGGTTGCGAGTTCAGTCCTTCGTCTGCGGCACTGTCATCTGCATCTGCGGCGCCTGCAGAAAGTCGAAATCGCAACCCTACAGGGCACATGAATACGCTTTTCATCATCGCCTAACGGAGGTTCAAGTCCGCGCGCTCCGACCACGCAACGCAGGCCCTATAACCGTCCGGACCGGGCAGTGTGGCAACTCGAAAGCGCGCCGCATTTTCAGTTGAGCAAGAGTGCCCCCGCACGAGACCTTCCCCGTCTGGTAACACAGAAAGACGTCGAAGGTCCTCGGTCAAACCGATGCCCGCAGCCTTGACGATCGATTCCTTCATGACCCACACATCGTAGAACGCTTCCAGTTGTTGCGCAGCATTCAGTCGCTCGATGCTTGCGCGCTCGGCTGGGTCGAGTGCCAGCTCCGCGACCGCGCGCCAGTCAACATCCGTTGCGCGCATCTCGATGTCGACACCCACCCGCCTGCGCGAAGACAAGGCAATGAGTCCATAACTGCCCGAGTGCGACACGTTGAAGTCGAGAGAGTGTTGGTGCATGAGCATCGGTCGCCCGAATTCTCCCTTTGCCAGCGTCACTTGTGCTGGCATCACTCCAATTCGGTCGGCCAGCAGTTCGCGCAGTGCCGCTCGAACCGTCGCGAAGCGCAGGGCATCGCTTGTACGATGGAACGACTTAGCACGGGCACGCTCGTCTTCGGATAATTGCGCAAAGATCTCGTCATCGAGATATCCATCAAATGCGACATCGACGCGCCAGAGCGAGACGTCGGGCGGACAACCTGGCGGGAGCGGGATACCCGCGAGCAGTTTCATTGGCTGATCTTGCACATTGGAGGTCACATGAGACGATCGGGGATAAGCGCCAAGATCGGCTCGTTTTGTCGCGGTCTTCGGCGCGCTCAAACGAGGCTATGTCGCCGGGGTCGTCGTTGACGATATGGTACATGCGGTTTCGTCCGATTAACGTACGTGCTCGCACACTGTGACTTGAGATGGATCGGGCAGCCATGGTCGCCCAAACGTCCGCGCTGGCGACCGAATGCGATGGTGCTGCGGAAGGGTCTGCGGTGCCTCAGTTCAGTCCAGGCGAGGCCGCCGATGCGCCAGGTTGCTGGATGACTCCCCTCTTCTCCAGGAAGTCGCATGCTATCCATTGCGTTCGACGACGAACAGTCGCCTTCGCCAGATCCATGCTCGAATGGCCACATGCCGCCCGAGGCGGTCTCGAGGATGGCGCCGCGCCAGCGCAACGCGCTGTGCGTGAATACTTTGCACGTCTTGAGAACGGAAGCGCTGCCTGTTGCCGCTGGAATCGGCAACTGAAATCTTGGCCGGATTGTCGGCGAGCATCGGCGACGGGTCCGTTATTCGAAATGCGTCACGACGGCACCTTGACGAGCTCGCGCCGGACTACCTCGCCCTGCACGGCTGCGCTATTACGGTGGGCACTTCGCACCGCCGACAGGCTTTCAAAGCGGGATGCGCTGACAGGTACGCTTGGACACGTACTGGGCTTTTCCCATCGTTTCCGGAGATTGACATTAACAAATCGATCTGTCGACTTCAGCGAATGAAAATGAAAAAAACCACCTTGGTTGGCGTGTTCCTGATTGGTGTGTCTGTGCTTGCGATCGACCTTCCGGGCGGGATGAGACATTTCGATACCGCCTACGCTGCCTGGGACAATGGCCGTATCTGGGATCACCTCTCGGGCCGCAATTTCATGCGCTGGTTGCGCCCGGTTAGAAATGACAGCGAGAACAGTAGAGGCCACGGCGGCGGCCTCAGCAGTTCGCCGGTCCCGCACACGGCCAATTGCCCGCAGACTTCATTCACCCCGCCAACGCTGATCAACCCGCGGGACCCGAAGAATTACGGCGCCGCCGGCAATGGAAATTCCGACGACACCAAGGCCTTCCAGGCGGCGGTCAACGCTGGCGACGTGCTGGTCCCTGCCGGGACCTATCTGATCAATGGCACAGTCATAATCAAGGCCAGTCACCGGCATATCCAGTGTGAACCCGGCGTAACGTTCAGGAAGACGGTCCGCGAGGATAGCAACATGTTCAATTTCGAGGGTCCGTCGACCGGGAACAGCCTGGTTGGCTGTACCTTTGTGGGCGCCAACCCGACCCGCATCCGTGACTGGGACCGTCCCGGACACTACGATATTCCGGTGCAGACCAATGGCGCGGTGGACAACTTTGTCCTCGCCGGCAATAGCTTTCGCGACTTCTTCGGTCAATCGATGTTTCAGACCGAAGGGCAAGGGGGCGGGACCGGGGATGTTCTGGTATTCAACTCATTCGCCAACTGCCCGCTCTACGGTATCGCCCTGGTGGGTTCGATCAACGGGCATGTCGCCTATAACCTGGCCGATAACTGCCGCCTCGGTGTCGAGAACAACGACGCCGGCCAGGACACCGGCGGCAACGTTCTCGAATGTAACGCCATGATCAATGGCGGCAACATCACCGGGGGGTCCAATGGCGAAGGGGGCGTCGACTACAGCCGCAACATCGTCCGTCATAACAAGCTCGACGGCGGCTATATCCAGATGAGCCCCCCCGAGCGCGGAAAGCCGGCCCAATACATCGATAATACTTGCAATCACTGCTCGATTGAATAAGGTGGCGGCGCGCTCGTCGACGCGATCGGGCGCTGGTTGAAGCTGGCCACGCGCACACGCTTAATGGGCTTTCATGAAGGCAGTGACGTCGGCCAGAATCGTGAGGCCGTAAGCGGCGTCGCCGAAAAGCGACTCGACCATCGTATCGTGGCCGTGACTCGCATTTTTTCCAGTTCGACGGCATCGTGATGCGCACGCGATCCGTCGCGAACGCTCGCTGTTGCGTGGATCATGTCAGACCGCGGAACTCGACCATCATCGTTTGACACCGGAGCACGCGTTTGTACGCTACCGAGCAGAACGACCTAGTGAGGCCAGCTAGCATTCGAGAACCAGAACACAAGTTCAACATGTCGAATCCGCGCATGTGCGGCACTGAGATCGTCGTTGGCGTCAACCCTGTATTCGACTCAAGACCTCGTCGCATCAGTACATACATATGGGTCGCCTGGCGCCGTCTTCGCGCGCAACCGGTTGAGCATCTCCCGTTTGATCAGCTTACAAAATAACTTTGTTAGATCCTCGATACGAGGGGCGTTGTCGATCCGATCTGTCCGGCGCTCATGAGACATGATGGCGAATCACGGCTACAAAGCGTTACCGACATCTGAGCTCGCATCGCCGGCCCGGAGATGCTGCCGCGGTCTGAGCCAGATCATCGTCGCATCTCTCGCCCCTGGCAAAAACGCGTTCCCATTACTCGCTGACCTGTGACGACACAATGAAACGAACGACGGTAATTTCCAGCGGTGAAGCAGCCTTCGATCTAATCTCTGAATCCACGTTTCTGCATCAATGGCTCGATCTGTACGGGGCATGCTCCTGGGGGACCGTTTTTCAGACTCCCGACTTTGTGAAGATATGGTACGAGACCTATCGGGAACAATTTGTTCCTGTCATTCTGACGATGTCAAACCCACAGGGTGAACTACGTGGGCTACTTACAGTTGCGATCAGGAGGTCAACCGGACAACTGGTTTACGCTGGAGACATGCTCTCTGAGTATCAGGTCTGGCTTGCGCGCGATGACGCGAAAGACTCCTTCATATTCGAAGCCTTGGATCTGCTTGGAAAAACATGGCCTGGGCAGGTCTTGAAGCTCAGATATCTGCCTCCCGCGACACATCTCGGATTACTGGCGAAGTCAAGTTGGATCCGAACGAAGTGCTATTTAGCACCGTCTTCTCGCCCTTTGATAGGCCTCGACGAAGAACAACGCATCAATCGGGCGTTGAAATCCAAACAGGTCAAGCTCAACAGACTGAAGCGGCTGGGAGCGGTGTCATTCCGCAAGGTGGAACGCGATGAGTTTCCTGAAGTCTTCGAGCACGCGTGGCCCTTATACGAGTTCCGACAGATCGGTCGATATAACTCTAGCCCCTTTCTGAGCGATGCCGATCTGAAGCGATTTTACCTTGCAGTGGCAAAGTATTCGGACGTGTTGCACATGACCGTTTTGCGCGTCGATGAAACGATTGTTGCGTGGTTCCTGGGCATACAAAGCAGCGGGTACTTGCACCTGATTTCGACTGGCTATTCTCCGTTCCACGCACGTCACAGCCCTGCAATGCTGCATATGCTGATGCTAGCGAAGCAATTGATCCGCGATGAGCGCCGGGTGTTCGACCTCACACCCGGAGGCGACAAATATAAGGACCAGTTGGCGACCTCCTACGAGAGAACTCATACGCTGTATTTTTTTCCGCGTCTAAGAACGGCGATTGAATACCAGCAAACGCGTGATTTGGCAAAAAAAGCCGTAAAAAAGCTGGTAAGGATCGCCGCACAGGAGCCTGCACGCAGTTTAGCGGCGATGTTCGGGAAAAGCCGCAATGCTCCCGTTCCAGAGAATTCGAATCCGCTCGAACCGGAGATTACCTTTCGCATTTGCAAGCTCAACGCCGTTCATGGCGGAAAAATGAATGAACGACTGGACGCAGTCGGAAAGAACAAGCTCGTCGACCTTATAAGATATGAGTCGACGACGCAGGCGAAATCGCGCCGCGATTTTATGAACGAGGCACAACGCTTCATCGATCAGGGAGCGGACGTTTACACGGTCGTGCGAGACGGCCGGCTAATCGCTAGTTGCTGGATAGTTTCTGGGGAGAGGGCGTCTTCCAGCGATGTATCGATTTCCCGAGTGCCTGCAGGAACCCCACTCCTGGTCGGCTTTTACGCACATCCCAGTGAGAACGGGGCGAAAATGCTCAGTATATGCATGGAGAAATGGTTAAACGAGGCGACATCGGTGAGAAGAGTAGCGCAGTTAAACATAGGGATACCTGAAAACGACTTGTTTTTAAACGCCCATGTTGCCGGTGAAAGCACCTCGCAAACACTGATGCCGTCCAGTTAAGGTCTTTGGATGGCGCGCCGCAGCGCGACGGCGTCGACTTCACCCATAGGTGATGGGCCGCGTGCGAATACTTTGCACGTCTCGAGAACGGAAGCACTTGTTGCCGCTGGAATCGGCAACTGAATTCTTGGCCGGATGTTGGCGAGCATCAGCGACGGATGCGTCATTCGAAATGCGTCACGAGGGCACCTTGACGACCTCGCGCCAGAATACCTCGCCTTACGCTGCTCCCCTACTACGGTGGGCACTTCGCACCGCCGACAGGCTTTCAAAGCGGGATGCGCTGATCGATACGCTTGGGCACGTACTGGCTTTTTCCCATCGTTTCCGGAGATTGACATTAACAAATCGATCTGTCGACTTTTACGGCTCACGTTCGCCGCAGCAATTGCATTGCAATATTCACTGTCCGATTTCGCGCAAGTCGTCCCTTCTTCCGTGTCCTGGACCGGCACCTGGTCGGTGGCTTCATCGATTACGAATGATGAGGGCTTTGACAACCAGACGGTGCGGCAAATCGTGCATACCAGCATCGGCGGCAATGCAGCCCGATTGCATTTCTCTAACGTATTCGGAACCGAACCCATCGTGATCCGCAACGTGCGCATCGCGAAGCGTAAGGCCAGTCAGCGCACGCTGGCCGAGACCGACCGCGTCGTCACCTTCAATGGGAAGCCTTATGTCAAGATTGCACCAGGCGAAGCGGTCGCAAGCGACCCCGTCGCTTTCCAGGTGCCGGCACTCGCCGATGTGGCCATCAGCTTCCATTTGCCCCAACGGACTCCGCCGCGCTCAACCGGTCACGTCGATGGCTTGCAAGACGCGTACATTGCGCCCGGCGATGTGAGTGCCGATCCGGCATTCACTGGGGGCAGAATCGTGGACGGTCAATCGTATTACTTTCTCACCAACCTCGACGTTCGTAACCCGGCTGCACTAGGCGCACTCGTCGCGTTTGGCGCTTCCATTACGGATGGCATGGCGTCAAACGGCAACGCCAACCGGCGCTGGACCAATGATCTTGCTTTGCGGCTGAGCAAAGCCGGCAAGGTGGTCGGGGTATTGAACGAAGGCATTGCCGGAAACGATTTTTTCAACAACGCGGCAGGTCAGGCAGGCCTTGCGCGCTTCGAGCGTGACGTTCTGCAACAGGCTAACGTCAAGTGGGTGGTCATTTCCGATAACGCCGTCAACGATCTCAACAACCGTACGCCGTCGACGTCCTCCCAGCTCATTCGGGCCTTTCGACAATTGATCCGGCGTGCGCACGATGCGGATGTCAAAGTGATCTGCTCGACGCTCACGCCCTTTCAGGGTACGCCGGACTGGACTCCGGCCGTCGAAATCGAGCGTAAGAGGGTGAACGCCTTCATTCTTTATCCGAAGAGCGGCTGCGACGCAGTGCTCGATCAAGCCGCAGCGGTGAGCGATCCCGCCAATCCCGCGGCTTATCTGCCGGCCTATGACAGCGGCGACCACCTGCATCCCAACGAGGCGGGCTTGCAGGCCATTGCCAATGCGCTCGATCTTGACGTGCTGCACGACTCTTCCGCGGCGCAGAACAACACGTCTGCACGGTGACAACGACATCACGTCGCCGAAGTTCGGGCATTGCCAGCGATGAATTTCCGGTCAATCGCGGTTATATGTTCCATTTCGCACCGATCGCATCGCCAGGAAATAATAGTCTAAGGTTGATTCTCGCCTTCGTCTCGCGGATGCTGTACCTAACAGATAAGGTGTCGAATTCCGGACCGAAGTGGCAAAAGAATTTGAATGGACCACGCAGAGCCACGAAATGAAAACTTTTGACCTCGTCAAAAGCGATCTCTATCGCTACACCGGCCCCTTCGGCCCTGCAACGTTCGTGAAGCAATTCCTGGTGAATGAAGGATTCAATTTCATGTTCTGGTTCCGTCTTGCGAACGCAGCAAAATCGCGACCGGCGTGCCTTGTTCTCAATCATATCGTTCGCATGAAGCAGCGACGCTTCGGGTTCGTGATCAGTCCGCGCACGCAAATCGGGCCGGGTTTCTACATCGGTCATGTGGGCAGCCTTGCCATTAATCCGACGGCTATCATTGGCGCTAATTGCAACATATCGCGGGGCGTTTCGATCGGATCGAACAAAGGCAAGGCCGCAACGATCGGCGACAACGTCTACATCGGTCCTAATGTCTGCATTATCGAAGACGTCGTTATTGGCGACAACGTAACGATCGGCGCCGGCAGTGTCGTGACAAAAAACATTCCGCCGAACGTGACCGTTGCGGGATGTCCGGCGAGGATCATCTCGGACGACGCATTGCTCAATCGGGCCGGACGCTACATCCTGCACAGATGGACCACGACCGACCCGGCTCTCCAGCAGGGAGAGTAAGGGGGCGGCCCGCTGTTCTCCGGATTCATTGCAACGGCGTTGCTCCGATAGAAAATGGTTTTGCGCGGGGCACTTCTTACCTGGGATTTTTGTCTTTTCCCTGCGAGCATCGATCCCTGCCGGGTCGGCATCGCTATCCGCGGGTTCCTTAGCGAACATTCGTCCAATTGGTTTTAAGTCACGCTCCCTGAGTACGCAAAGAGCCGTCAATGGTGCGCGGCGGCGCTTGGGCACGATGACCCTGTCCGTCCCCGCAGCCGTTGGGCGTGCCGGATGCGGCGGGTGCTCTATGCGGCAGCGTGTAATTCAATGCATAACAATGCGTGCCTGACGTCGAGCACCACGACGGAAGCGCCATGCTGGAGAGGATAGTGCTGACCACAACGGTGGAATCGGTAAAGAGACGTCTGCTTGGCGTTCATCAGGACCATAAGCGAATCGCGAGGAGCGCTCTCGTCCTGCTGGTGTTCGTTATTGCCGGAAAGTGCATTGGCGCCTCCAAGGAAATGGCAATCGCGTACCGTTATGGGATCAGCGGCACGGTCGACGCCTATCAACTTGCGCTCACGCTGATCACCTGGCTGCCTGCGATGCTCACGAGCGAACTGAGCGTCGTGCTGGTGCCCGCCCTCGTGGCGCTCCGAAAGGACAAGGCCCAGCAGAACCGGTTCCTTAGCGAACTGGAAGGACTAGGTCTTGTCATCGGCATCGTATTTTCACTTCTGCTGTATTTTTGCTGGCCTCACATGGTGGGATTTTTCTCGGGAAACCTCTCCGACTCGACCCGCGAAATGTGCCGGCAGATGGTCCTCGGCATGACGCCGATTGGCGTACTGACCTTTATGATCTGCATCTCGGCGGCCCGGCTGCAGGCTTCGGAAAAGCACATCAATACACTGCTGGAGTGCGTCCCTGCCCTTGGTTTGCTGGTTTTCGTGCTGGGTGCGCGGGACAACACGTCGATCATGCCGCTCGTGCTGGGCACGACGATCGGCTTCGTAGTCCAGGCCACCTGGCTGAGAATGCTGGCACGAAAAGCGGATAGCGGCCCTGCGTTTCCACGTATTTCGATGCAGGCCAGCCAGTGGCCCGGCACGATTCGCTCTATGGGAACGCTGATGGTCGGCTCCGTGGTCGCGAGCCTTTGGCTTCCCGCAGATCAGTACTTCATGGCGCAACTCGGTGATGGCGCCATTGCCACGCTGGGATACGCAAACAGGCTGCTCTCCCTGCTTCTGAGCATGGGGGCGCTTGCGATCAGCCGCGCGGCTTTGCCCATCCTCTCGGAAATGCTTTTTCTCGGCGATCATGCAAGAGCCCGCAGCACCGCACTGAAATGGTCAGTCCTGATGCTGGCGGTCGGAATCGTCGGTGCTTGCATCGCATACGTGCTCGCGCCGTATGCGATTGCGCTGCTGTTCCAGAAGGGTGCGTTCACGACCGAAGACACGATCGCGGTCACGAGTCTGTTTCGCGTTGGACTTGTGCAGGTGCCGTTTTCCTTCGGGATGTGCGCGCTTGTCCAGCTGTTCGCGAGCGAGACACGCTATAAGGCGATCTCCGTCATATCCGTGCTCGGCTTTGCGATTAAACTCACGGCCAATGTGATTCTGGTTCGCCTTTATGGCACCAAGGGCGTGCTGCTCGCAACGGGATTAGGGGCGGCCGGCATACTCGCGTGCTACGTTTTCTGGACGCGCTTCGCGCCGCCTTACTCCGGCACCGGCCAGCAAGGCCATGCGAGCATTGAATGATGCCGGCATCGCCTCGCCAGGCCGGGCAGATTCGAGGCATGGGAGCGGCTCCCCTCTTCGCGCACGGCGCTTCGATCCGAAACCCGGCGCGACGGAAATCACACCGATCGCATCCTCACTGGAACTCAAAGGAAACAGAAAATAGCATCACGCCGCAGGCAGCCGGCGCGCGAGCGCATCGGCGACGACGGCGAGGTGCGGCTCCACCACGAGATCCGTATGCAGGCCGTGCACCGGCAAAACCGTCAGGCCCCGTTTGGCTACCCGCTTCCAGGTCGCCAGCGAGTCGCCTTCGGTCTCATCCCTGATAGTCGCACGCATGTACAGAATCGGTCCCCCTGAATAGGGTCGCGGCTGATACATCGTCATGGCGATGTTCATCGACTTGCGTACCCGCTGCAGCGTCGGCGGCATGCCCTCGGTATCGAATGTGCGCCTGCGTGAGGGCCGGCCAAGACGCTCGCCGATCCGGTCGACAACCGCAAAGGTCTTGCGCTTCACATAAGTGATGCGATAGCGGCCGCTCAGCGAAAGGAATTCATCCCAGCGTCGTGCAAAGACCCGCAGCTGAAGGCCCATCCAGGCACGCAGCGGCAGAAAGCGTTCATCCACAAGGGTATCCAGCAGACCTAGCAGCTCGATCTTCTCCCCCGTCGCGATGAGCTGCTGGGCGATCTCGAATGCGACCAGTCCGCCGAACGAATAGCCGACGAGCGCGTAAGGGCCTTGCGGCTGCACCGCGCGCATCTGCTCGATATATAGGCTCGCCATCTCCTCGACACGCCGCTGCGGCGCTTCATCGCCATCGAGTCCTCGCGCCTGAAGACCATACACCGGCCGCTCGCTCTGCAGAGTACCCGCGAGCGTAAGACATTCCATCACCGAGCCGGTGATGGTGTGCAGTATGAAAATGGGCCGCCCGCGGCCCGCGCGCATCGGCACGAGATTAGGATGCGCCTCCTGGCTTCGCTCGTCGGCGATCACCTCGGCGAGCCGGGTGATGGTCGGCGCGACGATGAGTGTTGCGATCGGCAGCGTGCGCCCGGTTGCTCGCTTGATATCGGCGAGCATCTGTGCCGCGAGCAGCGAATGGCCGCCAAGTTCGAAAAAGTTGTCGTCTTCACCGATCGGTGAAAAGCTAAAGAGCTGTTCCCACAGCGCACGCAAGTACCGCTGTATCCGGGCGGCCGATTTGCCGGGCTCGGGCAGCTCGCGGCGCTCACGCGACAGCGCGGGATGTCGGCTGATTTGCTCGACGCACCCCGGGTTGGCGAGCGAAGCCAGATTGCGCACCGGCAGGCCGTTGACGGCATCGCGCGCGGCCGCCTCCGAGGGCTTTCCGTTGTGCGTGACGGGCAGCGCATCGACCTGGATGATCACATCGGGCACCAGGGCCGCCGCCCCCTGCCGTGTCAGTTCGCGCCGCACCCGCGAGGCGAGCGCGCCGGTCAGCCTCATGCCCCGTCGCAACGTGAGCAGCAGCACCACGCGCTGCGCTGTCCCGCTCGCTTCGTCGGGGGCCTGAGAGACCACCATCGCCTGATGAATCTCGCTGATGCCGCCGAGGATGCGGTAAATCTCGCCGGGACTCACGTTGATGCCGCGCACGTTGAGCACGCCGTCGCTGCGGCCATGCAGGCGCGCCGATCCTTGCACCGAGAACTCGATCACGTCGCCGTGCGTCCATACGCCCGGGTTCGACGTGAAATACGCGGCATGAAAGCGCGCGCCGTCTTTATCGCCGAAGAATCCGAGCGGGCGCGACGGAAACGGATTGACGCACACGAGCTCGCCGGTCATGGAAGTCGACGCACCCTGGTCCCAGGCCTGCACGTCCAGACCGAGACTCTTGCACTGCGCTTCGCCCGCATACACCGGCAGGTTCGGATTGCCGAGCACGAAGCAGCCGATGATGTCGGTGCCGCCCGAGATCGACTGGAGCTGCAGCGGCTTCACATGTTGCATGACCCAACTGAACTGCGAGTCGTACAGCACTGCGCCCGTCGACATCATCGCACGCAGCGCGTCGAGCTGGAATTGCTGGCCGGGTTCGAGCTCGGCATCTTCACTCATCTTCAGATACGCGGGGCTCGTGCCGAATACGGTCACACGCTCGTCGGCCACGAGCCTCCAGAGCGTGTCCACCTCCGCGACCGGTCCGTCGTAGGTGACGATCTCGACGCCGGAAGCCAGCACGGAGAGCTGCCAGTTCCACATCATCCACGAGCAGCTTGTATGGAAATAGAGCTTGTCGCCGGGACCGAAGTCGCTGTGCAACTGATGTTCCTTCAGATGCTCGATGAGCGTACCGCCGGCACCGTGGATGATGCATTTCGGCTTGCCCGTCGTCCCCGACGAGAACATGATGAAAAGCGGGTGGTTGAATGCAAAGCGCTTCCAGTCGAACCGTGCGGCGTCGCCGCGCACGATCAGATCGCGCAGCACGTGCTGCGGCGTGGTGACCCCGCTGGGCAACGGCGTTTCATCGAGGCCGATGAAGTCGGTCAGCGTTGGCAGTGCGGCGACCACGGCGGCGACGTGTGCGGCGATCGAGCCCGCGGTGTCGAAGGAGCACTGCGCGGTATGCGCGAACAGGATGCGTGGCTCGAGCGGCACGAACCGATCCAGGATTGCCTCTACACCGGTCTCGGGCGCAACCGTCGAAAGCGTCGCGCCAAGCGCGGTCACGGCGAGCGCAACGATAATCGCCTGCGCGTCGTTGCGCATCATCGCCACCACGCGATCTCCGGGACCCACGCCCAAGCCGCTGAGCGTATGGGCGAGGCGCTCGACCCGCTCGCGCAACTCGCCGCGCGTATAGGTCTCGCGGCGGCCGTCGGCGTAGCAGGAGGTGAGCGCGGGCGAATCGTCCGGCGCGACCTGCCGGTTGAGCAGACTTTGCGCGTAGTTCAGTTCGACGGCAGGGAAAAACGATGCGGTCTCGCACTCGTCGCCCACGCATACCGTCTGCGCGTCGCCGGACCATTCGATGCCATTCGTCCACTGCAGGAAAAACTGCCAGAATCGACGATATTCGCGCGTCGAATAGTCATGCAAGTCCGCATAGGTGTTGAAGCGCTCGCCGGTAAAAGCCTCGAAGGCCTCGGTGAAGCGCGACATCCGCGACTGTGCGAGCGATTGCGCTACAGGTTGAAAAAGAGGAACCCGCGCATACCTGTGCGCGCCCTCCCGGATGAAGTCATCGTGATCCATCGCGCACACCTCTCACTGTATTAACGCGCTGAGCGGGCAGTTATCTTTCGGTCTCGGGCTCCTGGCAGCCAGCACCGCGCGGGCGACTTCTGCCATGGTGGCGGGCTGCACGCCGTAAGCGTCCCTCAAGCGCACATGGTGCTTGAGCAGCGCCTCCAGAACCCCGAGATTTTCCGCCAGATTGGCTCCGAAGTTATGCGGGTGCCACCACAAATGGAATGACTTTCCCGCGCGGGCCGCCGACGTCATCGACTGCTCGATCCGACGAATGCGCAGCCATTCGAGTGCACGCTTGTCGCGCGCATAGGGACGCAAAAAGCGGCTCGAGCGCACGTCGATCAGCCCGCCCGATGGCTGCGGATCAAACGCGTTATCGCCTGAGAGATCGAGATACGCATCGGTCAGTCGCGCGGCTCGCCGCAGCGCGGCCTCGTCGGTGCGTGCGGACTCCCGGTAGATCCAGCTGCGTTCGTTGCCCCGATACGCAATCAGCCCTTGCTCAGCGCAGGCCGCGAGGTAAGCGCCGTTCAACTGGTTGCGCGGGAAGACGATGCTCACGGGCGCATCGGACACGCGCTTTACCGCTGCAATCGACGCCTGCAGATCGATGGCGAACTGGGCGGCGTCCTGCCCCGCTTCGAGACAGTAGTAGTGGCAGAAAGTATGACTGCCCAGCTCGCTGCCTTCCGTGTCGACGATCTGGCGTGCGAGCGACAGGCCGTAGTGGTACGGATCGCTTTTCTCATCCGGGCCGATTGAATCGATATAGCCGCTCGCATAGGGGCTCAGCCTCGCGTCGGCATAAGAAGGTCTGAGCGAAGGCAGGTTCGCCAACAGGTCCTTCTTGTTGTCGAAGAGAAGGAGACCGACCGCCGCCCATGTCGCTCTCACGCGATACCTGGTGAATAGCGCGAGCATGGCCGGAATAGCCTCACGCACGCCCAGGATGTTCTTGCCGTATGAGGCAATCGCCCGGTGGTCCCGCACGCCCCACATCAATTCGAAATCCAGTGAAATCACAAAATAGGACATGACGTCTCCGCTTGCGGCAGGCACGTCTGCCCACGACAGCGCGAAAAATAATGGTAGACGCCCTCGAAGTAACGCTTCGTGGCATCGGCAGCGACGGCAACGAACACGCCGAAGGTGATGGTCAGAACCGCCGCGTTTCGCAACCTGATTTCCGGAACGCTCGCGAAGACTACAGGCGTAAGCTCCGGGCGCTTGAGCTCTTGCATCATGGAATGAGCCGCAGGTTGGTGACGATGATCCTGGGGCCCGCCTTGTCGTAGTCATAGCTCTCGACGCTGCCCAGCCGCGAGCCGACCCAGCTCGGCCAGCGGCTCACGATCTGCCCGGACACGATGCGCCCCTTCATCTTCAGGCCCGATACGCTGTATGCCGCATCGCTCGCCCCCTCTTCGCGGTGGTTCGTGATCTGGATATCGATGTGCTTCGGCACGGGCCCTGCAATCTCCATCAGATAGACGAGAATGCCGGTCCGGCAGTTGCGCGTCGTCGGATTGACGAGGTGGATGTTTTGCAGGATGTCGGTGTTGCCGTTCGGCTCGGCATCGAGCCCGGCCTCGGGCAACGTGCCGCCGATGTTTTCCCACAGAGGATTTTCGAACAGGATGTTCTTGCCGCTGATGATCGACACGCCCTGGCGCCGGCAGCGGTCCGCGTGGTGGTTCACCACCCGGATACCCACCGATTGGTCGATCGCAGTCTGAAGGTCGATGCGATCACTACTCCTGCCATCTCCCTTGACGCCGAACGACTTGTCGGCGACGACTTCCCGCTCGAGCGTCGCGCGTGCGTCGAACCCCATCGCCCCCGCCCCGCCGGCCACGGCCCCGAGGAGCAAGGAGTGGATCACGCGTCGCCTGCCAACCATCGTTGTTCTCCTTCTGGTCTTCCTGATCGCACTTCGAAAGCCGGCCGCTCGTCTGGGGTCCTGACCGAGCCCTTTCGTCATGCCGGTTGCCGTGTGAGCAACGCGCCTTGGAACCCCCACTTCACTGCACCGTGCGCGCCCCGAGCTGCGCGAAAATGCCGTCCCAGATGCGCAATATCGCCTGAGCCGAATAGCGCTGCCGCACCGAGTCCGCTGCCTTGCGGCCCAGTTCGGCACGCAGGGACTCGTCCGACATGACTCGCCGCAACGTGTCGATCATCGCCTGTCTGTCGCCGGGCGGAACGAGCAGTCCGTCCTGTCCTCCACGTGTCAGTTCGCGCGGCCCGCTCCTGCAGTCGAACGCCACGGTCGGCAGCCCGAGCGCCATGCCTTCTAGCATGGCCATGGGCAAGCCTTCGTAACGCGACGACAACACGAAAGCATCCGAGCGCGACATCTCTTCCCAAGGTGTCGTCGTCTTGCCCGGCAGAAACACGCGATGCCCGATCTGCAGATGCGTGACCTGCGCCTCGAGACTCGGGCGCTCGGGCCCCTCGCCCCAGATCCACAAGTCCCAGTCCGCAAAGTCGCGTGAGAGCGTGGCAAAAGCGGCGATCAGCAGATCGAATTGCTTTTGCGTGTTTAGCCGCCCCACCGCAATCAGCCGCCTGCGAGCGCCTTTTTCGACAACCTGAGGCTGCAGCAGAAGCAGTTCGTCGGGCAGCGGGTTGGGCACCACCTCGATGCGTTTGACGTGCGGAACCATCTTTTTGAACGGGGCCACCATGTTGTCGGTCAGCAAGGTAAGCAGGCTCGCGCTCGGATAGATGAACCGGCACATCAGACTGAGGAGCGCCGAGCGGCCGTCAGCCGACGGGTCAATGTGTTCGCATGCAATAACGGGAATGCCGAGGCCGCGCGACGCGAGAATCGCCGAGATGTTCACGTTGGTGAGAAACGACACGACCACGTCCGGGTCGCTGTTGCGGATGAGCGAGCGAAGCGCGGCAAACCGGGCGAGATAACGCAGCGCTCGCGCCCCCTGCTTCACGAGATCCGCGAGATAGATGCAGCGGACTTTGTCCGAGAGCGGATAGAAGCACGAGCCGCGACCGCTATACGTAATGACCAGCGTCACCGAGTCCCCGCGTTTCGCCCAGGCATTCACCAGCGTTGCCGCCACGCGCTCGGCGCCGCCATTTCCCATTGAACTGACAACCAGCATGATCTTCATTGAGGTCCGGCTCCGCATGGAGGTCGCACGATTATGGATCGACAACTCCTCAGACTATGTTGGCCGTGCAACACGTCGAATAGAAAAGCGCGCGGCGCGGGGATGGGTGGCCATGGCGTGCTCGTGGTCAACCGCAAAGAGGGAGATCGGCGCGCGGCGGGAAAGCCACGCCGGATTCCACGAAGACCTGTTGCCATAACGCAATCGTTTTGCGCAACGCAAAGGTTTCAATGACAGAGACCGCCCGCAGTGCCATGCGATGGCGCTCGGCGTCGTCCTTCATCAGCGTTTCGAGCGCGCGCGCAAGCGCGTTCGCATCGCCCACCGGATTCACCAGCAGTCCGTTGGTACCCGGCTCGATGATGACGCGCGGTCCCGAATCGCAGTCGTAGCTCACGGCCGCGCAGCCGCTCGCCATGGCCTCGACGAGCGTCATGGAAAACCCTTCGTAGTGCGAACTCAATACATAGAGATCCGCGCGCTCGTACCAGTCGGCGACGTTGCCTGCGCGGCCCGGCAGGAAGATGCGACCGCGCATATGCGCGTCGTCGATCTGCTGCTCCAGCGACGCCCGGGCGCGCCCTTCGCCGACGATCACGAGATCCCATTGCGGCAGCGTGTTCGCGATTTTCCCGAATGCCTCGATCAGACTGTCGAACCCTTTCTCGGGCGAGAGCCGACCCGCTGCGAGCAGCACCCGCCGTTTGTCCCCGACCACGCGTTGCGGCTCGATGACCGGGTCGGTCCGCGCGATCGGCAGCGTGAAAGGAGGCGGAATGACGGCAACGCCGGTGCAGTGGCAATACGCTTCGACCCATTGCCGGGTTTCATCCGTGAGTGCGACGACTTTGTCCGCGAGGCGATATGTCCAGCGCCGCAAGTGCTCCCAGAATGGCGTGAGGGGCGCCTTGGGCGGATGAGTGTGCTCGCTCGCGATGATTTTGCACGGCAACCCGATGCCCGCGAGCACCGCAAGCACCGAGGCGGTCGCCATGACGCCTAGCGCGACCGTCGGCTGGATGTCCCGCAGCACCCGCCGGAACGCCGCGATGCGTCGCAGGTTCGCCCTCAGCGTCGGCAAGAGTCCGCCTGCGCCTTCGCAACCGCCCGCAAGGCCCAGCTCGATACGCCTGATCCGCGGATGCAGCGGATAGCAGTCGATTTCACCAGCCGTCAGCGTGACAATGGTCACCTCCCAGCCGAGCGCCGCCCACTCGTTCGTCAGATTGGCGGTGACGCGCTCCGCCCCGCCGCCGTGCATCGAGTAGATGAAGACGACGATTTTCATGCGGGCCTCGTCGTCGCATCGCCCGCGCTCGACGCGAGCCGCCGCTGCGACAGGAAGCGAATGTACCAGGGCATGGCGATGGCCAGCCCGTCGGCAAGCGGGATGGGGCGCTCGTAGCCGAGTAGTCGCGCGGCCTTGTCGACATTGGCCTGCGAATGCCGGACGTCGCCCGCCCGGAAGGGCGCGTAGATCGGACGCCGGTCGCTCGCGAGCCCGTTTTCCGCCAGCATGCTCTTCAGGCAGCCGTAGAGCTGGTTGAGCGTCGTCCGATCCCCGACCGCGACGTTGTACACCTGGTTGCGGCTCGCGGCGTCGGACGTCGCCGCGAGAATGTTCATCTGCACCACGTTGTCGATGAAGCAGAAATCGCGGCTCGTTTCGCCGTCCCCATTGATCACGACGTCCGTGTCGTCGATGAGCGCGGCCGTCCACTTCGGAATCACCGCGGCATAGGCGCCGTCCGGGTCCTGACGCTTGCCGAACACATTGAAGTACCGCAGGCCCACCGTGTTGAAGCCGTAGGTGCGAGCAAACACTGTCGCGTACAGTTCATTGGCGTACTTGGTCACCGCGTAAGGCGAGAGCGGTTGCCCGATGCGGTCCTCGACCTTGGGCAGACCGGGATGGTCGCCATAGGTCGAACTCGACGCCGCGTACGTAAAGCTCTGAACTTCCGCATCGCGCGCGGCGACGAGCATGTTCAGGAAACCGCTCAGGTTGACCTCGTGTGTCGCGATTGGATCATTGACCGAGCGGGGAACGGAGCCGAGCGCCGCTTCGTGCAGCACGTGATCGATGTTCTTTACCGCGGCGCGGCAGTCTTCCGGATGGCGTATGTCGCCTTCGATGAACCTGAACCGGCTCCATTGCTCGGCCGTCACGAGTGAGCGCACCTCGTCCAGGTTGCGCTGGTGACCGGTCGCGAAGTTATCGAGCCCAGTGACGTGCTGGTCCAGTTTGAGCAGCGCCTCCAGCAGGTTCGAACCGATGAACCCCGCCACCCCGGTGATCAACCACTTCTGCGGATGCCGCAGCAGTTGTTGCCGAATCGAATCGTAACGATCGGACATCACAGTCTCCACATTCTTCATACGTACGAGGCATGATCTCGCGGCTCGCTTTCGAGCGAAATCGACGGCACCAGTTCGCGATACACGCTCAACGTCTTCTCAATGACAATGCGTTCATCGAAATTGATCAACGCCTTTTCTCGTGCAGCGAGACCGAGCTTTCGGCCCATCTCGCGGTCGTCGTCGAGCAGCCTGAGCGCAGCGGCGAGCGCCGGCACGTCACGAACCGGAACCGATATTCCGTCCACGCCCGACTCGCTGACTACTTCGCGGCATCCGGGCGCGTCTGTCGTAATGAGCGGCAAACCGCAGGCGGCGGCTTCGATCAGGGCCTTGGGCAAACCCTCGCGGTAGCTCGGCAAGACCATCACGTCGACTTCCGAGAACAGCTTCGGCATGTCGCTCACCTGCCCGAGCCACTCGACGAGCCCTTCCTTGACCCAGCCCTCCACCACGGCCGCGCTGACCGATGCGGGGTTGCCGTCGTCCGGCGAGCCGGCAAGCAGAAAACGCACGGTACGGTGTTCGCGCCTGAGCAAACGTGCCGCCTCCACGTATTCCGCAATGCCTTTGTCCCACACGAGACGCGCTGCCAGCAACGCACGCAGCGGCAAGACCGGCTCTTGCGCGGCTGCGCTCTTCATCTTGAAGCGCGTGAGATCGACACCCGAACCCTTGATGAGCCGGATCGCTTTCTGGTTGACGATGCGCGCGGCTTCGAACAGTCGGATGTCGTCCGGGTTCTGCAGGACGAGAATACTGTCTCGCCCATTCAGCGCGAGGCGCATCACCTGGCGCACGAGCGGCTTCAGAACGCGCGCCTTGAGGTCGCCGCTCGTGAACACGTAACCCATTCCCGCCACGGCGTTCACACGCGCCGGCACGCTTGCGAGCTTGCTCGCGAGCGACCCGTAGACGGCGCTCTTGATCGTGAATCCGTGCACGATCTGTGGCTTTTCTCGGGCGAAAAACCGCGCGAGCCACATTACGAGCGCGAGCTCACGCAGCGGGTTGAGGCTCCTCCGGTTCATCGGTACCGCGTGCCAGCAAAAGCCCAGATCGCGCAGCTTCGGACCGTACTCGCCGTCGGGGGACAACAGGATGACCTCGAACCCTTCCTCGCGCAGCGTGCGCGCAAACGACATCCGAAAGTTGTAGAGATACCAATCGGTGTTGGCGAACAGGACGACCTTGGGCATCTTCATTGTGAACTCCGACCTTCCCGATATGCATCGTCGCGGCTCGTTTTCGAATCCGGATTCAACCGGTCCGCTCGCCTCAAAACCGCATGTCGCTCGCCCCTAGCGGGAGCACGTATTTGAGGTCGCACAGTACGTGTCGCGCCTTGCCGTACGCGTGAATCGCATCGGCGCCCGCCTCGACGAACTGGCGGTGCGCCACCGCGACCACGATCGCATCATAGGCGCCCTTCGGCGGCTCCTCGATCGGGTCGATATTGTGCTCATGCCGCGCTTCTTCCTTCGACACCCAAGGGTCGTACACGTCCACCTCGATGCCGTATTCCTTGAGATCGCGGACGATGTCGACCACCCGGGTATTGCGCAGGTCCGGGCAGTTCTCCTTGAAAGTGAGGCCCATCAGCAGCACGCGCGCGCCGGAAATGGCGATGTCGCGCTTCGTCATGGTCTTGACGAGTTGCGACACGACGTAGTTGCCCATGCTGTCATTCAGGCGCCGCCCGGCGAGGATGATTTCTGGGTGATAGCCGATTGCCTGCGCCTTGTGCGTCAGGTAGTACGGGTCCACGCCGATGCAGTGTCCGCCCACCAGGCCCGGACGAAACGGCAGGAAATTCCATTTCGTGCCGGCCGCGAGCAGCACCGACTCCGTGTCGATACCCATCTTGTTGAAGATGATCGACAGTTCATTGATCAGCGCGATGTTGACGTCGCGCTGCGTGTTCTCGATCACCTTGGCCGCCTCGGCAACGCGGATACTGCTGGCCTTGTGAGTGCCGGCCGCAATAATGCCACGATAGAGCTGATCGACGAATTCGGCGGCCTCGGGCGTCGATCCGGAGGTGACCTTCCGGATATCCGGCAGCCGGTGCAACTTGTCGCCGGGATTGATGCGCTCCGGGCTGTAGCCCACGAAGAAGTCGGTGTTGAATTTCAGACCCGACATCCGCTCGAGCACCGGCACGCACTCTTCTTCCGTGGCGCCGGGATAGACCGTCGATTCATAGATGACGACGTCGCCCTTCTTGAGCACGCTGCCAATCGTTTGCGAGGCGCCAATCAGCGGCGCGAGGTCAGGACGCTTGTAGTGGTCGATCGGCGTGGGCACGGTGGCAATAAACACGTTGCAGTCGCGCAGGTCCTCGACCTCGGCGCTGAACTGCATGCCGGTGGCGGCCGCGAGTTCGGAATCGTCGACTTCGAGCGTGATATCGCGTCCTTCCCGCAGCGCGGAAATACGCGCACGGTTGATATCGAATCCCACCACGGGACAATGTTTGCTGAATTCCACGGCCAGAGGCAGGCCGACATAGCCAAGACCCACAATGCCGAGCTTCAACTCATGTGGCGAGAGCATGATCAGTTCTCCTTTTTAACATGCAGGATGTTGCATACAGCGTCGGATATGGGCATAACAGCAAGTGGATGCGGCGCGAGCCCCGTCCTCAGTTTTCCTGATCGCTCTTGTAGGCCTCGTACGCGTAGCCGCCGTACCGGCGCGCCTGGGCGTAGTTGCCGTAATGCACCTTGAAGCCGTTGAGCAGCACGCCCGTCACGATCGAACCCGTTTGCCCCAGTCGCTTCACCGACTCGGAAATCTCGGCCGAACGCGTGTCCTCGTAGCGCGCAACGAGAAAGATCGAGCCTGCGACCGGCGCCATGATCGCCGTGTCCGACACGGCGAGGATCGCCGGTGCGTCGAGCAGCACGATGTCGTATGCGTCGGATGCGCGATCGATGGTTTGCGCGAAGCTGCCGCGCAGCAGCAGTTCGGCCGGGTCGGGCGGATACACGCCGCACTGCAGGAAGTCGAGGTTCGGCAGTATCGCGGGATGCACGGCCTCTTCGAGCGAATGCGAGCCGTGGATCACATCGACGAGTCCCTTGCCTCGCGGCAGACCGAAGTACTGATTCAGGTGGCCGCGGCGCAGATCGCAATCGACGAGAAGCACGCGCTTGCCGCCCGCTGCCAGCAGCGTCGCCAGGTTCGCCGACACGAACGACTTGCCGATGCCGGGCAAGGGGCCCGCCAGCATGACGATATTGTTGCGCGCGTCCATCAGTGCATATTGCAGGGACGAGCGCATCATCCGAAGCCCTTCCACCGCCGGGTCGGTCGGGTAGCGCGAGGCGAGCGCTAGCTGCTCGGGCGCCTTGACGGCAATCCGCTTGGCAAGCTGCTCCTGTCTTTCGCTCAAAGGAATCGTCGCGTAGACACTCAGACCGGTCTTCGACTCCAGTTCGTCCGGATCGAGCACGCCCTTGGAGAAGAAGTCGCGCGCGAAGGCGAACACGATGCCGAGGAACAGCCCCACACCGGCCGCGATCACCAGCACGAGTGCCTTGACCGGCTTGACGGGACGCTGCGGCACCACCGCCCGGTCGAGCAGCTCCACGGAGGGCACGCGGCCGGCTTTGATCAGATGCATCGTTTCGATGTTGTTGCGCAGGGCGGAGTACATATCAGTGGTAATGCGCACGTCGCGCTGCAGACGAAGCGCGCCCTGCTCGGTCGCCGGCATCGCCTTGACGCGCGAAGACAGGTTGTCGATGTACTTCTGGGTCGCCGCGATCTGCTGGTCGAGCGCCATCACGCTCGGATGAGCCGGCAAGAAGTGGCTCGCCAGTTCGAGACGCCGGCGCTTCAGTTCGATCAGCTGAGCGTCGGCCTCGGAAGCCTGGCGCAGGACGACACGTCCTTCTTCGTCCACGTTAAGGAGCGTATGGCTGTTGCGATAAGCGTTGTAGCTGTCTTCGGCCTGCTCCATCTGACGCCGGGCCTCCGGAAGCTGCTGCTGGAGATACTCCAGCGACTTTTCCGCGTTCATGCCCTTGTGCTCTGCGTTCTGATTCAGGTAAACGCGGCCGATCTCATTGATCGTCTCGCTCACCAGCGCCGCATTGTGGCCTTCCAGGGTGACGCTGATCACGCCCGACTTGTTGCCCTGCTCCGCAATCAGCAGGGCATTCTGCAGCCCTTCCACGGCCGACTCGCGCGAGTTTCGCGTGAGATCGAACTGGACGCCCTTTTCGCCGCGAATTCTGTTCACCAGCAAGCTGATCGGGCCGAGACTGGTGTCGAACCTTTCGACGTTGCCGACCTGACCGCCTATCCCGGTCTCGATGCCGGGGCCACGCACCTGATAGTGGCCATCGTCCAGATAGGTGAGCGTGTATGCCGCGCCCTCGAACTTCCTCGGCACATCGAACGCGGCCACGTCGATCGCTTCGGCTCCCCAGGCAAAGCCTCCCTTGCCGAACAGCCCCGGCTGCGCGGTTTCGTCGGTGCGGCGCGCGAGCCAGTTGCCGATCAGCGGGAAACGGTGCGGCGCTGCCTGAATGTAGAGCTTGAGGGCATCCACGACGGGCGCGAGCACGAACTTGGAGGCGAGAATCTGCATCTCGCCTTCGGCCGTGGACTTCTGATCGAACATGGATGCCGCGGATCTGACCATGTCGCGAGGATCGGGCGGTGGCGCGACACTCGTGTCGTTGACCTTGACGAGCATGCCGGCCTGATAGACCGGCGCAGAGAAGAGCGCGTACGCCGCGCCGATGCCAACGACGACCGCGACAGTTACCACGATCATCTTCCAACGACGGCCCAGGGTCTCCATGATCGATGCGAAGTCGATCTCAGTGTCGCTTGCTGTCGTTTCTGCTGACGCTTGATCTTTGCTTTTCATAGAACGTCTCGTCACAGGCTCTTCCTGGTCAATGGACGATGCGTGCTTCGACGAAGCACTGCAAGCACGCCATGCTCATGAGGGTGGAACTGAAAGTACCTTTGATGAATATCCGGTATCGGACTGGGACCCCTTAAAGTCGCTGCGTAATCGACTGATTATTGGCTCATGCGGCTTTACCAGGAATAACTGAAGTCAGACATTCCCCGTTCGAAGAATCTCGCCTTCGCGCAAGCTCATCTTTCTTACGCAGTTTCATCAGCTAATTGTTTATGCCGTGTTAGTAGATGGCAAATTACCGTCAGACTAATCAAATGTATGCGCGTCATCGAACACAAACCTGTCAATGGCATGGCCGTGAAATTCAATACGACGAATAACGCGACTTACGGCGGCTGCGGCTTGAGAAGACGTTGCGAAAACGAGGCATAGGCGTCTTTCGAGTTTTCCGCTCGCGAGTTAACCGGTCGTGTCGACGAACTGTGGTCGCCACATCACCCAGCTACACGCATGGGTGGCAGCAGTGCCTCGCATTCGCCGCACGGGGGCCGCCCCCCTGCAAGCGCAAACCGTTTGGCGACTGCCGTTCCAAATCAATAAAAGAAGGAGATTAATTGCGAAAGTGTGCTGACGCACTGACGGCCAGACGCCTATTAAATTGCTTTGGATAACTCAACGTTTTTGCGTATTTAAAAGGCGCCTTGTATGACTTATTGGGGAAATCCCGATATTTCGCCTTTCCGTTGGGTTGGCACTGTTAAACCTGCATAAACCCGTGTACAAGGACATGAGATGCATCCAATATCTATGTCGGTCTCGTATTGAAGGATGCGCACACCTGCTGAGTGAAAAAAATGCTAAATCTTGCGCTTGGCTTCATCACTTGCTGTTGCATTACGCTGCTCATTGTTCGATATGCGGGGCGTTACGCATCGCTGTCCTTCGATCACGATCTGCACGGGGTGCAGAAAAACCATTCTTTTCCTGTTCCGAGGATTGGCGGGATCGGGGTTGCGGGAGGAACGTGCGTCACGCTTTTCATGGGTTCGCTGTTCGGAGGCAACCCCACACGCGAGGTCGCGCTGCTGCTTCTATGCGCCGTGCCTGCATTCGGCAGTGGGGTGATCGAGGACCTGACCAAGCGCGTGAGCGTCAAAGCGCGCCTGCTGAGCGCAATGGCTGCAGCGCTTGCCGGCGCCTTTTTGCTGCACGGTGTGATTGGTCGTGTGGATTTACCCATGATCGACCCGATCCTCACCTTCGCGCCTGTCGCAATCGGGCTTTCGGTGCTGGCCGTCGCTGGGCTCACCAACGCGATCAACATTATCGATGGCTTCAATGGCCTCGCCGCGGTCGTGTCGATCCTGATCTTCAGCTCGATCGGCTATGTCGGGCATGCGGTCGGAGACTGGCTGGTGGTCAGCGTTGCGCTCACCATGATCGGGGCGATCGGCGGCTTCGCCATCTGGAATTATCCGGCCGCCTCGGTCTTTCTGGGCGACGGCGGCGCCTATTTCATCGGCTTCGTGATGGCGGAACTGCTCGTCCTGCTGGTCGCGCGCCATCCTTCCGTGTGTGCGTGGTACCCCATCGTCGTGGCTATCTATCCGGCGTTCGAAACGCTGTTTTCGATCTATCGCCGCAAGTTCGTCCGGGGCCGCCCGGTGGGTGCGCCGGACGGCATACATATGCATACGCTGATCTACAAGCGGGTCGTGCGCAAGGGCCTCGATCCGCGTCAGCAGGTACGCAGGAATGCACGTACGTCACCCTACCTCTGGCTGCTGAGCCTGATCGGCATCATTCCCGCTTCGCTCTTCTGGGACAACCCCGTGGCACTCGCCATGACTGCGCTGGTGTTTGCCGTCGTCTATGTCTGGCTGTACGTGTCGATCGTCCGGTTCAGGACGCCGCGCTGGCTCGTCAGCAACAACATTGCGCACAACACGGTCTCCGAGCAAACCCATCATAAGTAAGCTATCGCTGTCGGCGTGCCTCGTGCGGACACTAGAAAGGGCCTTGGCCGGTCCGGCCAAGGCCCTTCTTCGCTGCGGGTCGTGCGGCGGTATTAGCCGCGCTTGCGGCGCGGCGTCGCGGCAGGTGTCGATTCTGAATTTCTTCGCTGAACAGATCGCGCTACATGAACCATGGTCGAATCGGCACTGCAAAGCCGCCTGACATTTATTGGCCGATGGGCCATCCGGGTTCTAAACTTCCGCCCGCCATCTCGGCCACCGGCAACGTGAAAAGCGGCATCGACGATTCTTGCTGGTGTTCCAGCCACAACTGGAACATCAGAACGTTCCATAGCTGGCGGTGCCAGTTGCGCTCCCCCGAAAGATGCTGCTCCCATTTGCTGCGCACCACCGCCGGCTCGAAAAAGCCTTCGCGCCGCAGCCGCGAAGTGTCGAGCAATGCTTCCGCCCACTCGCGCAGTTCGCCACGCAGCCAATGACCGATCGGTACAGCGAAGCCCTGCTTGGGTCGCTCGATCAGTTCGCGCGGCACATGGCGGTACAGAACCTGTCGCAGCGCCCACTTGGTTTGGCCGTTGCGCACTTTCATCGACTGGGGCAGCCGCCACGCAAACTCCACGACGCGATGATCGAGAAATGGAACGCGGGTTTCGAGAGAGACGCCCATCGCAGCGCGATCGACTTTGGTGAGGATATCGTCTGGAAGATACGAGATCATATCCAGCGCCATCATGCGCTGCACCTCATCCAGACCCGCAAACGACGGCACGTTGCCGTCCATGCGCGTGGGCAAGCGGTAGCCGCCGATCACCAGTGCAGCCGGGTCATTCCACTGCGACATGAGATGCAGATAAACCTCGTCGCGCGACGTGCACGACAACAGTGCGGCCCCCTTATGCAGCTTGTCGCCCATCTTCACGCCGCGCAAAGACGGAAGCATCGGCTCTACGAAGCCCGCCACGCTGTTCCAGTGCTTCGGCGAAATCCCCGCTATGCCGGACGCAACCAGCTTGCGCAACGGTACCGGTAGCGCGGTCATCCTGTCCCACATGCCGGGCGCCGTCCTGTAGCGTTGATATCCGCAAAAGAGCTCGTCGCCAGCGTCGCCGGACAGCGATACCGTCACATGCTGCCTGGCGAGCTGTGAGACGAGGAAGGTCGGAATCTGCGATGAATCGGCGAAAGGCTCGTCGTAAAGAACGGGCAGTCGCGGGATGACGTCGAGCGCCTGCTGCGGCGTGACGTAGAGCTCCGTATGGTCGGTGCCCAGATGCGCCGAAACGGCCCGGGCAAGCTTCGCCTCATCGAAGTCGCTTTCATGAAAGCCGATCGTGAAGGTCTTGACCGGCCGCGACGACTGAGTTTGCATCAGGGCCACGATCGTCGACGAATCGACACCGCCGGACAGAAACGCTCCGAGCGGCACGTCTGCGAGCATTTGCTGGCCGATCGCGTCCTTGAGCAGTTGCTCCAGTTCGTCGACCGCGTCTTCGGCGCTGCCTGAAAAGCCCCGTTCGACACCACTGATGGCCGTTTGCACGCCCGACCAGTAAGCCCATATCCTCGGCTCGCGCCGTTCGAGCGATACGCAGAGCAACATGCCTGGTTCGAGCTTGAAAACGCCCTCGAAAATCGAATAAGGCGCGGGCACACAACCATGCCTTATTTGCAGGCTCAAGGCCCCGCGATCGACATTGTTCTCGAACGCAGGGTGCGCTCTCAATGCCTTTAACTCCGAGCCGAACAGGAACGTTGCGTCCTCACCCTGGCCCTGCCAGCCGTAGTAAAGCGGCTTCTCGCCGATGCGGTCGCGGCCGAGCGTCAGTTGACGCTCCTGTCTGTCCCATACGGCGAAAGCAAACATGCCGATCGCACGCTCGATGGTGGCCTGGATGCCCCAGGCATCGAATCCGGCCATGAGCGTTTCGGTGTCGGACGTGCCCCGCCAGACCGGCGCGTGCTGCGTATCCTGGAGGTCCTTGCGCAGATCGCGGTGGTTGTAAATTTCGCCGTTGAAGACGATGACATAGCGGCCGCTGCCCGATAGCATCGGCTGGTGCCCGGCTGCGGAGAGATCCAGGATCGCCAACCGGCGATGACCGAAAGCGATGCGCCGGTGTTCGTCGTTCCAGTAGCCCGCGTCGTCGGGCCCACGGTAGGCGATGGCGTCTGCCATCTTCTGGACTGTTTGCTGGTAATGCGCCTTTCTGTTGCCGCGTCCACCCAAAAAGCCGACGATCCCGCACATATTCCTTCTCCTTAGAATGTCCGCGTGCCACGCGAGCGACCGTGCCAGCCCTTACTAACGCGACCTGCCGCTTTGGGCGGTGGTTTTCAGGCGCTCGCTCAAGCGCCGTTCAGCTCGGCGCGCTGCTGTTCACGCCGCGATCGCGGCCGGCAATTCGCTGCGCCCGCCGGTTCATTTGTCGTTGACGAGCCGCAGATAAATGTCCTCGAACCGCTCTCTCGCACGCGCCATGGTGAATTCGGAATGAATGCGGGCTTTTGCCATTTGACCCAGACGGGCGCGCGCCTCCGGCGTCATGTCGATGACGCGAGACAAGCCTGCGGCGAGCGCCTCGGCATCTTCCTTTGCGACGACGACCCCGGTGTCGGTCACCAGCATGGCGGCGTCCCCGACGTCTGTCACGACGCACGGCAAACCCATTGCCATCGCCTCTCCGACGACGTTCGGAAATCCCTCGGTGCGCGAGGATAGGCAAAAGACGTCCATGGCAGCGAGGCACGCAGGAACGTCGCTTCGCTCGCCAAGCAGCGCGAAGCGCGACTCATGCCCCGCCTTGGCGATCCAGTCGGCGAGTTCGCGATTGTTCGCGTCGAGCTCACGTCCGACCATCATGAACCGCACGTTCGGGTAACGCGCTGCCAGCAAGCCCGCAGCCCGCACGAAGTTGTGATGATCCTTGACCGGATGGAACCGCCCCAGGATGCCGATCACGAGTGAATCGCTTCGGAATCCGCATTGATTGCGGATCGCAGCCCGTTGCTCCGGTGACGCGCAGAAGCGTGCAACATCGAATCCGTTGGGCACGACGAGCATGCGGGTGGCGTCGTAGCCAACCGAGACATGCGCCCGGCGCGAGGCCTCGGCCGCGCATACGATGGTCTGCGGCACGAAGTACGAAAGCCATGCGCATATCTTTCGCAGAAAAACCGTAGCACGCGATCCGCCGGATCTGACCTCGGTAGTCCGCACACCCCAGACAATCCGCTTGTGAGCTGCGAGACGTCCTGCCAGGCCGCCGAGAAAGTCGGCGTGATACATCCACGTCTGGATGATGTCAGGTTGCAAAGTCCGTATCAGTTTCACGAGTCGCCACAACGCCCGAGGAAAACCGAGCGCGGATCGCATGCCCAGTACATGCACCTCGATACCGCGAGCGGAAAGCTGCTCGCCGACTTTGCCGGTCGTGGTCAGGGAACATACGATATGACGGAAGCGCGGTTGCTCGAGGTGCGACTCGATAAGACGCTGCAGCATGAGTTCAGCGCCGTCGGCGTTCAGCGCAACGATGACATGGAGAAGCTTCATTGGCCCCGCTGCCGTTTTTCTGGGAAAGGCCCGTCGCCACGCAATCGACGCAAGCGCCTTGCTGCCGGAGCAATGCTGCTACTGACGGGTACTGCCTGACGACGCGCTAGCCTGCTGGACGATCGCAAAGTCGACATCTCCTTTCGCGATGGCCACCCGAAGCAAGAGCCGCCCGGGTGCCCGCCTTCGATAAGCAATCAATGTAAGCCTGCGCCGATTGCCGGGTCTGTGCGCAGCCACACACCTTGGTCTTTGACGTCGGACGCGTTCGCACGGCGTCATGCGCGCCGCAGCGCTCCTCGCCAAGGAGCCCATTTGGGAAGGTGCGTTTTCAGATCGATGACGGTGATCGCGCCCGCCGCGTTCCACGTGTGAAGCCCTTGATGGCCGCGCGGCGGATTCCTGACCGAGATCGTCCGCTCACGATAGGTTGTGGTCGTGAGCTCCGTAATCTCTCGAAACGTCAGCGCGGCGCCGTACTCCCGCTCGCAATTCTGGGCGGGGCGAATCAGTCGCCCTTGCGCATCCTTGAACAGGTTTCCGGCCATGCGGGCGAGACGGCAATCGGACACGACGGGGTTCATTGGGTGCGCGGTCCATTCGCCGAACGGATTGTCTGCATGGAAAATCGACAATTCGTCCCAATTCGATCCCTCTCCCTCCAGCACACTCGTGAACATCCACCACGTGTGTCCGTCGTGATGGAGCGTGGTATCCGCCGCGACGATGTCGCGCATGATCACCTTGTGCAAGACCCAGTCGGTCGGGAAGGCGGACGCTTTATACATTTCGATCGTGCGGTTGCCACAGGTCTCCGGAATCATGAAGACCTCGCCTTGATGCTCGAAGAGAAACGGGTACGACAGGTGGTAAGCGCGATCGAGCACCACGCGCGGCGTGGTCTGCCAGGACTGTGTCGAAGGGTCCAGCGCGAGATGACTGATTACACCGCGTCCAGTGCGATAGGGAAGGCTTTCGAAAAACAGATGGTATTCGCCGTTATTCCCTTGCCAGACAAAAGGATCGGCCTGAAACTCGGTTGGCAGGCTGGGAAGCTTGATCCAGTTCCGCTTTTTTTCTCCCTCAGTGCCATTTTCCGCGCGCCATCCCGCCGATGCTTCGGCGCGCCGATAGGCTAATACCCAATGTCCGCGCTGAGCGAGCAGTTTCATAGGCTGGTTCAGCACCTTGCGGGTGAGATGACGAAGCGCAAAGGACACGGCGGACAGGCTCGACAATCTGGCCGGCTGTGCTCTGCCAGTCACGAGCGCAAAGTCGTCGATGGACGCGGCTACATCCAGCCGCTTTTGCGCTCTCGCCACCAGAACGGAAACACGTTCGATGCTCGTTCGCAGCGACTTCAAAAAGAACAGCTTCTCGGGAATCGCGACATACGATTCGGCCAGCAAGCGCATTTCGCCTGTATCAGGCGAGCTCCACACAACCTGAATATGCGGTGTCCGGCATTCGAGCAGCGCCTTCCACAGCGCGTCGATATTCTCGTGTCCGTCATACAGTACGGACAATGATGCGGAGCACGGACGATCGGGCGCAATCGCTTCTGACGGCTCGCGATAAAGCCGCTTTTCGATGCTCGTCCACCACCGAAGCATTAAAGGAAATGCGGATTGCGCCATGTGATTTCTCTTTTGCAACGGCGAGTTTTTTTCTTAGGTCCCGCTTCGTTCAAAGTCCGGGACCGCTTTTGTCCAAATGGATGCGCCTGTTCTTTTGCAACACCGCGCGCTTTGCCCGCGCAAACCGACGGCGCGTCTCGCAACGAACCGCCAATCGAATGCGTCGGAGCACCGGGGGCACGGAAGAGACTAACGTCTGTGGAAAGTGGCTGCAGTGCGGCATCGCACACAAGGTTCCGAAGCCGTTGCTACCAAAAGGAAACTTCGACCGTTGCGAACGAGAGCGGACCGCCCGACCATTAACCTGCCGACGCTATTGCAACAAACGCGACGTATCCCGCACGGGATAGAAGGCTTCGCTTGCTCACCGACGCGGCGACTCGCGTGTAGGTTCGCGAGTCGCGTCATGAGGCCGGGTCAATGCGCGCCGCTTGCGAAACCATGCGGGCTTTTTGTCCATTGCCCCATTCATTTTTTTCTTGTTCGAAGAAAAAATAATTTCGATAACTGCAGACAGTGCGATCAGAATGACTGCGACAAATACGATGGTCCCTATAACCGTGACAAAAGTCATGCTTCCCTCCTGTCTCTTCCATCTTTCGAAAAGCATCCTTTTCGGTAGACGCGATTCGGGAATCCGTTGATGCCATGTGCCATAGCACATGACAGGTCTTGAAGCGGCTTCGTGCCCTGGACCGTGGTGAGGGCCTCGCGCCCATCGGGAGAAGGAAAGTACGAATCAGCGGATCTCATGCTGGACCGTAGCGTATCAAGCTGCAGTAAACCGCGAGATAAAGCCACAACCGATTCTGCCATAGTCAAAATAAGCCAAAACCATCGAAATTGATGATCGCGCCAACCAATGGGCCGCGGGCCGAACCGCGCCTCGCGGCTCGCCGGTCAAGAAGCGATCAGTCTCCGCTAAAGAAAACACTGCAAGGCGCGTGGTCAGCCACTGTGTGTTGGGGTCTGTGTTTCGTAGACGTCTTCGTCGGACTCCGAGAACAGGACATCCGCTACTGCCAGCAACGAAAGCCCTACCACGGCGAAGAAGGCCACTGTCCCCATGAAAAAGCCGACAGTCTTCATGTACCCTCCGCCAGTCAAGAAGCAAATAATCGACGGTGCGTGCCAGGTGAATTGCCGCGCCCGCAAGCGACCCTCTCCGGCTCTAAAAACAAAAGAACCGCGTGTATGAGCGCGTGCGAACACTTCCACGGTACCACAGGTTCAAATCGCCAAAAACACCTTTGCTTCGCCGAGCGGCTTCGTTGGCCGTCAGCGAAGGCGAAGCGCCTATTGTGCAGACAAGTAGAGGGGTTGCGGCGACGGGAGCAGGATGATCGAGCGAGGAGGGGTTTCGACAAAAGACGTTCGGTTCGCGGGTCGGGTTGCGGATCAGGCAACGGCCCAGTTCAGGCAATGCTTGTGTGCCAACTCTTCGCGCCCGAGCGACATGCATCGTCGCCCTCACGTAGCCGCCAATAGCTGAACCCGATACCCGCTAGCAACGGGGCGCCGCCCGCTTCATAGCCGCTGCGCAAGCGCCAGAGGCGAGACAGCGCCTTTGCTCGACGAGGTCTTCGGATGGAGATCCCTAATGAACGTCTCGCTTAGCGCGATGATTTTCGCTGAGGCCCGTGGATCAAACAGCGCATGATCGACATCGTTAAAGACAGCGGCCTTCACCGTGGACGCTTCCGGGAGCTTTTTTCCATGTTTGCCGAAGTGCGCGTTGAGCTGGTCCAGACCGTCGTCGCCCGTGCCATACAGGAGGAGCGTGCGCACTTTTTTGCGTTCGAGTCCCCGAACGACGCCCTGCGGATCCGTGAGCGGCGGTTCGGTGGCAGCGCCGGCGCTGTTTCCCGCCAGGCCGATCACCTGCGAACGCAGCCGCGCGATCACGTTTGCGGCGAAGGCCTCGATGATCGGCTGCAGGCCGCGCTTGCCACTTAGCACGAGCCACCACTTGGTCGGCTTGAGTATCGCCGCCCCGAGCCGCGCCATCGTGTTGCGGTTCTGCTCCCGCAGTTCTTCGAGCGTCGTCCCCTCGGGAATATAGAAGCGCTGAAGGTTGACGGCGATGACGGCGCCAATCGCTGGCTCGATCAGTGATGCGCGCAATGCACTGTAGGCACCGGAGCATATCCCGAACGTGACCACCGTATCGAACCCCTTGTGCTTGAGCCATGCGGCCGCGGCCGCGACATCTTCGACGGTGGCATTCGAGTAGATCGATTCGGTCGTATCCAATGTTCCGTCCGGCGAGCGCGGCGGACTGTCCCCTATCCCCTGAGCATCCATGCGCATGGACGCAATGCCGCGGCGAGCCATTTCCCGCGCAACGCGCACCGACAGACGGCTGTCCCCATGATGCACGCTGGCTGCCGTGTTGGTGATCAGGAGTACGGGGCCGCCCGCCCGCCTTTCGCGCGGCTCGCACAACATGCCAAAAAGCCTGGCTCTGCCGAAGACGACCGGGCGCTCGATTGCTTCCGGTGTTTCGATGATCGCATGGCCGTCGGGACTGGTAACCGGCCGGGCAGCGGTGGTTGACCGGGCTGTCGTGCCCTCGCTCGCGGTGCGAGCGGCCGCGTTTTCGGCCACCCATTGCGCGGTTCTCGTGAGCGTCTTCACGGGTACGACGGACGACGCTGTTTCCTGCATGAAGTCGAAATAGTCGTCGAAGCTATGCGTTTCTACCTCGACGCCCCGCTTGCGCAGTGCAACGCATAGCGATTCGCTGGCCCCGGGACGCACGTCCGCCACGAGCACGCGCGCCGGCGTCACAGGCTCACGGCTCAATGCCGTAGCGAGATCGAAGGCGCTCAGGTGGCTGCAGAATTCATCGCTATAGACCTGTCCGAGCACGTTGAAGGGCGAATCGGGATGACCGTGCCGGACAGGCGGCGGAAGGTTTTCGAGCCACGTGCTGCGCAATGCCGTCAGCTCACGCAGATAGGTGCGCCCGCGCGTCACGGGTGCAAGCAACACGAGCGAATCCACCAGAGGATGATGCGATGCCAGCGCCGCCAGAGTCGCGCCGAGACGCAGCCCGCATAACGTCACCTTCGTCACTCCGGTTTCGCTTTTCAGGCGCTCGACCGCGGCACCGATATCCGCCACGAAGCCGTCGACCCCATCGCCTTCGCCGTCGTGGCCGGTCGAATCGCCGGTCGTCAGATAGTCGAAGCGCAGCACTGGAAGGTCGTGTGCAGATAGTCTCTCGGCCAGGTAGCGCATTGCCTTGTGTGCCCGAGACTGCTCATGTCCGAACGGACTGCACATCACGACGCCGTGTTTGCTTTCGCCCGGATGAATCCACCCGAAGCGTCCACCGAATACGATCGGCTTCATCGATTGTCTCGCTCCATCGATCATTGTTGTGCGCGCCTGCGCCGCAATGCGCATCCCCGGAAGGTTGTCGTTACACCGAACCGCGCGTTATTCTCTTTTTGCGTAACTCTGCTGCTGGCTTCATGCGGAAAGTTGTTCGTCGATTAAAAACCTTTTTCATTCGTCTGTTCGGTGCGGTGACGAACATGGTGCGAACAGCGGAGAAAAGCCGACTGGCAGGCTCTGCCAATCAACCGCGCTTGCGACGAGGCGCTGCGGATGCGGGTCGAATCCGCCAAACGCGCTGAACGTCCGCGACATGTGCGATGCCGATCTGCACTTTGATAAGGCCGCAGTCAACCTTCAACGAGAATGGTCACGCGACGATTGGCTGCCCGCGCCGCTGCATCATCGCCAATGATCAACGGAAAATTGTCGGCCCGGCCAATCGCGGCAAGGCGGTGCGCTGCTATGCCCTTGTCGGCGAAAAACCGCACGACGGCCCCGGCTCGCGCCGACGAAAGCTCCCAATTCGATTCGAATTTTGCAGTCGAAATGGGAACGCTGTCGGTATGACCTTCCACGAGAATGTTATGGGTCGAATGCAGCCGTAGGATCGTGGCAACCTGTGCCAACACGTCGGACGATTCCGGCAACAGGTGCGCATCACCCGTATTGAACAGGATCTTTGCGTTGATGGCTATTTCAACCCCGTGCGGCACACTCGAAATCGTGATCTGCCGCTTTTCACGCAGCGGTTCCAGTAACGACAGAAGCTGCTGTTTGCCGTCGGCCCGCTCCGGCGCGCGGGCGGCCACAGCGGCGGTTCGTTGCTGCTCGAAGAGTCTGGACTCGAGTTCCTTGTTTCTGGAGAGTTGCAGCACGTACAGCGCAAGGAACAACACCATCAACGTGGTAATCAGATCCGCGTATGAGATCAGCCAGCGCCCGGACTGCTCCCCGATATCGTCCTCATGGCCGGCTGTGTTCGCTTCGACGTGCTTGCTGTCGGAAGATATCTTCATTGATGAAAACGCTGCGTGGGATACATTGATTGGCCGCTGGCAGTGGGCTGGCAGGGCGACTACCCCAGTGACTCCGAGGCCCGTTCACGCACGTCGCCGGAGAGCCGGGTTTCGATGGTATGCGGCGATTCCTTGCGCGATATCGCCAGCAAGCCATCGCGATACAAGCGCCTGAAGCGCATTTCGCTATCCACCTGCGCGCGAATCTTGCCGTACAGCGGCAGGAATACCAGATTCGCCAGCGCGAGGCCGTAAAGCGTCGCGACGAACGCAACGGCGATTCCCCGCCCGAGTTCGGCAGGCTCGAGCATATGGCCAGTCACCTGGATAAGACCCAGGACCGCCCCGACGATCCCGAAGGTCGGCGCATAGCCGCCCGCCTGCTGCCAGATTCGCGCAGCCGCCATGTGGTTGCGCTCGTATGCGTCGAGTTCGCGTTGCAGCGCGTCTTCTAGCACGCCAGTCGTCACGCCGTTGGCGAGCAACTCCAGACCGCGTTTTGCGAACGCGCTGATGCCGTCGGCTTCGATCCCTTCAAAGACCAGCATGCCGTTGAGCTTCGCCTGGTCGCCCCATTCCAGCAGAATCGACAGGCTTTTTCGATCGACCGGCCGCACCTTCACGAAAGCGAGCCGCAATTGCTTCAGGCCGTCGTAAAACCTCGCCCAGGTGTTCTGGATCATCACGGCACCCAAGGTGCCCCCTAGCACGATGACGAATGCCTGCAATTGAAGAAGGGACGTGAATTGCCCGCCTTCCAGCGAAAATCCAACGACAAGTGCCGACACGCCGAACACCGCGCCGAAAAGCGTCAACAGGTCCATATATTCTCTAAATCGGTCGCTCCCGGATTCGCCTTGAACCCGGTTCTGGTTGTGGTGAGTGCGCGAGACTCAAACGCCCGTGGCCGACGCCTGCACTGCCTGTGCGGCGGGAGCTTTGAGCATTCGGACAGTGTCGAGAAAGCGTTCCTCGATCTCGGCGACTTCTGCCAGGTCGATCTTGATGTCGCGCCGCATCACCCACGACACCTCTTTCTTGCGCGCCTCGGTCATCACGGAAAGGAGACGTTCGGCGACCGGCTGACCCTCGAGAGCCGTGAGCAGCTTGGCAAGATCATAGGTATCGAATGCACTGATGGCTTCAAAAATGGTGCGCTGGTCGATGAACTCCAGGTCGTCGAGAGATTTCAGCTCACTCGCGCCACGCGAATTGCGCCGCGAGAAATAGGTAATGCCTTTTTCTTCGACGTAGTTCAGCACTTTGGTCTTACGGAATGCAAAAAGATCTTCTGCGATTTCCGAGTGAGACAGCTTGCTGAGAATCACTTTCTTCTCGACGCCGATCAGTGCTTCCAGATCGGACAACTCGATCAGTTCGAGCTCGCTGCTAATCGAGATGTCGAGCGTGGCGTCCGCCACCTGCTGGGCACGCTCGGTGATCCGCGTGGGATCGAAGGTCACGAGCTGGCGGCTCGTCGCACCGTCCTGCGCCGAATAGCGGCCCGGCGATACAGCGGCGCGATCGGACCGGCCCTGCTCCAGAGTGACGAGGTTGAGCTTCTCCATGCGCTTGAGCATGGCCATTGCGTGCGGGCGGGAATGGCCCGCGATCGCGTTGCACTTCTTGAGCACGTCAGGCAGCGGCACCGAAACCTCTTCACCTTGCGTGCGACGCCCGCGCCCTTCGAAACGATCAGCGATTTCCGGCGCAGCCATCAACGCCAGAACATGCGCGTACGACAGCACGCCCGGCAGGAAGTCGGCATGGGTGTACGTGGCGAGAATATCGTCCTTCTTCTTGCTGCGCCGGATCATGGTGCGCACGATATGGCGCAGCAAGGGCGACACCCGCTCGAGTTCCTCTTCGACCACCTCTGCGGCGATGACGGTCAATTGACAGAAGCTGAGCGCTTTCGCGGTATGCGCGCGCGGTTCGGGCGGCAACAACGCTGCTTCGCCGAAGAAGTCGCCTTTGCCGAGTACGGCGAGAACGACTTTCTTTTCGTCGCAGTGCGTGGAGATTTCGACTTTGCCGTCGGCGATCAGGTAGATGACGGGCTCGCCCGTGAAGCCTTCCGAATAGACGACTTCGCCCGGTGCCGCCGTACGTGACCTTGGCGTTCGCTGATGATTCACATGATTCCCCGAGGTCAATTTCTCGGACTGCGGGTCTAGAGTGCCGGCTAGTCCGATGGTCCAGTAGTTTGATGCTATAACGGCATGCGACGTGCATGTCTTTAGCCTTTCAACGCGAGCGTTGCGCTGATCAAGAAAAAGTCGGTAAGCAGCGCGGACCACGATGTTGCCCGACGTCTGAACGTGATGCATCTGCGCTTCTAAGTGGAAATCCCAGGTATCGCAACCACGAACGGCAAGATCCGCTTTCAACTCGCGGCAAAAGAGTGAGTCGAAGCAGGTTGTTGCCGCAGGTCAGATCACTACAGCACCGCCTCGCCTGATGTGATATTCGTCACAGCATCGGTTCAAATAACCCGATAGGCTGAACGTCGAGATATCACGTCCGTAAAGTCGCGCGCAGACGTGAGAGCCCGGTCCCGGTCCGGGAATCTGTGCCATGATCCCGCTCCGGTATCGCTGGCGTGCTAGCAAAAGCATCGACGATAACCCTTGAACCAATAACAGGATGTGTGCACGGCATGAGTTCGGCAGAGTCAGAGATGCAAATTCGCTCGCATGGCATCGTTGCGCGTCCTGGACATATTGAATCGCTGGATTGTCTGCGCGGCGTGAGCGCTTTACTTGTGGTGCTGTATCACTACCGCGAATTGCTGAACGATGTCATTCCGCACATCGGTAACACGTTGTTCGAGAATGGCCGAATCGGAGTGGACATCTTCTTTATCCTTTCCGGCTTTGTGATGTACACGACAACGCAAAGCGAGAAAAACCAGTTCGTCTTACCCTTCCTGCTCAAGCGCGCGTTCCGGGTTATCCCGCTGGCGTGGTTATTTATAGCCATACTGTTTATCGCTGACCCTGGCCTTGATAGGCATAGCCTGGTGCTTAGCCTGTTGTTCATTCCGTTGGCGAACAGCGACGCGCCGTTTTTCGGCTACAACATTCTGTCTCCCGCGTGGACGTTAAGCTACGAACTCTGGTTCTACGTCATGTTCGCGGCAGGCATGTTGGTGTGCAAGTCCCACCGCGGTCTGGCTGCAGCGGCAGTGTTGATCGGCTGTGTATTCGGGCTACAAAAACTGGCGCACTTTCCGCTGCACCTGGACGCCTATCCGACGCAGGTCTATGCCGGAAGTCTGCCGGTCCCCGCTCAACTGGTCAGCCAATTGAGCAGTCCGCTGTTTCTCGAATTTGTAGTGGGAATTCTTCTCGCCTACTTGTACGCCAACTTCAGGAAAACCTGGCTCGGTCTAAGCTCGCACTTGCGCACTCTGCTTTATCTCTTTTTGGCCGCCTATTTCTTGTCGCACTTCTTCTCCGGCTATGCAATGGGGCATGGTTTGACCAGAAAGGGTTTAGCCGCTCTTGCGATTTTTAGCGTGTATTTGTGCGCCGATTTTGATGGATTGCTCTCCAAGGCTCGCAATCTGGTCCGCGGGCCGAGCGACGTGTTCGTTTTCCTGGGTCGCATCTCTTTCAGCCTATATATCGTTCACGAGCCGCTACATCAACATATCGACATGATGCCGGTACTGGGCCCGCTTTTCCGGCTGGAGGGCGGGATGGGAAAGTTTGTCACCCTTCTGACCTTTTCCATTCTCGCGGCGTATGCGTCTTACTTGCTGGTAGAACGGCCCATGCAGCGATTGGGCAAATGGGTGGCCGCTCGTCTGTTCTCATCGGGCCAGCGCGAGCGTCTGTCGCCGATCGTCTAGTGGTCGTTGTCGAGCGAAGCTGAAGGGCCCCGCAAAGGCTGTGCGGCAAAGGCTTTGTTGTCGCTGCACGCGCGACATGCACCCGCCGATAGCCCGATAATGACTCTTCCATACGCTGCCCCCCCACCCGCCTAGAGGAGCTCGACACGATGTCCACCTACCAATCCAAAGTGCCGCGTGTGCTCTTGACGAACGACGACGGTATCGATGCGCCCGGCCTCGCCGTGCTCGAAGCCGTTGCCGCCGAACTCGCGCACGAAGTCTGGGTGGTCGCGCCCGAGCACGATCAGAGCGGCACATCGCATTCGATCAGTCTCCATTCGCCACTGCGCGTGAGCCGCCAGGGCGACCGGCGCTACGGCGTGACAGGCACGCCCGGCGATTGCGTCGTCATGGGCTTACGCCATCTGATGCGCGACGCGCCGCCCTCGCTGGTTTTGTCCGGCATCAACCGCGGCGGCAACCTCGGCGTCGAAACCATGTTTTCGGGCACGGTCGGCGCGGCGATGACTGGCCTGTTGCTCGGGCTACCGTCGTTCGCGCTCAGCCAGACGTTCAGCGCGCGCGAGAGCGTGCGCTGGGACACGGCGCGCGCGCTTGCGCCGGGCGTGGTTCGCCAGTTGCTCGCCATCGAGCACGCCGCGCCGACTTGCCTGAACATCAATTTCCCCGATGTCGATGCGGCGGCCGCCGGTCCGCTCACGCCGACCCGGCAAGGTGTGGGACTCGTCGAAGACATCGAGGTGCTGCCGCACGTCGACCCGCGCGGCATGGCGTATCACTGGCTGCGCTTTCAGCGCGGCGCGCGCGCGAACGAACCGGACAGCGAAACGGCCGTGGTCGCGTCGGGACGCGTGTCGGTCACGCCGTTGGCCTTCGATCGCACCGACGAAGCGACCTTCGCGCGGCTCGCCGCGTCGCTTCGTTGAATGTTCAGTAGGCAGCGCGCGTCGTTCGACGTCGAGCATCTGCTGTTGCGGGGCGACAGCATGCATTTGCCGCGGTTAAATGCGTCGACCCGCGACGCGTACGGCGGATCGCGCCGTGCGGTTCCCCGGAAGCTCCGCGTATGCCCACACTGCTGGCTGAGCGCCGCAGCGCATCGCGCGCGTCATTTTCGTGAGGTGTGAGCCGGCTGGAAGCACTGTATAAAAACACAGTATAATCATGGAACCGCAATCAGCCCGCTCGCCAACGCGCGCGCCGCGCGCCGCCTCAACCATGCTCTCGCAGCCAGCCCTCTTCGCCCCCGAGCCGCTAACCCTTCTTCGCGATCCGGAAGGCGGCATCCGCTACCTACCCGAGTCCATACCGGCCGACGTGGCCCAGCAATGGTTCGAACAGGCACTTCACAACGTCGGTTGGTTCAGTCAGCAACGCCGGATGTACGACCGCGACGTCGCCGTGCCCCGTTTGCTCGCCACCTTCTCGCGCGCGTCCGCGGACCTGCCCGCGCCCTTGGGCGAAGCGTTCGAAGCCGTGCGCGCACTCGTCGGCGCGCCGTTCAACCGGGTCGGTCTCAACCTGTATCGCGACGGCCATGACAGCGTCGCGCTTCACAGCGACAAGACGGACGGCCTGGTGCCCGCGCAGCCTATCGCAATCGTCTCGCTCGGCGCGCGCCGTCGCATGACTATCCGGCCGAAAACCGGCGGGAGCCGCAGCGTTCATGTCGAACTCGAGCCGGGAAGCTGTCTGGTGATGAGCTACGCATCGCAATTCACGCACGAGCACGGCATTCCCAAGCTCGCCGGTGCGTGCGGGCCGCGTATCAGTCTTGCGTTTCGCTGCTTCGCCGAGTGAGCGGGGCCGTGCGGCGCCCAAGGTGGCAACGGGGGATGGCGGTTCATCGTCGAAACCGCGACCGCTCATCGTCGCAGCGCGATGCGCTGCATTACATCAGGCCGCGCCGAGACCGGTCGGCAACACGCGCGCCATCGTTCGTGTCAGACGGCATAGACCTGCGGGTTTTCGGTGAGTGGCAAAAACGTTCCCGTGCGACCGTCGAGTGCCAGCATCACGCCGCTTTCGATATTGAAGATCCAGCCATGCAGCTGCAGCTTTTTGTTGGCGAGCCCCACGGCCACCGACGGATGTGTGCGGATATTGCTCAGTTGCGCGATCACGTTGTCCTTGACGAGCGCGTCGAGACGCTCGGCGTCGGAGTGATAGCTGCGCGACGCGTTGATTGCCTTGGCTGCATCCGCGTGACGCAGCCAGCTCGCCACCGCCGGCAGATGTTCGAGGTTCGTGCAGGTCGAAATCGCCGTCATCGCGCCGCAGTTGGAGTGACCGCATATCACGATGTCGCGCACACCCAAAACCGACACCGCGTATTCGACCGTGGCCGACACCCCGCCCGGCTCCGGGCCGTAGGAAGGCACGATATTACCGGCGTTGCGGATCACGAACAGCGCCCCCGGCTCCGTCTGCGTCAGCAGTTCGGGGACCACGCGGCTATCCGAGCAGGTCACGAAAAGCGTGCTCGGGCTTTGCGCCGCCGACAAACGCTTGAACAGCGAGATCTGCTGCGGAAAGACTTCAGTTTGAAAGCGGATGAAACCTTCAATGATTTCCTGCACGATGTTCTCCAGACAATCGGGAACTGGGTTCGCAATGCATGCGCGGGGATGCGGCGGCATGCCTGCTGTCGATGGTAATGACTATACGGTAGCCGGGCGGCCGGCGTGTCGCGTCGTTCCCGACTCGCCCGGCCCATTGGTACAGGTCTATCGGCGGCAATGCGCCGACCTGTGCGTCGAGCAAAGCGCCCGGCGCGCACGCGCCCGGGCCGCCACCGTCCGAGTCTCCGGTAGGGGTCGGGGCCTCGGTCTAAGCCCTGTTGAAGTCGCCGGTTTCGAGTTCCACGGACCGTCCGCCGTTTCTTTCGAGCACCCGCCGGGCAGCATTTTCAATCCGCGCGCGGTTGGCCTCGAAGGTGCCCACCAGATCGTGAGCCGAAGGACCACCGTTGCCAAAATGGTCGTTCAGCGCGTCCAGCGACACGCTGCACCAGACGTCCGCACCATCCACATTGGCCTGAAAAGCGACGCGAGCTGCCGCCACCACTTCACGGCGTCCGGTGAATTCGATTCTCATAATGATCCCCCAAGTGTCAAAGAGAGCGGTGAGTCCGCAAGCTCTGTGCCAAGCCGCCGCGCGCGTTGCGGCAGCGGCGAGCGGCGCCGAGCGAAGGTTCTCCGCCAGGTGCATACTCCCACTTCGGCCGCCAGACGCGGCCGCGCCGATGCGTCCCGGTCAACGCTGCTCATAGTCCGTAGGACGCGCCCAACACCCTGATACTAACGCCTCCATGTCCCGCAGCCCTCAATCATCGCGCGCGCCCGTCATTGCCGCCGTGATGGCGTCCATGGCGATGGTCGCCATCGAAGCCACCATCGTCTCCACCGCCATGCCGCAGATCGTCGCCCAACTGGGCGATCTGCATCTGTATAGCTGGGTCTTTTCCTCGTTCCTGCTCACGCAAACCGCGATGACCGTGGTGTTCGGCAAGCTCGCCGATCTGCTCGGACGCAAGCCGGTGATGCTCGCCGGCATCGCGATCTTCCTGCTCGGCTCGGTGCTTGCGGGCTTCGCGTGGTCGATGCCGGCCATGATCGTGTTCCGCCTGATCCAGGGCGTCGGCGCGGGCGCGATCCAGCCCGTCACGCTGACCATCGTCGGCGATCTGTATCCGGCGCGCGAACGCGGCAAGGTGCAGGGCTACCTCGCCAGCGTGTGGGCGATCTCGGCGGTGATCGGGCCGATGGTCGGCGGCTTCATCATTCACAACCTGTCGTGGGCGTGGATCTTCTGGATGAACGTGCCGATCGGCCTTGCATCGGCCGCGGGCTTCGTTGCGTTCCTGCGCGAGCCCGAACGGCACGGGCGTCCGTCGATCGATTTCGGCGGCGCGGCGCTCTTCATGGCGGCGATCGCCGCGTTGATGATGGCACTGACCTATGCCGGCGACGACCAGGCCACCAGAGCATTTTTCGCAGCCGGCGCGTTCCTGCTGTGCGTGCTGTTTTTCGTGCTGCAGGAGCGCCGCGCGGCTGAACCGATGATCTCGTTCGCGCTGTGGAGCAGAAGGCCAATCGCCGCGTGCAACGGCTCGACGTTGCTATCCGGCATGATCCTGATGGGCGCCACCACGTTCCTGCCGATGTACGTGCAAGGCGTGCTGCACCGGTCGCCCGTGGTCGCCGGCCTCTCGCTGACGATGATGATGGTCGGCTGGCCGACGGGCGCGACGCTCGCCGCGAAGTCGTTCCACCGCGTCGGCTTGCGGCGCATTCTGGTCGGCGGCAGCGCGTTCGTGCCGCTCGGTGCGGCGCTGCTGCTGTTCCTGTCGCCCGGCGGCTCGCCGCTCATCGCCGCGTTCGGCTCGCTGATCATGGGCTTCGGCATGGGCACGTCGAGCGTCAGTTCGCTAATGCTGATCCAGGAAATCGTGGCGATCGACGAACGCGGCAGCGCCACCGCGTCGAATATCTTCTCGCGCAATCTCGGCAGCACGCTCGGCGCGACGCTGTTTGGCGCGGTGCTCAACTTCGGGCTCGCTCATTCGAAGGGCGCGGCGGCAGTTACCTCGGACCAGTTGAAGGCACTGCTGCAGAACCAGGCCGCGAGTCTCGGCGACAGCGACATGATCCGCCAGGTATTGCATCAGTCGCTGCATCTGACGTTTTTGTCGATCTTCGTGATCGCGATTTTCGTGGTCGCGCTGCTGACTTTCGTGCCGCCGATCAGCATCGGGCTTGCGAAGAAAAAGCCGGTTCAAGCGTTGTCGCCGATCGAGGACTAGTTCGTGCGCGGAGTCGCGGTCGTGCCGCGCGCCTGGCTCGGTCGCCCGCGCGGGTTCGACCAGAGCATGGCGCGCCGCACGCAATGTCCGCGATGAAGCCATCGCGGCAGGACTCTCGCGCGGATGCCGATCAGCCGCCCTTCGCGTACAGCGTCGACTCGGCGAAACCTTCGGCAGCCAGCACGTCGCCGACCAGAATCAGCGCAGTCCGCTCGATCGCGCTCGATTGCACTTTGCCGACGATATCGTCGAGCGTTCCGGTGATCTTCTCCTCATCCGGCCAGCTCGCCCGATAGATCACCGCGATCGGACATGCGCCGCCGTAATGCGGCCGCAATTCATCGACGATGCGCGCGAGATGCCGTACGCCGAGATGGATCGCCATGGTCGCGCGATGCCGCGCCAGGTCCGCGAGCTGCTCGCCTTCGGGCATCGTCGTTTTGCTCGCGTAGCGCGTGAGGATCACCGTCTGCGACACGTCTGGCAGGGTCAGTTCACAACCGAGCGCCGCCGCGCATGCTGCCGTGGCGGTCACACCCGGCACGATCTCGTAGGGAATCTGCAACTCGCGCAAGCGGCGGATCTGCTCGCCGATCGCGCCGTACAGCGACGGGTCGCCTGAATGTACGCGCGCCACGTGCTGGCCTTTGTCATGCGCGGCCTCGAGCAACGCGACGATCTGGTCGAGATCGAGTTCCGCAGTATTGACGACCTGCTGCGCGCTGTGCCCATCTAGCACCGCGGCCGGCACGAGCGACCCCGCGTACAGGATCACGGGGCAATCGCGCACGAGCCGCTGGCCTTTGACCGTAATGAGTTCCGGGTCGCCTGGGCCCGCGCCGATAAAAAACACCGTCATTGAGTACTCCAATCGTTCATTGGGCTGCGCGGCCGGCCGCGTGCGGCCCTGTGCGAAGTTCGACCCGATGCGCCCGCAAAGCGTCCCGCAGATCGGCCAGGCATTCGAATTCACGCTCGACCTGGGGCAACGCCGGACGGCGCAACATGATGACCGGCAAGCCGCGTTCACGCGCGACTTCGAGTTTCGCCTCGGTCGCGCTGCCGCCGCTGTTCTTGCTGACCACCACGTCGAACCCTTGCAGCGCGAACAGCGCGCGTTCGCCTTCGAGCGTGAACGGCCCGCGCGCCGCGAGGATGCGCGCACGCGCGTGATCCGGCTGCGGATCGAGACAGCGCACCGTCCAGAACTGCCGCGGCGCAATCTCGTCGAGATGCGCGAGCGGTTCGCGGCCGAGCGTGAAAAGCGGCCGCCGGAATGGCGCGAGCGCCGCTGTCAGCTCGTTCCAGTCGCTGACCATGCGCCAGTCGTCGCCGGCTTGCGGCTGCCAGGGCGGGCGACGCAGCGCCCAGCACGGCACACGCGCCGCACGGCATGCGTCGAACGCATTGGCGCTGATGCGAGCAGCGTACGGATGCGTCGCGTCGAGCACGAGGCCGATCCCTTCGCTTTCGAGGTAGCGCGCCATGCCCTCGGCGCCGCCGAACCCGCCCACCCGCACGGCGCAGCACAGATCATCCGGCACCTTGCCGAGGCCCGCGAGACTGTACACGTGCATGGGGCCCAATTCGCGAGCGATCTTCAACGCGTCGCCGGTGCCGCCGAGCAACAGGACCCGCGTCACTGCGCCGCTCCGATGAGCCTGCCCTGACGGTCGATCGCGAACATCTCGACGTGGACCTGCGGCGGCACGATCGCGCGCGCCACCGCCAACGCGTGCCGGCAGACGATATCGCCGAGCGGCACCTGCTGCGCGAGCGCCAGCGCGACTGCCTGCTGACTGGTGTTGGCTGCGCGGATCTGCGCCTGCAGCGCGGCCTCGGCGCCGTGTTCGGCGGCCCAGGTCGCCAGCCGTTCGAGATCGATGCTCGAATTGCGGCTATGCAGATCGAGGTGGCCCGCCGCCAGCTTGCTGAGTTTGCCGAAGCCGCCGCATACGCTCAACCGTTCGACAGGCGCGCGCTTCATGTGCTTGAACACCGCGCCGACGAAGTCGCCCATCTCGATCAGCGCGATATCCGGCAGACGATAAAGCGCGCGCATTGCGTCTTCGCTCGCGTTGCCCGTGCAGGCCGCCACATGCATGTAACCGTTCGCGCGCGCGACGTCGATGCCCTGATGGATCGACGCGATATAGGCCGAGCACGAGAACGGCCGGACGATGCCAGTGGTGCCGAGAATCGACAGGCCGCCGAGAATGCCCAGCCGCGGGTTCATCGTTTTGAGCGCGAGCTGCTCGCCGCCTTCGACACCGATCGTCACCTCGAAGCCGCCGCGATACGCGTGCTCCGTCGCGAGTTCGGTCAGATGGTCGGTGATCATTTTGCGCGGCACAGGGTTGATTGCCGGCTCGCCGACCGGCAGCGTCAAGCCTGCGCGCGTCACCGTGCCGACGCCGGGTCCGGCGCGAAACGTCACGCCCGGCTCGGGCCGCAGACGCACGCGGGCGAACACCAGTGCGCCGTGCGTCACGTCGGGGTCGTCGCCGGCATCCTTGATGGTGCCCGCTTCGGCGCCCTCCTCGATGATGCGGCAAAACACCAGCGGCATCGGCACATGCTGGCCCTTCGGCAGCACGATCTCCGCCACGTCGCTGACCACCCCGGCCAGCAGCAGACGCGCCGCCGCCAGCGACGTCGCGGTCGCGCAACTGCCCGTCGTGTAGCCGCTACGCAGCGGCGCGGGTTGTTCGGGAGATTCTTCGCGCATCAGGGTTGTCTGGATGGAGCCGCGGTCGCGGTGAGCGCGGCACGGCTGGCCATGTCGCCGCCAGCGCCGTCAACGGCGCTGGCGCCTGCCGTATCAGTATGGCCGCCCGCCCCTTTGATCGCTTCGAGCATCGTGATCGGCAACGCCTGGCGCCAGGTATCGAATCCGCCGAGCGGTTGCGCGTGCGCCAGCGCGATCCGCGTCAGCGTGCCGCCGTGCCGCTCGCGCCACGCGGTGAGCGCGCCCTCGCCCTGCAACGTGACGGCGTTCGCGACCAGCCTGCCGCCGTCGCGCAGACGCGCCCAGCACGCGTCCAGCACGTCCGGCGCCGTCACGCCACCGCCGATGAACACGGCATCCGGCGCAGGCAGCCCCTGCAGCGCATCGGGCGCGCGGCCGGCGACGAGTTGCAGCCCCGGCACCCCCAACGCATCGCGATTGTGTTCGATGAAGCGCTGCCGCTCGGCATGGGCTTCGATTGCGATCGCGCGGCAAGCGGGATGCGCGCGCATCCACTCGATGCCGATCGAGCCGCTGCCCGCCCCCACGTCCCACAACAATTCGCCCGGCGTCGGCGCGAGGCGTGCGAGCGTGATCGCGCGCACGTCGCGCTTGGTCAACTGGCCGTCGTGGAGGAAGGCGTCGTCTGGTAAGCCACTGGTGAGCGGCAGACGCGGTGCGTTTGCCGCCGCACGGCATTCGAGCGCGATCAGGTTCAGCGCCGCGACGTCGCCCGCGGGCCATTCATCCGCGCGACCGTCGAGGCGGCGCTCGGATTCGCCGCCCAGGTGTTCCAGCACGATCATGCGGGTCGCACCGAAGCCGCGCGCGCTCAACTGTTCGGCGAGCGCCGCGGGCGTGCGGCCGTCCGCGCTCAGCACGAACACGCGCGCGCCGTCGCGCAAATGCGAGTTCAGCGACGCCTGTGGCCGGCCCACCAGCGAGACCGTCGCGACCTCCTGCAACGGCCAGCCGAGCCGCGCGGCCGCCAGCGACAACGACGACGGCGCGGGCAGCACGCGCAATTCATCGGCCGGCAACTGCCGCGCCAAGCTCGCGCCGACGCCGAATAGCATCGGATCGCCGCTCGCCAGCACGCACACGGCGCGGCCGCGCTCGGCCAGCAGCGGCGCGAGATCGAATGGGCGCGGCCAGCTGGCGCGGCGCGCGGCGAGCCGTGCGGGCAGCATCGCCAGATGACGCTCGCCGCCAAATACCACCGATGCGCTCAGCAAAGCCCGCCGCGCCGGCCGCCCCAGACCGGCGAAGCCGTCATCGCCAATGCCCACCACAGTCAGCCACGCGGGCATGCAACCATCCTCATTCTGTACGTTCAACTAGTGCGCTAGGCCACGCCGGTCACAGCGTTCGGCGTGGTTGCGCGGTTCGAAAAAAGGCATCATACAGCGCCGATGCGCTCCGGCGCCGAGGACGGACGGCAGTGCAAGTGGTGACTGCTGCGGCAACGGTGCGTGATGAGGTCCGGCACGTCGCGAACATGCAGCCATTTGGCGACTGCCCGGTGCAAAGCTAGATGCGCCACCTCCAGGCGCGGCGCGTGACCGGGCCTCCTGGCCGCGCGGTGGCTCGTGAAGGATTTCCCCGACTGCCGACAATGAGGCTGGATGAAGTCCAGCCAGGTCTTTTCGACGGGCACGGGAGAGCCTGGTTTCGACGGTTTGTAAAACGGCCTGCCTCTGATGCCCGGCTTGGGAAGATACTGGGTGGCGCTATAATGGCCGGCCGATTGCTCACCGACTGTCCAGAACGCTCTCGAGGCCGCATTCCGGCATCGAACACGCGACAAAGGTTGCCCTGACCTGGGTTTTGACATCGCCTCGAATGAATCCATCGAACTACTCCGCGACTGTATGCAGCGAGTCGGCCCGCGCTGCGCGCCACGGGTTCGACCGGGAAGGCCGCAGCGGACGATGATCTGCCAGCCAGGAGCCCTACCGGCAATACTGTGCAGGCCGTCCAACGTCGACCGGCGCGTGCCGATGCCGCAGCAATCCGCGTTGCGGCTTGGTCGGGCTGTCGCGCGACGCTAAACCCGGTGTCCGTCTTGACTCAAGCATCACCCTCCACTGTTGGGCCTCACGCCGCTGCGACGCCGCGGACCTCCGCATGTCCGGGGCTCCTGCGCATCGTCGCCGCGTCCGATGGCGGTATTTGCCGTATCAAACTGCCGGGCGGCGAGCTGAGCGCGGACCAGGCGCACGTCGTCGCCGGCGCCAGCGAACGGCACGCGGCCGGGGTGATCGAGCTGACCAATCGCGCGAACCTGCAAGTGCGCGGCGTACGCAGCGGGCATGAAGCAGCGTTGGTCGCGGAACTGGTCGATGCAGCGCTCGGGCCCACGGCTCTGCAAGCCACGGACGCACCGAACTCGCCGAGCACCACAGCGCTGAGCGCAGCAGACGACGTGCGCAACGTGATGATCAGTCCCGCCGCCGGACGCGACCCCTTCGCGCTGATCGACACGACGCCGCTATGCGCGCAACTGCTGACACTGCTGCAAAGCGAATGGCGTTTCACTGCGCTGTCACCGAAGTTCGCGCTGCTGCTCGATGGCGGCGAGCATCTTGCAAGAATCGATCATCCGCACGATATCTGGTTCGCGGCAACGCCGAGCCACGACGGCGTGCGATTCGTGTTCGGATTGGCCGGTTGTCCGCCCGCGTTGGTCGGTGCGCAAACAACGGCGAGCGCGGTTGCCGCTGCGCGGTCGGCTGCGCATGCCGTCACCGGCGCGCAAAAGGCAGGCACCCGCACACGCCGGTCTTCCGCCGACGGCACACGCGCATTGGCCGGCATCCTGCCTTCTCAGGTTGTCGCTCTCGTGCGCGCGCTGCTGCATACGTTCCTCGATCTGGCACCCGCCGAGGCCACCCGCATGCGTCACCTGCTCGCCACGCATGACGTCGACCCGCTATTGCAGCATGCCCAACGCTACCTCGATTTCCCGCTATCGCGCGACGCAACGTTCGCCGAATGGCAACGCAGTACGCCCGCCGATCCCACACTGCGTCTCGGCGCACACGCTCAACGCGTATCAGGGACCTGGCACGCCGGCGGCCAGCCGCCGCTCGGCCGTCTAAGTGCGGCAATGCTGCGAGGCCTTGCCGCGCTCGCGCAGCAGCACGGCAACGGCACACTGCGCGCAACGCCGTGGCAAAGCGTGCTGCTGCCCGACATCCCGACGCATGCGTTGCCTGCTACTTTGGCCCGACTGAACGCGCTCGGCCTCGCCTGCGATCCCGCGCAACCCATGGCACGGCTCGTCGCGTGCGCCGGTTCCAGCGGCTGCGCAAAGAGTCTCGCCGATACCAAAGCCGACGCACTGCAACTCGCCGAGCGGCTGCCCGCCAACGTCGACGTGCATCTGAGCGGCTGCGCGCGCTCCTGCGCCGCCGCGCATTGCGCGCCGTACACGCTGCTGGCCGCGGCGCCCGGCCGGTACGATCTCTATCGACGCGACGGCCAGCCCGGTTTCGGCCAGTGCGTCGCACACCACCTGACCATCGCGCAGGCCGCCGACATGCTCGACCACCTGTCCCGGAGTAACACAGATGCTTGAATACCTACGCGACGCGCAGGAGATCTATCGCCAGTCCTTCGCGACGATCCGCGCGGAAGCCGACCTGTCGCGCATCCCCGCCGACCTCGAAAAACTCGCGGTGCGCGTGATCCACGCGTGCGGCATGGTCGACGTAGTCGACGCATTGCAGTTTTCGCCGCAAGCGGGTACGGCGGGGCGCACCGCGCTCGCGCACGGCGCGCCGATTCTGTGCGATGCCGGCATGGTCGCGCAAGGCATCACGCGCGCGCGACTGCCCGCGCACAACGAAGTGATCTGCACGCTCACGCATCCGCAGGTGCCAGCGCTCGCGCGCGAACTCGGCAATACGCGCTCGGCCGCCGCGCTCGAATTGTGGCGCCCGCATCTGGCGGGCAGCGTCGTCGTGATCGGCAATGCGCCGACCGCGCTGTTTCATCTGCTCGACATGCTCGACGCGGGCGCGCCGAAGCCGGCATTGATCCTGGGCTTTCCGGTGGGCTTCGTCGGCGCCGCGGAATCGAAAACGATGCTCGCCGACGACAGCCGCGGCGTGCCCTACGTGGTGGTGCACGGCCGGCGCGGCGGCAGCGCGATGGCCGCCGCCGCCCTCAATGCGCTCGCGACGGAGGCCGAATAAATGAGCGAAGGACGTCTATTCGGACTGGGCGTCGGCCCCGGCGACCCCGAACTCATCACGCTGAAGGCGCTGCGGCTATTGAAGGCGGCGCCGGTGGTCGCGTACTTCGTCGCAAAAGGCAAGAAAGGCAACGCGTTCAGCATCATCGAAGCGCATTTGCACGATGCCCAGCAGCATCTGCCGCTGGTCTATCCGGTCACGACCGAAGCGCTCGAACCGCCGCTCTCCTACGAGGCGATCATCGCCGACTTCTACGACACCGCCGCCGCGATCGTCGCCGGTCATCTCGATGCGGGCCGCGACGTCGCCGTGATCTGCGAAGGCGATCCGTTCTTCTACGGCTCCTACATGTACCTGCACGACCGTCTCGCGCCGCGCTATCAGAGCGAGGTGGTGCCGGGCGTGTGCTCGATGCTCGGCGGAGCAGCGGTGCTCGGCGCGCCGCTGGTGTATCGCAACCAGAGCCTGTCGGTGCTCTCGGGCGTGCTGCCCGAAGATGAATTGCGCCGCCGTCTCGCCGATGCCGACGCCGCCGTCGTGATGAAGCTCGGCCGCAATTTCGACAAGGTGCGGCGCGTGCTCGGCGAACTCGGCCTCGCGCAGCGCGCGCTGTACGTCGAGCGCGCGACGATGGGCAATCAGCGCATCGTGCCGCTCGACGAGGTCGACCCGATGGCGTCGCCCTATTTTTCATTGCTCGTCGTGCCGGGGGAAAAATGGCAAGGATGACGCCGCCCGCCATCGTGATTCTCGGCGCCGGAGCGTTGGCGACCGCACGGCGCATCCAGGCCCTATACATCGAGCGCGACTCGGGCGCGAATTGCCGGGTGCATGCGCTGCAAGGACGAGTCGACGCCGACGTACCCTACACCGAACTGGGCGCGCATCTGTGTGAACTGTATGCGCGCGGCACGCCGATCATCGCGTTGTGCGCGGCGGGCATCGTGATTCGCTGCATTGCGCCGTTGTTGTCGAACAAGGGCGTCGAGCCGCCGGTGCTGGTGGTCGCCGAGGACGGCAGCGCGGTGGTGCCGTTGCTCGGCGGGCTGGCGGGCGTCAACGTGATGGCGCGCGAGATCGCCGCCGCCCTGGCGGTGCCGCCCGCGATCACGACGAGCGGCGAGCTGCGCTTCGGCACGTGTGTGCTCAATCCTCCCGATGGCTACACGCTGGCCGATATCGGCCAAGGCAAGCGCTTCGTGTCGGACCTGCTGGCCGGGGAAAGCACGCGCATCGAAGGAGACGCGCCGTGGCTCGACGACGCGCAGTTGCCCCGCTCGGCATCGGCACGGCTCGCGATTCGCGTCACGCCACGCGTGTGGAACGGGCGTCAGGATGAGCTGGTGATTCACCCGCGCAGTGTGGTGGCTGCGGTGATGGGTGCGGGTGCGGGTGCGGGTGCGGGTGCGGGTGCAGAGATCGTCGCCCGCGTACACGACGCGCTCGCTGCGCACGGCCTCGCGCCGCTGTCGCTCGCGGCATTACTCGCTTCGTCCGACAGCATCGGTGATCCAGCGCTGGCCGAAGCCGCCGCGCGCTTGAACGTGCCGCTGCGCTTCACGCAACCCGGTGCCCACGACGGACACCCGCCCGCCAACCTGCTGCACGCCGCACTGCGCATCCCATTCGAAACACTGAGCGACGACATCGACACAGGCGTCGCGCTGGCTCTCGCGCCTCTCGCAATCGATCCCACCACGATCGGCCGCGCGCGCGGCCGTCTCACGGTGATCGGGCTGGGCCCCGGCAGCGCGGACCTGATGGTGCCCGCCGCGCGCAACGCGCTGGACAATGCCACCGATATCCTCGGCTACGAAACGTACGTGAAAATGGCCGGCCCGCTGCGCGCGGGCCAACGCGTGCACGGCACCGACAATCGCGAGGAAATGCAACGCGCGCGGCACGCGTTCGAACTGGCGAGCGAGGGACACTCGGTGGTGATGGTGTCCTCGGGAGACCCCGGCGTGTTCGCGATGGCCGCCGCCGTGCTCGAAGCACTCGAAGCGTCGCAAGACGCCGCGTGGGCCGCCGTCGAACTGTCGATCGTGCCGGGCGTATCGGCGGCGCTCGCGACCGCTGCGCAAGCCGGCGCGCCGCTCGGCCACGACTTCTGCATGCTGTCGCTGTCCGATAATCTCAAGCCCTGGAGCATCATCGAAAAGCGTCTGCGCCACGCCGCCGAAGCCGATCTGGTGCTGGCGTTCTACAACCCGATTTCACGCGCGCGTCCGTGGCAATTCGACGAGGCGCTGAACATCGTGCGTAACTACCGCGCGCACGCGACGCAGGTGGTGCTGGGGCGCGACATCGGCCGGCCAGGCGGCACCCTGCGCACGCTGACGCTCGGCGCATTGCGTTCGTCGGACGTGGATATGCGCACGATGGTGATCGTCGGGTCGTCGACCACGCGCACATTCACGAGCGGTCCGCACGGCGCGCAGTGGGTGTACACGCCGCGCTGGTATGAGTGAGCCGGCACACGCGCCGGCACTCCCACGCTGAACGCGCAGCGCGCGCTACGCCGCCACCTTCAGGTCCTCGAGCGCCCGCTGCCTCACCCCGAGGTCGTCCCACAACTCCGGATGGCAAGTGAACACCAGGATCTGGTGGCGCGTCGCGGCGTCGATCAGCGCACGCTTGATCGCGTCGCGGCGCGCGGCATCGGTATGGACCGCCGCGTCGTCGAGCATCAGCAGGGTTGGCCGGCCCGACGCCTTCAGGAGGTCCGCATACGCGAGCCGCGCCAGGATGCCGAGCTGTTCGCGCGTGCCGAAGCTGAGCGCGTCGAGGGTATCGGCGCGGCCGTTGCGGTCCAGCGTCGCGGGGCTCAGATCGTCGCCGAGCGCGAGGGTCGACGCCGGGAAAATGCGCTTGAGGTAGTGCCCAAGCCGCTCGGTCAACGGCGCGCGTAGTTGCGCGACGGCCGCATCGCGCTCGTCGACCAGCACCTCGTCGAGCAGACTCAGCGCGCTCGCGCGCAAGCTGAGTTCGTCCTTGCGGCGCGTGGCCTGCTCGACCCGCGCCTGTAGCACCGCGAGCCGCTCGCCGAGCCCCGATGCGCCGACCGTCTCCAACTGGCTGCGCAACTGCGCGATGCGCACCTGCCGCTCGCGCTGCTCGTTGCGCGCGAGTTCCGCCGACGCGCGATAGCGCTTCGCCTCGGCCACCGGATCGTCCAGACGCGCGGCGTCCAGTTCGCGTTCGCGCGCTTCGCGCTGCTGGCTCAGCGCGCCGACCTGCACGCGCTGTTCGACGATTTTCGTCTGCCATTGCATGCGGTTGCGGCGATACGCTTCGTCGTTTAACTGCGCTTCCTTGCGCTGCAACTGCGCAGCGAGCGATTCGGCGGTCGCGATGCCGGTCGATCGCTGTTCCGCCGCTTGCGCCAGCACTTTTCTCGCGGCCTCCAACGCATCGCGTGCGAGCTCCGCGTTGCGGCGCGCCTCGTCGAGCGGCGGCGCGGTGCCCGCATCGGGCAGACCGGCCAGCCGTTCATTGGACGCCTTCAGGCGCGCAGCCGCCGACGCCAGCGCGGCCCGCAGCGCGTCGATACCTTGCGGCGCGTGCACGTCGAGAATCTTCGCCTGGCTCTTTTGCTGCGCGATCAGCGTCTTCCACTGGTCGTGCCGCGCCTGCGCGTCGCCGAGCGACGCGACACCCAGCGCCCGCAACAACTGCGCGTGCGCGGCTTCAACGGATGCGAGTTCGGATAATTGCGCGGAGAGGCCCGAGACGCCCGGTATCACGCGCAATTCGCCCAGTGCGCCGAGACCGAGCAGCTTCTCGTCGTCGACGCGCAGCACGCCGTCGCCCGTGACCTCTACGCCGTCGACCGTCAGTGCGCCGTTCAAGCGGTATTCGATGCGCGTCATCGCCGCTTCCGTGCGGGCGCGCAGCACGGTCAGCTCTGCGTCGAGCGCGACGAGGCGCTTGAGCTTCGCTTCGTCGATCTCCACGGCTGCCGCATCGCGCGCGGCTTCGAGCACCGCGTCGTTGGCCTTGCCCGCGGCGGCGATCGCCGCGTCGAGCCGCTCGCACTCGGCGCGATAGAAACCGATCTGGTTGCGCAAGTCGGCGGCAGTGACAGCGGCGTTCGCCAGTTCGAGCGCGCGAGTCGCATCGCTGGAGGCCTGCTCGAGTTGCGCGACGCGGCTCGCCGCTTGCGCATGCTCGGTCTGCGCCGCGCACACGTTGGCGCGCGCCGCATCGAGTTGCTGACGCTCGCGGGCGACGGCCGCTTCGAGCTCGGCCGCGCCCTGCTCCTGTTGCAGCGACAACGCCAGTTCCGCCTCGTGCACCTGCAGCGCTTGCGCGAGTCCGTGCAGACTGCGTTCGAGTTCCGCCGCGGCGTCGGCGCGCTGCTGTGCGAGCACGGCCTTCTGCTCGTGAAGCTCCCACGGACGCTTGCGCTCCATGTCGTCGAAGGCTTCCTGCTGCGACGCGAGGCGCGCGATATTCTCTTCGAACTGTTGCCGCTGCTGTTGCAGCTGATCGCGTTCGGAGATCAACGCGGCCAGCGCGGTCTCGGCTTCGGCCAGCGGCCCGGTGGACTTCTGCGTGCGTGCCGTCAACAGTTGCCGCAATTCGCGCTGCACGGCGGCGATCAATGCATCTTCACCGGCGGATTCGCGGCCGCCCGACAGTTGCGACAGCGCATCGCGCAGATACTGTGCCGCGTGTCCCGTCGAATCGCGCATTTCCTGCGTGCCGCCTTGCTGGACCCACAGAAGCCCCGGCACCCCGGCATGCTCCGCCTTCAGCGGCCCGCGCGCGGCACGCGAAAAACCGAGCAGCGCGGCGAGCTTGTCTTCCGCTTCGTCCTCGCCGAATACGGCCTGGCCGATGCGCAGTTCACAGCGCTGGCGCGTGACGAAGTGCTTGGACAACCTGCACTGGACGCCGTCCAGCTCGAAGCCGACTTCGACCGAGGGCTGCCCGCTCGCCTTGCCCCAAGGCAGCAGATCCTTCAGATGCGACGCTTTGTAGCGCTCGAGAAACACCGCGCGCACGGCTTCGGCGACGGTGCTCTTGCCCGCTTCGTTGGGGCCGGTGAACAGATTGAGCCCGGGCTGCAGAGCGTCGATGACGAGCCGTTCGCCGAACTGTTTGAACTCCTGGATGGCGATGCTTTGCAGCTTCATGCGGACCTCGCTTCGCGCGGCAATTCCCGTTGCAGACGCGCCAGCAGCAACAGGGCCTCGGCCGCGCGCTTGACCTGCTGAGGATCGGATTGCGGGTCTTCCTGCAAGGCGCGCAGCCGCTCGACCACTTTCGCGAGGTAGCCGCTTTGCGCGCCCAGTTCGGCCAGGTCGTCGGCGGTGGGCAATACGTGCAAACCGCTCATATCGACGCGCAGCGCCCGCACGCGCGCGCGGGCTTCTTCAAGCGCGACGTGCAGCGCCTGTGCGTCGGCGAGCGCGGCCGTGCCGTTCACGCTGACGCGCAGCACGTCCTGGCTGCCCAATGCGGCGAGCCGCGCCTTGAGCGCGTCGACGTCGGTCGGCACCGAGATCGTTTCATCCCAGCGATGCCACCGATATTGACCGACCCGCACCGGTTCAACCTGCGGCGCGGCGCCCGGCTCACCGAGCGTGACGTCGAGCACGAAGCCCGGATCGTTCGCGCGGAAACGGTCCTGCTCGTGCGTGCCGGCGTACCACGTGCGCTCGTCGACGCGCAGATGGCCGTGCCAGTCACCCAGCGCGAGATAGTCCAGACGCGCGCTGACCGCACGCGTCGGCGCAATCGGATTCGACGAGTCGATGCCTTCCTGCAGAATGCCGCTGACGCTGCCATGCGCGAGCCCGATACGGTGATAGCCCGGCGGGGTCTCGGTGCCGTCGAAGAAGCCGGTCGTGTCGTCGTACGTGATGCGTTGCGTGAGCGGCGCGCACAGCAGCGCGGCGCGGCACGCGTCGAGCAACACCACGCCGGGTTCGAGCACGACCCGCACGTTCGGCGCGACGCAGTTCAGCCGCTGCGCGCGGGTCCATACGCTTTCCACCAGCGCGGCGTCGTGATTGCCCGGCAGCATGATCCACGGGCCGGCGAACCCCTGCAACGCGCCGAACAGACGCCGGATCACCGTGTCCGACACGGTCTGCAAATCGAACACGTCGCCCGCGACCAGCACCGCGTCGACGTGGCGCGCGGTTGCTTCGTCGGCGATGCGGCGCACCGTGTCGAGGCGCGCTTGCGCGAGATGCGCCGCTTCATTCGCCTCGAACTGGCCAAATTGCGTGCCGATCTGCCAGTCCGCTGTGTGCAGAAACCTGATCACCTTGCCTCCATTACGTTCATACGTTGTCTTGCGCTGCATGACTAGCCGCGCGTGCGGCTTCGCGGTTTAACCGCAGATATTACCGCGCGGGCGCGGCAACGCGTGCGCCGCATCGGGCGCGCGGCCCGGGCAGCGGCGCTACACTCGCGGTTGCGCGATCGCGCGCCGAGCGCACCGCACAACAATCGAACCGGACCCGCTGCCCCGCCGCCGATGAACAAAACACTCGAACTGAAAAAGGCCAAGCGTACGCCGTTGCTGCTATTGCTCGCGGCCGCCTGCGTGTTCGTCGTCACCGCTTTCATGCCACGCGGCATCTGGGTGGACGGGATCAAGGCGGTCGCCGAGGCTGCGATGGTCGGCGCGCTCGCCGACTGGTTCGCCGTAGCCGCTCTGTTTCGCCGCGTGCCGATTCCGATCGTCTCGTCGCACACCGCGATCATCCCGAAGAACAAGCACAAGATCGCCGACAACCTCGCGGTGTTCGTGCAGGACAAGTTTCTCGACGTGCCGTCGCTGGTCGGCCTGATCCACAAGCATGACCCGGCGCGCAGCATCACCGGCTGGCTGAGCGACCCGGCCAACGCCGCGCGCCTGGGCGACTACGTCGTCAGGCTCACCGGCGGCATCCTCGAACTGACCGACGACGTGCGCATCCAGGTATTCATCAAGGACGCGCTGCGCGACGTGCTCGCCAAGGTGGACCTGTCGCAATCGCTGGGCGCGATTCTCGACACGCTCACGCGCGACGGCCGTCATCAGCAATTGCTCGACGCCGGCATCCACCAGGTCGTGGCGTTTTTGCGTGAACCGCAGGCCCGCGAGTATATCGCCGAGCGCATCGTCGACTGGGTAAAGAGCGAGTATCCGAAGATGGAAAAGGTGCTGCCGTCCGCATGGCTCGGCGAAAAAGGCGCCGAAGCCATCGCCAGCGCGGTGAACCGCATGCTCGAACAGGTCAGCGAGAACCCCACGCACCGATTGCGCCACAAGTTCGACGAAGCCGCGCAGAAGCTGATCGTCAAACTCAAGACCGACCCGGTGTTTCTGCAACAGGGCGAAGAACTCAAGCGTTATCTGGTGGAAGGCGACGCGTTCGGCGCGTATGTGAAGGACATGTGGGGCGAATTGCGCGCGTGGCTCAAGCGCGATCTGCAAAGCGGCGACTCGGCGCTGCATGCGCGCGTCACCGCGATGGGCCAATGGGTGGGGCGCGAACTCGCGCACGATCCGGCGCTGCGTCAATCGCTGAACGATCATCTGGAAGACGCGGCGCGCACCATGGCGCCGGACTTTGCGCGATTTCTCACACGTCATATCAGCGATACGGTAAAGAACTGGGACGCGCGCGACATGTCGAGGCAGATCGAACTGAACATCGGCAAGGATCTCCAGTACATCCGCATCAACGGGACGATCGTGGGCGGCTTCATCGGCTTGCTGCTGTTTGCGAGCTCACGAGTGTTCGAGCTGTTGCGGCTGCATCTGGGCTAGTCGAATGGTGTGGCGTTCGCCGAACCGCCTACAATTGGGCATATGTCTTGCTGATGCGCTTTGCCCGTGGCAACGCAACCCCACGCACGCAACGCACGCCACGCCATCGCGTCCGTGCGCGGCCGGTGGAAAACAACATCGAAGGACAGCGCTGTTAAACGGAAAGTGTGTTCATGAAAATATCGTTACCGCCGTCCGGGCGGCCGAGCCGCGTCTACCCGCCAGGCACGCCCAGTCTGCATGGGCTCGCCTCGGTGGTCACCGGCGTCGTGGTGGTGTGCGCGCTGTACTTCGGCCGTGCGGTGCTGATCCCGATCACGCTTTCGGTGATGCTGAGCTTCCTGCTCGCGCCGCTCGTGCAGACGTTGCGGCGACTGCACATGGGGCAATTGCCGTCCATCTTCATTGCCGTGCTGTTCGCCCTCGCTTCACTGCTCGCGCTCGGCGCGCTGATCGGCGCACAGCTCGTGCAACTGGCGGGCGACCTGCCGCAATATCAGGTGGCGATCGAGCGGAAAATCGAAACGGTTCAGGAAAAGACCGTGGGCCGCGCCGACTCGCTGATGACGCGCGCCGCCGCCACCCTGCAACGGGTGGCGCCGTCGCGGCCGAATCCGCCGCGTCCGACCGGACGCGCCGCGCGCAACGCGCCTGCCGTGCCACAACCGGTCGAGGTGCACGAGCCGGCGCCCACACCGCTGCAACTCGCGCAGCGCGCACTGTCGCCGGCCATCGCGCCGATCGAGACCACCTTCATCGTGTTGGTGGTGACGATCTTCATTCTTTTGCAACGCGAGGATCTGCGCGATCGCCTGATCAGCCTGTTCGGCTCGCGCGATCTGCACCGCACCACCACCGCGATCAACGACGCAGCGGTGCGGCTGAGCCGCTATTTCGTCGCGCAACTGGGCGTGAACCTCAGCGCGGGCGGCATCATCGCGATCGGCCTCGCGATCATCGGCGTGCCGGGCGCACTGCTGTTCGGCGTGATCGCCGCGCTGCTGCGCTTCGTGCCGTACATCGGCATCTGGATCGCGGCGATCCTCGCGGTATTTCTCGCGGCTGCAATTCAGCCGCAATGGACAATGGCGGTCTACACGCTGATCCTCTTCATTGTCGTGGACGTAGTGGCCGGGCAGATTGCCGAGCCGTTCCTGTACGGTCATCGCTCAGGGTTGTCGCCGCTCGCGGTGGTGGTCGCGGCGATCTTCTGGAGCTGGTTGTGGGGTCCGGTCGGGCTCGTGCTGTCGACGCCGCTCACCTTGTGCGTGGTCACCCTGGGGCGCTACGCCGATCGCCTGAACTTCCTTACCGTGCTGCTCGGCGACCAGCCCGCGCTCTCGCCCGCGCAGAACTTCTATCAGCGGTTGCTGGCCGACGATCCGCACGAAGCGATCGTGCAGGCCGAACGCCTCTTGCGCGAGATGTCGCTGATCGACTATTACGACAACGTCGCGCTGGAAGGCCTCAAGCTCGCGCGCAACGATGCGGTGCGCGGCGTGCTGATGCCGGACCAGCTGCAGCGGATCAACGAGTCCCTCGTGGATATCGTCGAGAACCTCGAAATCGCGGACGGCCTGCCGGATCGTCTGGCGCGTGCCGAACCGGCCGAGAGCGCGGACGCGTTGCTGGCGTCGGCGTCGGCAGATCTGTCGGAGCGCCAACCCCACTCCGTCGCGACGCAGCAGCAGCGCGCTCATGAAACGGAGCGGACGTCCGTGCTATGCGTGCCCGGACGCGGCGCGTTCGACGAAGTGACGACCGCGATCGCCGTGCAACTGCTCGGCCGCATGGGCCTCGCGCCGATCATGGCGACGCACTCCGGCTATCGCAGCGCGCGCGCGGACGAGCCGGGCTTCAAGGACGCGCCCATCATCTGCATCGTCTCGCTCGACGCGCCCAAGTCGCCGCCCTATCTGCGCAATATGCTGCGGCGCACGCGCGAATGGCGGCCGCGCGCGACGCTGGTGGTGGGCGTCGGCGGCTCGCCGCAAAGCGGCGCGGACTCGGGTGCGACCGGCGCTTCGCACGCGGCGCCGACCTTCCGCGCGCTCATCGAGGAATGCCAGGTGGCGGCGAGCCTGCAGCATCCGCGTCAGCCTTCGCATGCGGCCGGGGCGCAGTGACGCGGGTCTTTGCCCCCGCGCGTTTGAACGAACGAATGGATGAATCAATGAAGCCGCTGGGCGCGTGAGTGCCTCGCGGTTTTTTTCCCAAGCGTTTCGTCGTACGCGTGGGCAGCGAGCGCGCATCAGCGACGCAGCCTTTGTACCCAAAATGAGGACAGGCGGGTGCGCGCCCTCCTGCATACTGCGCTGAAGATTTGCACCGCTGTGCAGAGCCAGGCAGCCGCAGCGGGCGATCCACAAGCATCGAAGACCAGGAGACACGCATGAGCCGCCCGTTCAAACCCTATCCCTTTTCGCCTCGCCGCTACGCGGGCAAGGTGCCGCCGCTCGTCGACGGCCACGATCCGATAGTCAGACCCGTGGCGATCGTCGGCGGCGGACCGGTCGGCATGACCGTCGCGCTCGCGCTCGCGCGCCAGGGCGTGCGCTCGGTGCTGATCGAAGCGGACGACAGCGTGTGCACCGGCAGCCGCGCGATCTGCATCTCGCGGCGCAGCCTGGAGATCTTCAAGCGCCTCGGGCTGGTGGACGGCTTCCTGCAAAAAGGTCTGCCGTGGACCGGCGGCCGCAGCTTCTACCGCGATACCGAAGTGTTCCGCTTCGCGATGCACCAGGACGACGAGCAGTCGCTGCCGCCCATGATCAACATCGCCCAATATCAGATCGAGCAGTTGCTGCTCGACGAGATCGAACGTCGCGCCGATCTCATCGACGTGCGCTGGCAAACCCGCGTAAGCGGCATCGAAGAGTCGCCTGAAGGGGGCGCCACGCTTGCGCTGCGCACGCGCAGCGCAGGGAGCGCCGACGACTGCGACGATACCGCGTGGCAAATGCGTGCCGACTGGGTCGTCGCGTGCGATGGCGGGCGCAGCACGATTCGCGAGGCGCTCGGCCTGAAGCTCACCGGCACTACGTACGAGGGCCGCTACGTGATCGTCGATATCGAACTGGACAGTGCGCGCGCCACCGAACGCCTCGCCTATTTCGATCCGCCGTCCAACCCGGGCTCGACGGTGCTCGTACACAAGCAGCCGGACAACGTGTGGCGCATCGACTATCAGTTGCGCGACGACGAAGACCCGGAAGCGGCCGTCAAGCCCGAGAACGTGATGCCGCGCGTGCAGAGCGTACTGGACTCGATGGGCGAAACGGGCGCGTGGTCACCAATCTGGATCACGGTCTACAAGGCCAACGCGTTGACGCTCGAGAACTACCGGCACGGCTCGGTGCTGTTCGCGGGCGACGCCGCGCATCTGGTGCCGATCTTCGGCGTGCGCGGCGCGAATTCGGGCATCGACGACGCGGACAATCTGGGCTGGAAACTCGGCTGCGTGGTCAATGGCATCGCGTCGCCGCGCCTGCTCGACAGCTATAGCGACGAGCGGGTGTTCGCGGCGCGCGAGAACCTGAGCTATGGGATGAAGAGCACCGAGTTCATGGCGCCGCCGTCGTTCGCGTTCGATCTGATGCGTACGGCCGTGCTCGGTCTCGCGCAACGGCACGCGGCCGTGCGGCCGCTGATCAATCCGCGGCAGACGCATGCGATCGCGTACGTGCGCTCGCCGCTGAACGACGCGGCTTGCGACGCTGCGAGCCGCGCAGAGGCTAATGCAGAGGCTAGTGCAGTGGCCAACGCAGCCCCCCACGCAGGCAACGCGGACGCGTTCAGCAAAGGCCCGGCCCCAGGCGCCGTGCTGCCGGAATGCCGGCTACTTCGAAGCGCGGACAACGGCGTGAGCCGCGCTATTCATCTCACCGATCTGCTCGAACCCTGCTTTACCGCGCTGCGCTTCGGCACGGATGCGCAGCAGGACGACGCATGGCAGCACATGCAACACACGCTCACGGAACGACGCATTCCGTTCAAAATGCTCACGCTGGCGAGGAGCGAGACACAGGGCACGACTGCTGCCGATGCGATCGACCCGACCGGCCATCTGCACGACATGCTCGACGCGACGCCCGGCACCGTCTATCTGATCCGCCCAGACGGCCATGTGCTCGCGCGCTGGCGCAAGGCCAGCGCGGCGGACGTACAGCGTGCATTGAACGCTACGCTGAGCATCTAACGCAGGAGGACCCATCATGACCGATAGCGATCTCGACCTCGTCTACACGACGCTCTGCAAAACTCTCACGGCCGAAGGCGAAGCGCAGGCGCCGCTCTATCTGGCGCGTCTCGCGCTGCTGTGCCTGACCGAACTAGACGACCCGCAGCGCGCATTGTCGCTGATCGACGCTGCGAAGCTGCCGGCCGTGTCGGCAGTGGCTGCATGAGCAGTAAAAAAGCCGCCGCGCAATCGACGCGCGGCGGCTTTTCGTTCACGCGTGCAGCGTCACTTCCCCGGATACAGGCCGAGCGTGCTCGCATGCAGCCGGGCGAGGCCGAACAGCGCATCGGTGTAGGGCGTCGGCACATGCGTCATGTGCCCTAACTCCCGCACCGCGCCCGCCAGCGCGTCGAGCTCGACCGGCTTGCCCGCGTGCACATCCTGCAGCATCGAGGTTTTCATCGCGCCCAGCTTGAGCGTGACCTCGTGACGATCGTCCGGCGCCTGGTCGATCGGAATGCCAAAACGTGCGCCGATTTCCTTGGCCTCGAGCATGACGCTGGTGACGAAGCCACGCACCAGTTCGTCGCCGAGGATCCGATCGGTCGTGGCGCCGGTGATAGCGCTGACCGGATTCATCGTCATGTTGCCCCACAGCTTGTACCAGACGTCGCGCTGGATCTGTGCCGACATCGTGGCGTCGAAGCCGGCGGCGGCAAGCGTGGCGGTGAGCGCTGCGACGCGCTCGCTAGCGTGGCCCGACGCTTCGCCGACGATCAGTCCATTACCCTGATGATGCCGGATCACTGCCGGCGCTTCCACGCGGCAGCTCGCATGGACGACGCAACCGACGGTCTGCCCGGTCGGGATCGCGGCGGCGATCGCGCCGTCGGCGTCGACCGACTTCAGGCGCTGGCCCGCGAAATCGCGGCCCAGGCCGTCGCAGAACCACCACGGCACGCCGTTCATCGCCGTCAGCACGACGGTTTGCGGGCCCAACAGCGGCGCGATGTGCGCGGCCACCGACGCCATGGCCGGGGCCTTGACGGCGACCACCACGAGATCCTGTGCGCCCAGGTCGGCCGGGTCCTCGCTTGCTTCCACCCTCACCGTCTGGGTGAGTCCGCCTTCGATCAGACTCAAACCCTGCTCGCGCAACGCGCTGAGCGCCGTGCCGCGCGCCACGATGCCGACTTCGTGGCCGGCCTGCGCGAGCTTCACACCCATCCAGCCGCCGATCGCGCCTGCGCCGTAAATAACAATCTTCATCGCGTCGATCCTTGCGTCGATTCGTGCGTCAAGCCTTGTAACTCGCGTCGATCCGATCGACCCGCCGCACCAGCGCGTCGAACACATCCTGGCCCGCGCCGTGGCGCGGATCGAACTGCAACGCGTCGCGCGAGCAGCGGATCGCGATCTCTTCAGGCACTGGCCGCGCAGTGCCCATCGCGAACGTCGCCATCTGAATCTCGCACGCGCGATTGAGCGTCCACAGGATCACAAAAGTTTGCGGCAGCGTGCGGCCCCACGCAAGCAGCCCGTGATTGCGCAAGATCACCGCCTGCCTGTCGCCGATATGTTCGACGAGCCGCGGTCCTTCTTCCGCATGTACCGTGATGCCCTCGAAGTCGTGATACGCGACGCGCCCGTGCAACTGCGCGCTGTAGAAGTTGGTCTGCTGCAAGCCCGCTTCCAGACACGCCACCGCGACGCCCGCCGTGGTGTGCGTGTGCATCACGCAGTGCGCGTCGGGCAAGCCTTCGTGAATCGCCGCATGCACCACGAACCCGGCCGGGTTCACCGGATACGGCGAGCCGTCGAGCACGCGCCCCTGTGCATCGATCTTCACCAGATTGCGCGCCGTCACCTCGCTGTAGTGCAGTCCGAACGGATTGATCAGGAACTGCCGCTGCCCGTCGCTTGCGCTCGCGGGCACGCGCAACGTAATGTGGTTGTAGATCATCTCGGTCCAGCCGAGCATGTCGAAGATGCGATAGCAGGCGGCCAGTTGCACGCGCGCCTGCCATTCGTCCTGATGCATGGCCGCACTCTTCGGCGCACTCGCAACTGGCGTTTCAACGGTCGTCATCGGGGTCTCCATGGTTATCCTTGTGCCGGCGCAGAAAACCGCCGTTAAGCGTCCAACACGACCGCCGCAATCGACGACGCCACATAACCGGCGTTGCGTTCGTTCAGCCCCGCCACGCACATGCGGCCCGAACGCAATACGTACACCGCGTATTCGTTGCGCAGGCGCTCCACCTGGCGCTCGCTCAGACCGGTATAGGTGAACATGCCGCGCTGCGCCACGTAACGCGCGCGCATGACTTCATCGACACGGCCGGCGAGTCCCGCGTGGATCGTGCCGCGCATCGTCAGAATCCGCTCGCGCATGGTGGCGAGTTCGGCTTCCCACGACGCGCGCAACGACGCATCGGCGAGCACGCTGGCGACGAGGCGCGCGCCATGCGTGGGCGGATTGCTGTAGTTGGCGCGCACCGTCGACATCAATTGACCGAGCACGCGCACAGCTTCCTCGGCGCTCTTGCATACGACGCTCAATGCGCCGCAGCGCTCGCCGTACAGCGAGAAATTCTTCGAGAACGAGTTCGCCGCCATCAACGGCACGCCCGCGTCCGCGAGCAAACGCACGCACGCCGCGTCTTCTTCGAGGCCCGCGCCGAAACCCTGATAGGCCATGTCGACGAATGCGATCAGCTTGCGGCGCTGCAATACCGGCACCAGCTCCGCCCATTGCGCCGGACTTAGATCGACGCCGGTCGGGTTGTGGCAGCATGCGTGCAGCAATACGATGCTGCGCTCGGGCAAGCGGCCGATCGCCTCCATCATGTCGGCGAAACGCAGTCCGCCCGTGTGCTCGTCGTAGTACGGATACGTGTTGACGGTCAGCCCGGCACCTTCGAATATCACGCGATGGTTTTCCCAGCTCGGGTCGGTGATCCAGATTTGCGAACCCGGAAAATAGCGCTTCAGAAAGTCGGCGCCGACCTTCAGTGCGCCCGAGCCACCGATGGTCTGCAGCGTCGCGATGCGCCCCGCGGCGCGCGCCTCGCCCTGCGCGCCGAACACGAGTGCCTGCGCCGTCTCGCGGTACAGCGGCAGCCCGGCCATCGGCAGATAGGAGCGCGGGCCGATCGAGTCGAGCAGCGCGGTTTCGGCGCGGCGAACCGCGTCCATCACCGGCAGGTTCCCGGCGTCGTCGAAATAGATGCCGATGCTCAGATTGACCTTGTTCGGCCGGGGGTCCAGCTGGAAGTCTTCGTTGAGGCTCAGAATCGGATCGCCTGGGTAGGCGGGTATATGGTCGAACATGATACGTCCTCGAAAGCGGCGCCGGTACGGCGTCGCGGTGGCCTGGCCGCAAGCCGGCGTAAAACCGGCAGGCCGGGCCGCGGGCGACAGGGGAATGTCGCAAGTCTAAGCGGGAATGCGCATGTGCGTCGATCGAGCCAGTGTCGGTGATGCGTTGGCCGCGCACAAGCAATCGATTTTTCACGATTCGTCAGTTTTTCTTTAGAATCGCCTGATGCCGCTCGCACGCACCACTATCCGTCAATTCGAGGCGTTCCTTGCCATCGTCGATCTGCACAGCATCGGCGCGGCGGCGCAACGGCTCGGGCTGAGCTCGTCGGCGGTCAGCCAGTTGCTGGCCGAGATGGAAACGGAACTCGGCTTCCGCCTGTTCGACCGGACCACGCGGCGCGTCGATCTGTCGAGCGCGGGGCACGATTTTCTGTCGTCGGCCGAATCGGTGCTGCGCCACGTGCGCGCCGCCGCGCAATCCGCCGACGACATCCGCAACCGCGCCGCCGGTATCGTGCGGGTAGGCGCGCCGCTCGTGCTGGCGGCTACCGCGCTGCCAGCGGCGATTGCCGAGTACGCGCGCGGCAAGCCGAAAGTCGTCGTGCGCATCTGCGACACCGTGGTCGAGCAGCTGGTGGAGCGAGTGGAAAGCGGCGACGTGGACCTCGCAATCGGGCCGGACCGCCAATGCGGCACGCGTGTGCGCTACGATCCGGCGTTCGCGAGCCCGTGGGTGATGTGGTGTGCTGCGGCGCATCCACTGGCCGCGCGGCGCCGCGTGCAATGGCAGCACTTGCGCGACGTGCCGATCATCGCAACCGGCCGCGATCATGAGCGCGCCGTCGGGCAGATGCTCGCCAATCTGCCGGTGGAGGCGCGCATCGTTCCGGTGAACGTGGTGGACAACGTCACCACGGCATTCGGGCTCGCGTCGCAAGGGCTGGCCGTGACCCTCGCGCCCGCGTACGTGGCGCCACTGGCGCGTACCTTCGGGCTGGTGATGAAGCGCATCGTCGATCCCGAAACGATCCGCAAGGTCGGTGTCTACCGTTCCACCGAACGTGCGCTGTCGCCGCCGGCGGACGGCTTCGCAGACTTCCTGATGCCGTGGCTCAAACGCTGGGACCGCGAAACCCAGGCGCAAGCGCGAACGAGGCGCACGTAGCGCGCACAAGACTCCCGCACGAAATGCGCAACGTCAGCGCGAAACGACGGCTGAGTTCCACCGACCGAATCAGGCCCGCTCCGGCTGCATGCACAGCGCGAACAGCTGCCGCTGGCCGGAGATGCCCAGCCGCGCATAAGCGCGCTTTTGATACGTGAGCACGCTGGCGGGCTTCACACCCATCCGCCCGGCAATTTCGACGGCGCTCGCGCCTTCCAGCGTGCCGCGCAGCACGTCGAGCTCACGTGGCGTCAGCGCCGGGCATGCGCGCCGAACGCGGGCCAGCATCGCGGCGGCCGGACCCTGGTGGTGCTGTCCGTTGAGCGTGTAATGGCTTTTCGCCGCGTGAGCGAACAGATGCGCGAGGCTTTCCACATACTCCAGCTCGCCCGGTGCAAAAGCACCGTACGCGCTGTCGCGGTACAGATTGATGGACAGCCACACGCTTTGCAGGGGTTGCACCAGCAACGACAGCCGGTCGGACACATTGGGCTGCGCATAGCAGGCGGCGCGATACGCTTCGTTTGCGATTTCGTCGCTGCGCTGCTGGTGCAGCACCAACGCATCGTGAGCTTGCGCGCGCGGCGTTCGGCCGATGATCGCGCGGTTGCCGTCGAAAGCATAGAAGTGTGTCGCATAACGATCGGCGAGGTCGCGCAGAAAGCGGCCGCCGCGATGATCGGCCGCCGAAACCGTGCGCGGCCGCGCGTCGAATTCGTACGCGAAGATGGTGCACTGGGAGACGGGCAGCTGCGCGCCGACGGTCGTCAGAATGCTCGCGGCGAGCGCATCGGCGTGCGGGTGCGAGATCGACATGACGACGTCGGTTGCGCGGGCGGTGCTGATCTGTCCGCCTCGTTGCGATGGAGCGATGCGCCAGGAACGCATGATGGGATTCGTGCCGCGTGGATTCGGTTGCGGCAAGCGTAGCACAGCGGGATCCGCATGCCGATTTTCGCGCGGCGCCTGCCGTTGCGTGGCTTTTCTTGCGCTTGCACGAGGCGCGTTGCAACGTGATCGCCATCGAGACATAGCCGACATCCAGTGTCGGCGCAACGTTGCGAGGGACGCCCACAGCGCTGCGCCAATCGGGAAGAGCGCCCGCGGTGCCGTCGTCTTTTTTCTCATCGGCATGACGAATCGCGGCCGCGCCGGAACATTTCTTGCGGGGGCGCGTGCTTGTTTCCGGCACTGCGCGAAGCCGTGGTCAGACGCCGAGCCGGCGCCTGGCGACTTTTGAAGCGGCATCTTGCCGTCGCACGCAACTTTGCGCGGCGCGCGTGGGTCAATCGTCCCATGCATGCAATGCCTGATGCCATCCACTCGTTCATCCGCTTGCCGATGCCCTCTTCCCGTCCCGCCGTTTCCTTGCGCGCAGCGCTACGCAAAACCTTGGCCGCCTCGCTCGTGTGGCATGCGTCGCTGGCTGCGCCGGGCGAGCCTTCCGCCGCACCGGCCGCTGGCATAGCAACGGTCGCAGTGCACGTCGAGCCGCCCACGCAGGCGTCACCGGTCGTGCCGGTGCCGCCGTCCGAGCAGTACCCGGAGCTCTATCGCGATGTGGAGCTCGCGCACCTGTACCCGGACAGTAAAACCTTCGCGGACATGGTGCCGTCCGCGCCGCCCGCACAGATCGAGAGCGCTTACGATGCCGCGAAGCAGCAGCCAGGCTTCAATCTGGCCGACTTCGTCAAGCACAATTTCACGCTGCCCGCGCGGATCACGAAGGACTACACGTCCGATCCAAACCAGGATGTGGTCAGCCATATCGACACCCTGTGGAACGTTTTGCGCCGCGAACCGGATGCCACTGCGAGTCCGTGGTCGTCGCTGCTGCCGCTGCCGGACGCGTACATCGTGCCGGGCGACCGCTTCGATGAAATCTACTATTGGGACTCGTACTTCATCATGCTCGGACTCGAGCAAAGCGGGCGGCATGCGCTCGTCCTCGACGAACTGAAAAACTTCTCGACGCTGATCGACCGCTACGGGCACATTCCGAACGGCAACCGCACGTATTATCTGAGCCGCTCGCAGCCCCCGTTCTTCGCGCAGATGGTGCGGCTCGTCGCGGACAAGGACGGCGACGGCGTCTATGCGCAATATCTGCCCGAGTTGCAGCGCGAATACGCGTACTGGATGAACGGCAGCGAAGGCCTGCCGGCCGGCCATGCGAGCCGCCATGTGGTGCGCCTCGCGGACGGCACGCTGTTCAACCGCTATTGGGACGAACGCGCTGCGCCGCGCGACGAGTCCTACCGCGAAGACGTGCTCACCGCGCAACAGACGCCGCAGCGCGACCCCGCGCAGCTTTGGCGCAATCTGCGCGCGGGCGGCGAGACCGGCTGGGATTTCAGCTCGCGCTGGTTTGCCGACGGCCATACGCTCGCCACCGTCGATGTGACTTCGCTCGTGCCGGTGGACCTGAATTGCCTGCTGGTCGACCTCGAGCGCTCACTCGGGAAGGCGTATCGCGTGCGCGGCGATCTCACGCATGCGGAGAATATGGAGCAGCGCGCCGCGACGCGCGCCGATGGGATCCGCCGCGTGCTGTGGGACCCGCAATTGCAGGCATTCGGCGACTACAATTTCGCCGACCGCGTGCTGACACACAGGCTCACGGCCGCGACGGTTTACCCTCTGTACACGGGCGTAGCCGACCGGCAGCAGGCGACGACAGTCGCCGCTACGTTGCAGCGCGAGTTGCTGCGGCCGGGTGGACTCGCCACCACGCAGTTCGATAGCGGACAGCAATGGGACGCGCCGAACGGCTGGGCGCCGTTGCAGTATCTGGCGGTAATCGGTCTGCGGCGCTATAGCCAGCCGGCGCTCGCGCAGACCATCGCCACGCGCTGGATCCGCACCAACGTGACGTATTACCAGCACACCGGCAAGCTGGTCGAGAAATACGATGTCGACAGCAGAGCGCCGGGCGTGGCCGCGGGCGGCGGCGAGTACCCGTTGCAGGATGGCTTCGGCTGGACCAATGGCGTGCTGCGGGTGCTGCTCGCGCTCTATCCGCAGACGGTACAGGCGTCGCGGCCGAGCGATATTCCCGAGGGTCCGGCGGGCGTGTCCGCTGCCGCAGCGGCCGCTGCGGCAGCGCCTAAGACTACACATCGGCTGCATGGGGCGCGGGTGAATCCGTAGGGTTTGTCCTTCGTCCTTCGACGCGCTTGGGGGAAAAACCTGGCCCCGGCTCGAACTTTTCCCGAATCGCGCCGATGCAAACTCGGGCTCTTGCCGGCGAGCTTTTGGCACTCGTAGAACGGCAGCAATCCGCACGCTGCCCCGGCCACCAGAGAGCGCACTGCAGCGCGCCGCCGCGCAACGGCCCGAATCTCGGCCGCTGCTTAGAAGCGGTAGTTGATCGAAACATCCGCCACGCCAGTCGCCCTGCTGCGCGTGATCGGGCTATTGCCCGCACTGCCCACCAGCTGTTCGAACGCGCCGTCCGCCGTCGCAAACCAATGCTTGTCGAACAGCCAGATCGCGCTGACGCCGAAGCCCACCGACTTGAAGCCCGCGCTCGCGTGGTACTCCGGATACTGCGAGTGCGCCGCCTGTTCCCGATTCACGCCGAACCAGCTGTTCATGTACGTGGAGTCCGCCAACGTGACATTCGGACCGGCGAACCAGAAGAAGGTTTTCGAGCTGCCCGGCATCGGCATATAGGCGCCCAGGTCGCCGGTCCAGCCATTGGAGCCGCCAAAATAACGTCTCACGTCGGCGCGCAGCACGAGCGGAAACTCTTTCGAGACGACGTATTCGGCCGCGAGCTTGAGTCCCGGTGCAGGGTTGATATTGCCGAGCCCGTTCAGCTCTTGCGGATCGTCGTGACCGCGACGTCCGAGGTCGTAGACCGCGGCGAGGCTCGCGCGCCAGTTCTCGCCCTGCGCGAAGTTGACCCCGAAGCCTTCACCGCTCGACAGGAAGAAAAGATCTTTATAGCGCACGTCGACGCTCGGGCCAGCCACTACGTGATAGCGGTCCGAGCCCGCGAAGCGCGGCTGAAACGACGCTGCCGCGCCCAGACGCACTTGCCAGTCCGGAATCACAGGCTGCAACATCTTCTGCAGGGCAATGCCTGCCGAGTACTGCCACTCGGCTAAAGGTGAAGGCGTTTGAGCCGACGCCGAACCCGGAAGAAGGCCAATGCCGCCGACGGTTGCGGCGGCCAGCACGATTGCCGTGAAGCCTGTTTGTTTATTGCGGAGCGTGGCGCCCCGCTTCTCTCTACGGCTGTTCACCACTCGAAGCCTCCGATCTCGCTTATCGCAAAGGGGTTCAGTTCCTGTTCGAAGTCCGTCGAGCGATAAAAACGCCCGAGCGACTGCAGCGCTTTAACGTAAGGCATGTAGTTTTTTCAGAGAACGACGCGCTGTGCACGGCGGGGCTCCCAACCGCCCTCGACACGGGCAGACGCGTAGGGGCTTTGTATGAACTAATCCATCGAATGCCCGGCCGACCGTCACACGCACGCAAGATGCGCGCCAAGCCGTCCAGGCGCGCTTCGGATCACCGAGCGCGCGGCGCTGCAAGACGGTCTGGGCGGCCGGGGGAGGCGCACCACGGATGCCGCGACCTGGCGCGAGCCGGCACGCGGCGGACAGCAGAAGGCGGCATCGTCTGCCGCCGCGCGTCAAGCGGTCTCGGAAAAGCCACCGGTGCTATTGAGACGCTTCCACCAAAACCGGCTTGTCCCGATACAGGTTGGGAAACAGACGCTTGAGGTTCGCGACCTTCGGCATATCGTTGATCGCGATATACGCCGAGTTCGGGTGCAGCGTCAGGTAGTTCTGGTGATAGGCCTCAGCCGGATAGAAGCCCTTGAACGGCTCCACCCGCGTGACGATCGGCGCAGCGAACGCATGCGCTGTGCCGAGCTGCGCGATATAGCTCTGCGCGACGCGCCGCTGCGAGTCGTTTAGCGGAAACACCGCGGAGCGGTACTGCGTGCCGCTGTCCGGCCCCTGACGGTTCAGCTCGGTCGGATCGTGGATCACAGAGAAATACACCTGCAACAACTGGCCGTAAGTGACCTTGCCAGGATCGAACGTGACCTGCACCGACTCCGCGTGGCCCGTCTGGCCACCGCTGACGATCTGGTAGTCGGCGCTGTCGCGCGAACCGCCCGAGTAGCCGGATACCGCCTTCGTCACCCCGCGCACGTGCTGGAACACGCCCTGCACGCCCCAGAAGCAGCCGCCCGCGAACACTGCGGTTTCCTCGTGGGCCGTGGCCGCCGAGATCGGCTCGTCGAGCGCGGGCGGCGCGATCACCACCGCGGCCTCGGCGGCGCACGCCATGCGCTGCGCGAGCAGCAGCGCTAATGCACCGATAGCGAGCGATCCCCAAAGAGCCAACCCGGGAGCCAACCCGCGGCAGGGGCTGCGCTCGTCGTCAATGCGATCCTGAGTGTCCATGATGTCCGTCCGATTCGATCAGCGCGCGCCGTGCGCGAGGGCCCCGGAGATGGGTCGTTGGGCAGCGCGCTTGATGACAGCATGCGCGTCTTTTTGCGCGACCGCTCGGGTCAGAGCGGAAATTGGGTGGTCGACAAAATCTCCTTGAGCACCATGAACGAGCGGATTTGCCGGACCCCGGGCAGATACAGCAACTGCTCGGCGTGCAGGCGGTTGAAGCTGTCGCTGTCGCGCGTGCGGATCGTCATGAAATAGTCGAATTCGCCGGTGACGACGTGGCACTCCATGCAGCCGGCAACTTTGTGCGCGGCTTTCTCGAACTCGGCAAAAGACTCAGGCGTCGAGCGGTCCAGCACCACGCCGATGATCACCAGCATTCCTGCACCGGCGGCCTTCGGGTCGATCAGTGCGACCACCGCACGGATCAGCCCCGACTGCTTGAGTCGTTCAACGCGCCGCAAACAGGCCGGCGCGCTCAGCTTCACCTTCGCCGCCAACGCGACATTCGAGATCGACGCGTCGGTTTGCAACTGCCGCAAAATCGCGCGGTCGATGCGATCGAGCGCCTGAAGCGGACCGGCCGGAGCGAGGGCAGCCTTGGATGGACGACGCGGCGCGGCGCGAATTTTCGTTGCGTTCATTGCGCTTTCCGCAGATTTTTATTAAGCCATTGACGGTACTGATCTTTTAAAAGTATGCGCATCGCGATTGTTTCGCAAGCTCATTTCGGCCTGTTTTCCCTAACATTGGCTTTAAACGCGACGCCGCTTTCCTGGAGTCGCGTCGCACCTCTACCGACTTCGGAGCCGCCATGAACCTGCAACGATTTCCTCGCTACCCGCTCACCTTCGGACCCACGCCCATCCAGCCGCTCAAACGCCTGAGCGACCACCTCGGCGGCAAAGTACACCTCTACGCCAAGCGCGAGGACTGCAACAGCGGCTTTGCGTTCGGCGGCAACAAGACACGCAAGCTCGAATATCTGATCCCGGAAGCGCTGGCGCAGGGTTGCGACACGCTGGTGTCGATCGGCGGCATCCAGTCGAACCAGACCCGCCAGGTCGCGGCGGTTGCCGCGCATCTGGGCATGAAGTGCGTGCTCGTGCAGGAGAACTGGGTCAACTATTCGGATGCGGTGTATGACCGTGTCGGCAACATCCAAATGTCGCGGATTCTGGGCGCGGATGTGCGGCTGGTCGAAGACGGCTTCGATATCGGATTCCGCAAGAGCTGGGAAGATGCATTGGACAGCGTGCGCGCCGCGGGCGGCAAGCCCTACGCGATTCCGGCCGGCTGCTCCGATCATCCGCTGGGCGGACTGGGGTTTGTCGGCTTCGCCGAAGAAGTGCGTCAGCAGGAAAAGGAGCTCGGCTTCAAGTTCGACTATATCGTCGTGTGCTCGGTCACAGGAAGCACGCAAGCCGGCATGGTGGTCGGTTTTGCCGCCGACGGCCGCGCGGAGCGCGTGATCGGTATCGATGCATCAGCCAGGCCCGCACCGACGCGCGAGCAGATCACGCGGATCGCGAAGCGCACCGCGCGCCAGGTCGACCTTGGCCGCGATATCACCGAGAAAGACGTGGTACTCGACGAGCGTTTCGGCGGGCCCGAGTATGGGTTGCCGAACGAAGGCACGCTGGAGGCGATCCGCTTGTGCGCGAGGCTCGAAGGCGTGTTGACCGATCCGGTCTATGAAGGCAAATCGATGCACGGGATGATCGATATGGTGCGCAACAGCGAATTCCCCGCGGGCTCCCGTGTGCTCTACGCGCATTTGGGCGGTGTGCCGGCGTTGAACGGTTACAGCTTCATTTTCCGCAACGGCTGATCCATCAAAACGCGCGGCGGGAGGCAACAAGCAGGTCGCGGTGACTCGGGCGGCGCCTGGAAGCCGTCTGCGCCAGCCTCTGCCGCCGCGCGCCAGCCCTCACGCGGCCAGATTCTTTTTCAAATGCTGGCGCAAGAATTCGACAAACGCGCGGATCGTGACCGAGCTTTGCCGATGCTGCGGATACACCGCATACACGCTGGTCGCGTCAGGCAGGAATGCGTCGAGCACGCACACCAGTTGACCGCTCTTAAGCGAATCCGCAACGATAAAATCAGGAAGCCTAACGATTCCAAGCCCGGCCACGGCAGCGTCGCGGATCAACTCGCCATTGTTGGCCCGCAACGGTCCGCGCACTTCCACGCCCTTAACCACCCCATCAACGACGAACTCCCAACTGAGCACACCGCCATGCCCGTACGACAGGCATGAATGACGTTGCAAGTCGGCCGGGACAGCGGGCGCGCCACGGCGCCGCACATACTCCGGACTGCAGCACACCACCATCCTGAGGTCGACGAGCTTCTGCGCGATCAGCGTGGAATCGGCTAGCGTACCGATGCGAATCGCCATGTCGAAGCCTTCCCCCACCACATCGACAGTCCGGTCGCTCAACTCCATGTCGAAGCGCACGTCGCCATGCTCGCGCAGGAACAGCGCGACGAGCGGCGACAGATGCATCATGCCGAACGACATCGGCGCACTCACGCGCAACAGTCCGCGTGGACTCGCGCGCCGCATCGACATGGCCTGCTCGGCATCCTGGACTTCACCCAGAATGCGCTTCGCGCGCTCGTAGAACTCCTGGCCCAGTTCGGTCACAGCTAGCTTGCGTGTATTGCGGATCAGCAACTGCACGCCGAGCGCTTCTTCGAGCGCCATCACCCGGCGGCTGACGAATTGCTTCGATAGCGAGAGCCGGTTGGCGGCCGCCGTGAAGTTGTGGGCGTCGACCGTGGCGACAAAGATTCGCATGTCATCGAGCTGCATCGGATTGTCCACTCCCACGTGACGGTGTTTCTGTTTTGATGGTGATTATACCTGTCCAGATTGACCTACACTCTCATTCATGGATCGCGGACAAACACTGGCCGGGATCGCAGAACTCAAAGGAGAGACAAGATGCTTGAAATCAGACACGCCAATCAACGCGGCCGCGCCGAACACGGCTGGCTCAGTTCGCGTCACACGTTTTCCTTCGCGCACTATCACGACCCGAAGCAAAACGGCTTCTCCGATCTGCTCGTGATCAACGACGACCGCGTGGCGCCGGCGCAAGGCTTCGGCAAGCATCCGCACCGCGACATGGAAATTTTCTCGTACGTGCTGGAAGGCGCGCTGGAGCACAAGGACACGATGGGAACCGGCTCGGTGATCGTGCCGGGTGACGTCCAGTTGATGAGCGCGGGAACCGGCGTAGCGCACAGCGAATACAACCATTCGAAGAGCGAGCCGGTGCATTTCCTGCAAATCTGGATCGCGCCTGCCGCACAGGACACCACGCCGCGTTATCAGCAGCGGCACTTCAGCGCGGACGACAAACGCGGCGTGTTGCGCCTCGTGCTGTCGCCGGACGGCGCCGACGGTTCGCTCGTGCTGCAGCAGGATGCGCGCGTCTACGCCGGCCTTTTCGACGGCGCCGAGACCGCGCGGCTCGAACTGGCGAGCGATCGCTATGCGTACATCCATGTGGCACGCGGCAGCGTGACGGTGAACGGTGTCGAACTCGGCGCAGGCGACGGCGCGCGCGTGCGCGGCGAAGAAGCGCTGAACTTCTCGCAAGGTCATGCCGCGGAAGTGCTGGTGTTCGATTTGCGTAACGTCGAGACCTCGGCGCTGTGGGCTTGACAGGTCACGCATTGCTGCAACGGCTCGATGTACCCGAGGCCGCCCATCGCGGGCGGCTTTTTTTCGTGTTGTTGTCCGATGCCTCGCGCGGGGCCGCCGTCCGCACAAGCAAAAACGGCGGCCAACAGGCCGCCGCTCACCACTGCGGCTACCGCCTTCGCGATTGCATCAAACCGCTGCTTCCGCTTCAGCTTCGCTGACCGCCTCGACTTCTTCGCTGTTGCGGATCAGGTGATCGAATGCCGAGAGCGATGCCTTCGCGCCTTCGCCCACGGCGATCACGATTTGCTTGAACGGCACCGTGGTGACATCGCCCGCGGCAAATACGCCCGGCACCGACGTCGCGCCACGCGCATCGACGACGATTTCGCCGTGCCTGGACAACTCCACCGTGCCCTTGAGCCATTCGGTGTTCGGCACGAGGCCGATCTGTACGAACACGCCTTCGAGCTCGACTGTCTTCACCTGGCCCGAACTCAGGTCCTTGTAGACCAGACCGTTGACCTTCTTGCCGTCACCGGTGATTTCCGTGGTCTGCGCCTGGGTGACGATGCTCACGTTGGCGAGACTGCGCAGCTTGCGTTGCAGCACTTCGTCGGCGCGCAGCGTCGCGCCGAATTCGAACAGCGTCACTTCACGCACGATGCCCGCGAGGTCGATCGCCGCTTCCACGCCCGAATTGCCGCCGCCGATCACGGCGACGCGCTTGCTCTTGAACAGCGGGCCATCGCAGTGCGGGCAATAAGCAACGCCATGGTTGCGATACTCGCGCTCGCCGGGCACGTTGATTTCGCGCCAGCGCGCGCCGGTCGCCAGAATGATGGTTTTGGCCTTGAGCACCGCCCCGTTGACAAGGCGCACTTCGTGGATGCGCCCGGGAATCAGCGCGTCGGCGCGCTGCGCGTCCATGACGTCGACCTCATAGGTCTTGACGTGCTGTTCGAGCGCGGTGGCGAACTTCGGCCCTTCTGTTTCCGTCACCGAGACGAAATTCTCGATGGCCAGCGTATCGAGCACCTGCCCGCCGAAGCGTTCAGCGACCACACCCGTCGCAATGCCCTTGCGCGCCGAGTAGATAGCCGCAGCCGCGCCTGCCGGGCCGCCGCCGACGATCAGCGTGTCGAACACCGGCTTCTTTTCCAGCTCCTTGGCGGCACGAGCGCCGGCGTTGGTGTCGAGCTTCGCGAGAATGTCTTTCACGCCGCTACGCCCTTGACCGAACACTTCGCCGTTCATGAACATTGTCGGCACCGCCATGATCTGGCGCGCTTCGACTTCGTGCTGGAACAGCGCGCCGTCGATCGCGACGTGCCGGATGCGCGGATTGATCAACGCCATCACGTTCAGCGCCTGGACGACTTCCGGGCAGTTCTGGCATGACAGCGAAAAGTACGTTTCGAATTGATAGTCGCCGTCGAGATTGCGGATCTGTTCGATCACCGAAGCGTCGAGCTTGACCGGATGGCCGCCGACCTGCAGCAGTGCCAGCACGAGCGACGTGAATTCATGTCCCATTGGAATGCCGGCGAAGCGAATACCCGTATCCTTGCCCGGCTCGCTGATCGAAAACGACGGCTTGCGTTCGTTGTCGTCGCGGCGTTGGACCACGCTCACGCGTTCCGACAACGACGCGATGTCGTTGAGCAAGGCCAGCAGCTCGTGCGATTTGGCACTGTCGTCGAGCGATGCGACAATTTCGATAGGCCTGCTAAGCTTTTCCAGGTACGTTTTCAACTGAGTCTTGAGATTGGCGTCAAGCATGGCGATTCGATTCCGTGACGAGGGGGACTGGTTTGCCGGCGCCGCACGCAGTCCGGATAGGACAGTTGCGGCCCCAGGACGCGCGAACCGCCGCATGAAGCGGTCCGCACGCTGATGCAGACGCGCGCAAACGCGCGAACTGCGAAAGCTCCGAAGAGCTTAGATCTTGCCGATCAGGTCGAGCGACGGCGTCAGCGATTCTGCGCCCGGCGTCCACTTGGCGGGGCAGACTTCACCCGGATGAGCCGCGATGTATTGCGCAGCCTGCACCTTGCGCAGCAGTTCGCCCGCATCACGGCCGATACCGTTGTCGTGAACTTCGCACAGCTTGATCTCGCCTTCCGGGTTGATCACGAACGTGCCACGCAGCGCCAGGCCTTCTTCTTCGATCAGCACGTCGAAGTTGCGCGAGATGGCCAGGGTCGGGTCGGCGAGCATCGGGTACTTGATCTTCTGGATCGTGTCCGACGTGTCGTGCCATGCCTTGTGCGTGAAGTGCGTGTCGGTCGACACGCTGTAGATTTCGACGCCGAGCTTCTGGAATTCGGCGTAGCGATCGGCCAGGTCACCCAGTTCGGTCGGGCAAACAAACGTGAAGTCGGCCGGATAGAAAACGAAAACTGACCACTTGCCCTTCAGGCTTTCTTCGGTGACGGTCACGAAATCGCCCTTGTGATAGGCCTGCGCCTTGAACGGTTTGACTTGACTATTGATGATCGGCATTACTGAGTCCTCTTTCGAAGTGGTTGGAAAGTGGAGTCAGTATCTCAGACGCCGCTTAATAGGTAAAGCGGATTGTTTTAATCATAGTGATAGATTTGCACTATTTGCCCCGCCGCCGCCGACTATCGCACCGGATCAGTCCTTCAGGAGCCGCCACAGCGTGGTACGGCCGATCCCCAGCGCCCGGCTCGCCGCCGCGCGATTGCCACCAGAGCGTTCGAGGGCGTGCAGCACGTCCTCGCGCGTAGGCGTGACGCGGGCGGGCGTGGCACCGGATGCGCCGTTCGTGGCGTCGGGCTTCGCGCTGAGCGCCGGTCCCCGCGTTATCCGCCCGAACTCCGGAAACACCGCGTGCCAGTCCTGCGACGCGTCCGCGGCTGCATCGCCGGAATAAATCGCGGCGCGCGCCAGCAGGTTTTCCAGCTCGCGGACGTTGCCCGGCCACGCGTAGTGCTCGAAGAGCGGCGCGAGAAACGCCAGTACCCGCTGTTGCGCCGCCTCCGCCAAACCGTATTGGAGCGCGCCGCGACTCAACAAGTGCCGCGCCAGTTGGGAGATATCGCCGCGCCGCTCCCGCAGCGGCGGCAATTCTATCTGGAGCAGATTGAGACGAAAATACAGGTCCGCGCGAAACGCGCCCTGCGCGACGAGCGCATGCAGGTCGCGGTGAGTGGCGGCGATGACCCGCACATCCACCGGCGTCGTGCGTCCGGAGCCGAGCTTCATCACCTCGCGCTCCTGCAGCACGCGCAGCAGGCGGCTTTGCAGCGCGGCCGGCATTTCGCCGATTTCGTCGAGGAAGATCGTGCCGGTGTGCGCGATTTCGAACAGGCCGGGCTTGCCGCCGCGGCGCGCGCCGGTGAACGCGCCCTCTTCGTGGCCGAACAGCTCGCTTTCGATCAAGCCTTCGGGCAGCGCCGCGCAATTGAACGCGACGAAGGGATTGCCGCGCCGCCGGCTGGCGTTGTGGATGCCCTGCGCGACCAGTTCCTTGCCGGTGCCGCTTTCGCCGGTGAGCAGCACGGTCGCGTCGTGCGCCGCGCCGGCGCGCGCGAGACGGCGCACCCGTTCCAGTGCCGGCGAGGCGCCGATCAGATCGTCGAGCTGATGCCGGGCGACCAGCTGCTTCGGCCGCTGGCTGGTGCGCAGCGAGCGGTCGATCCGCTGCGCGACCTGCGCGTCCTGCACTGTCACCACGGAGCCGGTGCGCACGCCGTGCTCGAGAATCGGCACGCAGTTCACGATCAGCGCCCGGCCGCCGATCTGCTCGATGCGCTCTTCGATGGGCTGATCGTTGACGAGGGTTTCGCGCAGCAGTGGACCGACGAGGCGCGCCACCTGGCCGGGCAAGCCGCGTTCGCGGCCCCGCGCCGGCGTGTCGCGCCGGGTGTTCCCCGGATGCGCCTCCTGCGGCCCCGCCACGCCGAGCAGCTCGAGCATCGCCGGATTGACCGCCTCGAGCTGGCCGGCGCCGTCGAAGGCGGCAATGCCATCGCGCAGATGCGCGACGATGGTGTTCAGGCGCACGCGCTTGGACTCCTTCTGGCGGCTCACGCGCGCGAGTTCGACCGACCGCTCGAACGCTTCTTCCACCGCGCCGAGCGAATAAAGAAAGACGCTTTCCATGCCCGCTTGCTGCGCGAGATCGCAGGCCATGCCGGGGCCGATGATCACGCCGCAGCCTTCGGCGGCGAGCTTGTCGACGGCGAGCCGCACTTCGTCGGCCGAGCGGTACGCGCACTGTTGCAGGCCGAGCTTCAGCCACAGGCCGAGGTCGGCGAGTTCGTGCGAGACCGTCTCGTGGAGCGCGAGCCCGATCCGCGCCCCCGGCCATGTCGTGGCGGCAAGGCTGATCGCGTTGAGCACGTCGAAACCGTTGACCTTGACCATCACGACCGGCACGTTCAGATGCTCGCGCAGGTACGCGCCGTTCGAGCCGGCCGCCAGCACCACGTCGACGGCGCCGGCATCGACGTAGGATTGCAGGGTAGCCACGGCCGCGCCATAGCCTTCCCGCACCGGGAAAAATTTCGCGCGCTCGGCGTAGCGCGGCGCAACTGTCTCGCAAAGCGACTGCAGCCGGCTGATACTGACCAGTGCGACGCCCGGCCGGCCGGGATCGGCATTGACAAAGGACGGTGCGAAGGTGGACATCGTGGCCACTCCTTTTGTGCCGCTCCGGGGGCTCCCGGTTCGTTGTCGGGAGCCGAGCGTTGAAACGTTTCGTGAAACGTTTCGTGGAACGAAAACGCTATTCTGCCATGAACTGCCACAGCCAGTCGCTCGGCTCAACTCCTTGATTGCATAGCGACAATGTGCCCAACCAAGCGATACGGCACAGTTCCTGCAGAAGAGCGCCCATTGCACCCACGACTTTTCTTTCTGGAGACACACCGTCATGACTACTGCCGCTAACCGTCGCGCCGCGTTCCGCGCCAAAGTCAACGAACGCCAGGGCCTGCTCGTGCCCGGCGCCTTCAACGCGATGAGCGCCCGCGTGGTCGAGGACGCGGGCTTCGAAGCGCTGTACATCACCGGCGCGGGCGTCACCAATATGTCGCTCGGGCTGCCGGATCTGGGCTTCATCGGACTCGCCGAGGTCGCCGAACACACTGCGCGCATTCGCGACGCAGTCGGGTTGCCGCTGATCGTCGATGCCGACACCGGCTTCGGCAACGCGCTGAACGTGCGCCAGACGGTGCGCGTACTCGAGCGCAGCGGCGCCGACGTGATCCAGTTCGAGGATCAGGTGATGCCGAAGAAGTGCGGCCACTTTTCCGGCAAGGAAGTGGTTGCGACGAGCGAGATGGTCGGCAAAATCCGTGCGGCCGTCGACGCTCGCGAAGACGGCAATCTGCAGATCATGGCGCGCACGGATTCCGCAGCGGTCCACGGCATCGAGGATGCCATCGAGCGCGGCCATCGTTTCATCGAAGCGGGCGCCGATATCCTGTTCATCGAGGCGACCGAATCGCTTGCCGACATTGAACGGTTGCCCGGATTGTTCGACAGGCCGCAACTGATCAACATCGTGATTGGCGGGAAGACGCCGGTGCAGTCGCGCGAGGCGCTCGCCACGTTGGGCTACGGCATCGTGCTGTATGCGAACGCGGCGCTGCAGGGCGCCGTGCTCGGCATGCAGCGCGCGCTCGGCAGCCTGAAAAGCAATGGCCGGCTCGACGAGGACGCGACGCTGGTCGCGCCGTTCAGCGAACGGCAACGGCTCGTCAACAAACCGCTGTATGACCGGCTCGATCGCGAGTACGCCGCGAAGGGCTAACCGACGCGCGACGATCCTGTTGCCGGCGCTAGTGGCGGCGCACCAGGCTGCATGGCTGCGCGCAGCGGCTGGCGCAGCGGCACGCAGCGTGCTGACTGCGAATTGAAGCTTGCGTCGTGCGTGCGGCAACGGTATGGCGCCGGTTATTGCGTTAGGATCTGGGCGGGCCGAGGTGCGTGCGATCAGTCATGGCTTCACGCGTGCATCGCCGGCAGTGGCCCTGGCGGCCTCCTTTCTGAGCCGAAAGCTGGAACGGGAGGCCATGAGGCCCATCCCCATCCCGCAAACACAGACCACAAGTTAGTCGCAATAAAACAATGAAGTTCAGCCCATCGCGCGCCCCGCGCCCACACACTCTCCACCTCGACCTCCCCGCCCGCCTCACAGCGGAGAGCCGGCAATGACCGGCGGCAGCGCACGCAACGCGCACGTCGGCTGGCTGCCGTATCTCGTCGCGGCCACCTTCTTCATGGAGTACCTCGACACCACGGTCATCGCGACCGCGTTGCCGCAGATGGCGCACTCCTTCGGCGTCGGCCCGAATAGCCTCAGTCTGGGCATGACCGCGTACATGCTGGCACTGGCGATCTTCATCCCCGCCAGCGGCTGGGTCGCGGACCGCTGTGGCGCGCGCACCGTATTCTTCAGTGCAATCGCCGTGTTCACGGCGGCCTCGGTGCTGTGTGGCCTGTCGCAGAACGTCGTCGAATTCACTGCGGCGCGCGTGCTGCAAGGCATGGGCGGCGCCATGATGGTGCCGGTCGGCCGCCTGATCGTGGTCCGCAGCACCGAGAAGAGCCGCATGATGCAGGCCATTTCGACGATCACCTGGCCGGCCATCGCGGCGCCGGTGGTCGGGCCGCCGGTGGGCGGCTTCATCACCACCTACGCGTCGTGGCGCTGGATCTTTCTGCTGAACGTGCCCTTCGGGCTGGCCGCGATGGCCGTCGCGCTCGCGGTGGTGCCTAACCTGCGCGGCGCCGAACGTAAGCCGCTGGACGTCGTCGGTCTGCTGCTGAGCGGCCTGACGCTCACGGCGATCCTGTACGGCGCGGAACTCGCCAGTCAGGCCGGCACCAACCCATGGATCGCGGGCGCGGTGGTGTTCGGCGGTCTGGTCGCGGGCGTAGTGGCGTTCCAGCATGCGAGGCGCCATCCGCATCCGTTGATCGACGTGTCGACCCTGAAAATTCCCACTTTCTCGGTGACGGTGGTGACCGGCTCGTTCACCCGCATCGGCATCGGTGCGGTGCCGTATCTGATGCCGCTGCTCTTCCAGGTCGGCTTCGGCTTGTCCGCGTTCAGATCGGGACTGCTGTTGCTCGCGAGCGCGCTCGGCAACCTTGGCATGAAGGCGCTGACCACGCGCATTTTGCAGCGCTACGGTTTCCGCATGGTGTCGATCGTCGACGTGGCGGTAGCCGGCGTGTTCATCACGGCATGCGGGCTGCTCACGCCGAACGTACCGCTCCTGCTCGTCCTGTTCGTCGTGTTCGTGTACGGCCTCGCGCGCTCCATGCAATTCTCGACGCTCGCGACGCTCGCCTACGCCGATGTCGCGCAGCCGCAGATGAGCGCGGCCAGCACGCTATGGAGCGCGGCGGCGCAGATGACGATCGGTCTGGGCATCGCGTTCGGCGCGGTCTCGCTGCGCGCGGCGGCGTTCTTCAACGGCGAGACTACGGGTCACGTCTTCACGCTCGACGATTTCCGCCTCGCGTTTCTATTTGCCGGGGTGCTGACGCTGGTGTCCGTGGCCGGCTATATGGGCCTCGCGCCCGACGCCGGGCGAAGCATCGGCGGGGGCTCGCGTGCGAGCGAGGATCCGGCAAAGGGGTGAGGGGAGCCGGGCGCCGGCGACCCGAACGCGAGCGCACACACGCAATGCAAGCCGGTCAGGCGGGCAGATCACGGCCGATCAGCCGTAAGCGCGTTCGCGCATCCACTTGGTCATGATCCACTTGTCGCCGGCCAGCACCGGCGCGCCCGCGTGCAAGGTCAGCGGATCGAGCTGCCGCTGGCCGTTCATATAGCGGAAATACACCGCGCCGCCCCGGTTCGCCGCAACCGAGATGCCCGCTTGCGGGAACGTGGTTGCGCCGCCGTCGGCCACGTCGTTCAGATAGATCACCAGCGTCGCCACCCGTTGCCCGCCCCTTGCCGTATGCACCGCGCTGCCCGGCTGATCGGGCGGGAAGTAGTCGAAATGCGCGCGGTATTCGCCGGTTATGCCGTAGTGCAGGATCTGCAGCCCTTCGCCGTTTTCCACCGGCCAGTTCATCAGACTCGCGATGCGCCGGTCGAGCCTCTGGATGAACGGATCTTCGCCGCGCTCGTACCAGATGCCTTCGCTGGTGCGGTTGCGAATTACGTCTTCTTTACCGGTGTCGGGATTGACCGTCGTGGAACGCTTTAACCGATGACGCGAGCGTTGGATGATCTCGTCGCACTCGTCGGCTGACAGCACGTCTGAAAACACGATGACCTGTGGGCGCTCGCAGCGCATCAGCACGCGCACATCGCGGTCGTACGCGCGAATCACATTGCCGCGCCTGACCGGCGATTCGTCGTACTGATAGTTGTGCGGCGCGGCCTGCGCACGTGCGGGCTCGGCGGCGAGCGGAGCGGCAAGTCCGGCGTCCGTCGCGCGCAGTGCGAAGGTTCGATGCACCGCGACGCGCGCCGCGTCGGTGGCAAAGCCCGCCCGCACCATCGCCTCGATCAGCGAATCCGGACTGCAACCACGCGCGACATTGCTGCCCAGCCACTCTTCCCAGGCGGCATCCACTATTGGCATAGCACTCCCTATCAATCGCCGTTAGCACATACAGGGTCAACTGGCCGAATCATAGCAAGCATCCTGCCCGCGATATCTCGATAGAGCGGCGACACCGCGTTCAGCGATTCCGCTCGCGAGCCCGATAGGTCGCGAGTCCCTTGCGCGCCTGCGCGCGAATCATTCGACGCACGAGTGGCGACCAGCCGAGCAACATGCCCCGCACGCCCAGCGCCTGTCGCAGCCACAGCCACAGGCCGAAGTGGTCGCGGTGCTCGATCATGCGCCCATCGCGAAACGCGAAACGCGCGTCGATCTGGTTGATCACCGCGCGGCCCGTCTGGCTGAACCGATAGCGGGCGACCCAACGGGCTCGGCCGGCATGCTCGTCGGCGGTGACGCCGTCGAACGTCAGCGAGAAATCCTGGGCGCGCTCCACCAGCATGCGCCACATGTCGCGCGCTTCTTCGCCGTGCAGTTCGCCGAACACCGGGTCGCTGAAGACGATGTCATCGGCATAGCAAGCGACCATCGTGTCGGCGTCGCGTCGCTGGAACGCGGTGTAAAAGCGTTCGATCAGTTCGGAGTTGGGATGGCTCATTTTTTGTGGTGCGGGAGCGGAGCTGGATGGGAAGCCACCTGAAAATCTGTCCGCATCTGCTCGATTGCGGGAATGCAGGACGATAGCGGAAAAGGGCGCGCGCGGGCAACGTGAAGTGGCGATCCGCTCCGCCCCGCGGCATCGGCTCGCCTCGCTTGCGTTCTGCCGCGGAGCAATTACGCGCGAACGGCGCGCAACGCCCTCGGGTTGTTCCTCGACATCACGAATACGGGCGGAGCATGCTCTCGCTGACCGCGGCTGCGCATCCTATCGGCGCGGCGCGCATGACGATGTGGCCCGCGTGCGGGCAGCGCTAGACTTCGCCCGCGTGCGCCCGGCTCCTGATTTCGGCGAGCGATACGTCGACCAGTAACCGGCCGGAATCGAACACCGTGACGAGCGCGTCTTCCCATTCGCTCGGCTCGCCCTGCTCGTTCTGCCTGCTTTCCTGGCCCCGCTTGTGCTGCTCTTCCTCGTCGCCCTGCTGCACTTGCTTCTCGCCCGCGAGCGGCAAGGCAACCGTCCGATATTCGCCCGTCAGGCGATTTCTCAGCAGCGTCAACCGCCCTTTCATCGAGCGCTTGCCGGTGTCCGTGACAGGGTCCTTGTGCACATCGTGCCACGCGTCGCCCAGGCGGATGGCCGAGCACTTCATCGCGAAGCGCTGGGTATCGCGATTGATCTGCTGCAACAGCGCGCCACCCATGCCGAACACGATGTTGTCCGCGGCGAAACCGGCCTCGTCCATGGCGGCGAGGATCGCTTCGATCGAATCGTGGTTCACGCCGTCGCCCTGAATCACGCGCACGTTCTTGAGCACGCGCCGTCCTTTGCCGTTCACGACAGAGCCGAACGACGCGTCGAGCGCGCGCAGCGTCTGCAACACGATCGTGCGCGGGTCGCCGGAGTCGGGCCGGATCACCAGCATGCCGCCGGAATCCAGCACGGCCTGCTTTAACTCCGTGCCCCACACGCGCAGCGCGGTGAAAAGATCGTAGGAGTCGGACACGACCGAGACGATCGCTCCCGGCTTGCCGAAGCGCGCGATCATATTGCGGAACGCGTCGGCTTCGCGCTCTCGGCCCCACGACGTGATCGTGCTGTGCTCGGCCGCCGGCACCGAAAAAGCCGCCATGGTGTCGTTGTAGTAATGGTTCGCCGCCACCACGCCGAGCACCGTGTCCGAGCCCATGAAACTCACCAGATGCGCGGCGCCGCCGATCGCCGCCGACTCCGCACTCGACACTCCGCGCGAGCCGAAGTCATGCAGCTTGAACGGCAACTGCGTGAGGTCGTCGCTGCTTTTTTGCAGATACGCGCGGATCGTTTTACGCAGATGCCAGCTTTGCGTCGCCACCGTAATCGGATACCACACGCGCAGCAGCATGGTTTCCAGATACGAAGCCAGCCAGAATACGTGCGGATCATCGCATTCGACAGTGACCAGCACGTTGTGTGTCGGCACGACCGAGCCTTCCGGCACCGCGCGAATGCGCACCGGCAGATAGCCGCCGCACTGCTCGACTATATAGCGCCAGGCCGCCTCGTTAAACGGCTCGCCATGCGCGAGGAAAAAGGCTCGCGCTTCGTCGATCATGTCGGCCGTGACAGGGCGGCACAGGTACTCCTTGATCAGCATTTGCAGCCCGAAAAACAGCGTGCAGTCATAGCGCCCGCCGCGCGACTCGATGTATGAGAACATCGCCGACGCTTCGGGCGGATATTGCAGGTAGTGCGACGCCTTGTACGAATCCGTGTTGAGGATCGGATTGGACAGGATCGACGCGATGTCGTTAGGACCGCGAGTCATGTTCGGCATGGACGATGGTGCGCTCAGACGATTTTCTCCAAGGACACGCGCGGAGACTGCATCCCTTAACCATACACCTTCACGATCCGGCCGGCGTCGCCGGACCGCATGCCTCGGTAGTCGCCATCGCGCCATTCGTCGAACAGCAGCTTCGTGCGCACGATGCCCGTTTCCTGTAACGCGAAGTGGCAACCATTGCAGCGATGTTGCGCACGCCGACACGCTGCAGCAGCGCAAAGCCGATTTTCAAAAGCAAGCAGCCAACGTGCACCGGATGACGCACAAACCGATATGCCGGGCGCCCGACGACGTTGCGCCGCTTACCGGCATCATGCCCAAGGAGCGGCCCGTGAGACCTTCGACCCGCGCCCGTGCGCACTGAAAGGCTCACGAACGTCCGGCGCCTGGGCGCGGGAGGGTGACAGATTCAACCCCCTGGCTTCAATGGCGGCGGCAGATTCGGCCCCGCCATCAATAAGCGGCCGATCATGCTTCGACGGCGGTTCTGCGGCACCGGCCACAGCATACCGGCGAGCAGACCGACCCCTTGCGCAAGCGCGCTGTCGCGGGCGAGCGCCACGAGCGGCACGCCGCGGTTGAGCGCGTCGTCGACCTGCTTGTCGTCGCGCGGCAACTGATGCGCGACTTTCGCACCCAGCGTTTTTTCGAGCATCGGCAGATTGATCTGCGCGTTCTTGTCGTACTGATTGACCACCACGCGCACCTTGCTGGCCGGATAGCCCAATCCGCTGAAAATGTCGAGCATGCGGCGCCCGCCGTGCAGATAAAGCGGGTTTTGCCGCACGACCATGCAGATCGCGTCGCTGCGATCGAGCGCCTGGATCGTCAGTCCGTTCAGGCTCGCGCCGACGTCGATCAGCACCGCCTCATAGCGCTCGCGCGCCAGCGCAAGAATGTGCGCCAGTTGCGCCGGCAGCAGTTCGGCGGCTTTGAGTGGATCGCCCGCGCCCGCCAGCACGTGCAGGTTCGCGTGCACGCGCATCACGCAGGAATCGAGCAACGCGGCGTCGAGCCGCTCGCTCTGCGAGCACAGATCGACGACGGTCGTCGGCGGCGGCCGATCGGCCATCAGCAAACTCGCGTCAGCGAATTGCTGGTTCAGATCGATCAGCAATACGCGCCGGTAGCGCTCTCCGCGCTGTGCAGCCAATGACCAGGCGAGATTGACGGCAAGCATGGTCGCGCCACTGCCGCCCTTGCTCGACACGAGCGAGACGATGCGTCCCGGCCGCCGGCGGGCTGCGTTTTTCTTCGCGTCGATCCGCGTGAGCGTGGCTGTAACGGTCTGCGGGTCGGGTGGCCATGACAGCAGGCAGTGCACGCCGGCGCGCAGCGCCGCGCCTTGCAACGCGTTGGACGGCGCCGGCGTGATCAGCATGCAATGCAGCGCCGGCCTGCGGGCGAGCGCTTCTTCGAGGCCGTCGAGTTCCCGCGCGTTCAGATCCGAGTCGTCGACTATCAGCAGATCGGCGCTGCGCATCGCGCGCGAATGGGCGCGCAGTTGGCGTAGCGTGCCGCACACCGTGCGCAGCCGGTAGCACACGCCGCTCTCTTGCAGCCGCGCGACGATGTGCTGAGCGTGTTCGGTGCTGGCCGTAATCAGGAAGATGTCGATCATGTCGGGTTGCCGCTCTTTCCGTCGGGTCAAGGCGGCGAGGTCGACCGCGCTCGGCGCTCGCAATTATTCTTCGAAATGGAACGGGTCGCTCCCTCGGACTCGGTCGTCGTTGGTGTTCTGGACTGCGTTCGCGCGGCATCGATATCTCGCAGACCGCGTCGCGCCCCGACTCGCTTGCGCGCGGTGCTTGAGCTTGCCGGCAATGACAAGCGTCGGCAGGGCGGACGCCGGTTGCGGCGAAGCGCGCAGCCGGCGGCGGCACAACCGCACAACCGCGTTGCACCTGCGGCGGCTCGATGGTCCCGCCGCACGGCGTCGATCGGCTCGCCAACCAGCTTGTTCATGACAGTCCCCGCCTGATCGGCCGGGGCCTGGGCCAGGTGGCCGTGCCCGCGCAACCTTGCGGACACGGCACCCGGTTCACCTCGTAACGCGTCTCTCTGCGGAGACTCGTGGCCTCTCCTCGCTTCCTGGCGCCCGGCCGGTCCTGTCCGTGCGCTGCCCCTTCCCTTTTTTGTGCGGTCCGTCGCTCGCGAACAGCATGAACAGCACGAGCGCGCAACCTGTCGATGTTGCGCTCCCCTTCGCGCCCGTCAAAAAAACGGAAAAGCGGCTTGATCAATTTTTGTTACGTCGTCCGGTTATGAATGACCGATATGGCTATCAATCATTCACCCGCTTTTTAATTCGACGTCCGTTTTATTGGCCCCCGCCGCCACCTCGCAAACTCACTTTGGCTTCCCCGGCCATGTTCGCGAAGCGTTGCTTTGCCGCCGGTCTGTTTTTTTTCACCGTATGCCCCGTGCTTCGACCCGGGCGGCAACGCATTCTTTTGGTGCGCAGAGCTTATTGCAACGGCTATGCCATGTTGCGCAAAACCCATGAGCAGCCGAGCCCTCTCCGGCGCCGGACCCTGGCTCGGCGGGTTTGACGTCGAAGATTGATTCGTTCGTGACACGCGAACCCGATGGCCTCGTCGCGCGACCGAAACCTCGTCGCCGGCATCGCAAGCCGCGTCAGCAGGGGCGCGCCGCGCCTTGCCGCAGGTCACGCGGTGGCGCGCTCGAAAGTGCCTGCCCGCCAGTCGGCCGTGAGCCGGCTCGCGAGGCCCTGTCAAATATGTAGCAAATATGACACACGCCTCACCGCAATGCGCGATTTTCGCGCACAGCTAGCTCGACGCCAATTGCGTGCTTAAGTGCGACACCTCTCATAACAGGGATTGACCCGTCGCTTATTAATCGGGCATACGCACGCGATTTCGGCAAAATGCTTTCTGGATCGCTATTGTTTGTGTGGCGCTCTGCGGCGCTTTCGCTTATCTTTAAGCCATTGCGCCAATTAGAGCGCCGGTCTCGGGTCAACGAGGCAAGAAACGGCTTCTTGATTTCGGGGAAAGTCGTCTGGCGGTTTCAGTAATGAACGCTGTCGCCGCTACCGGTCCAATGTGTAGCATCTCGCGGCTTGCGCCGCCCGCTCCATGCCCCCGCCATTGCATTACTGAAGCGTTGTCGCCTGGCTGCCGCAGCCGGTTCCGAACATCGGCAGGCAGCGTCCGGTCATGCACCACACCGTGGCGCCGCTCTCCTGAGGGCCGGCGTTGCCCGCCGGCGTGGTGTTGATGCCGAATAGCAGTCCTGAGAGCAGCCTTGAACCGGGGATCACATGACTACGCCTTGCACGACCGTCGACACTGAACGCACCGTGTTATACGTCGCGAACTCGCCCGATCCGAAACTGGTCGATTTTCTCGCGGCGTCCGGCTGGCAAGCGGTGCACGCAAAAAGCACGGCCGCCGCCGAACGCGTGATCGAGCGCGGCAACATCAAGGTCGGTCTCGTGCAACTGCCCGACGACTGCACGTCGCAGCATCTGTCCGCGCTCGCGTCGTGCATGCGGCGCGCCGAGACCAATTGGGTCGCGCAGATCGTGCCAGGGCAGACAGAAAACGAACTGATCGGCCGCTTCATCCTCGATTACTGCTTCGATTTCGTCACCCGACCCTGGCTGAACGACCGGCTCATGTTCGCGCTCGGCCATGCGCACGGATTGTCGAGCTTGCGTCAGGCGCGCATCGCGCCAGAACCGTCGCTCGGCCGGCACGGCATGGTGGGCCAGTGCGAGGCGATGCAGCAGCTCTACCGCCGCATCGACAAATGCGGGGTGACCCATGCGCCGGTGTTCGTCGCCGGCGAGTCGGGCACGGGCAAAGAACTGACCGCGAAAGCGATCCACGAGCGCTCGCCGCGCGCGGGCCGCGCATTCGTGGCAATCAATTGCGCGGCAATTCCGTCGAGCCTGTTGCAAGCCGAGTTGTTCGGCCATGAACGCGGCGCTTTCACCGGCGCACTGCAACGCAAGATCGGGCGGATCGAAAGCGCGCACGAGGGCACCCTGTTCCTCGACGAAATCGGCGACATGCCGCACGAATGCCAGGCCGTCCTGCTGCGCTTTCTGCAGGAGGGCACGATTGAGCGGCTGGGCGGCAGCGGCCCGATCCATGTCGATGTGCGCGTGATCTCAGCCACGCACGTCGATCTGGACAAGGCGGTCGAAGACGGCCGCTTCCGCTCCGACCTGTATCACCGCCTATGCGTGCTGCGCCTCGTCGAACCCCCGTTGCGCGAGCGCGGCGGCGACATCAAGCTGCTCGCCAACTATGCGCTCAGCATGTACCGGCAGGACGGCGCGCGCAAGCTGCGCGGGTTGTCGCGCGACGCGATCGTCGCGATGTCGAACTACGATTGGCCTGGCAACGTGCGCGAGCTGATCAACTGCGTGCGGCGCGCGGTCGTGATGAGCGAAGGCCGCTTCATCAGCGCCGGCGACCTCGGCCTGCCCGAAGCGGACAGCGGTCCGGCGATCACCCTCGCGGAAATCCGCAGCAAGGCGGAGAAGGACGCCATCGAACACGCGCTGCAGCGGCACGGCTACAAGCTGTCCGAAGCGGCCGCCGAGCTCGGCATTTCGCGCGCGACGCTATATCGCTTGATGCACGCGAACCGGTTGCATCAGGAGCCGCTGGACGTGCGCGCTGCCAACCCGAACGGCGGCACCGATGCGGGCGAAGACGGGCAGCGGCAAGCGCCATCGCTCGCGTGAACCGGCGCGGGCACGCGAGCGTCGCACAGTTCATCACGCGGTGAAACGTCGCAACCGGACGGACGCCATACTGAGTCCACGCGTCTCGTTTCGAAACGCAACCGGAGCTTGCGTATGGCGATCACCTGCTTTATCCGTTATCAAATCGACCCGTTCCAGCGCGATGCGTTCGACCAGTATGCGCGCAACTGGGGCCGCATCATTCCGCGCTGCGGCGGTCATCTGCTCGGCTACTTTCTGCCGCACGAAGGGACCAACGACATCGCGTGGGGCTTGATCGCGTTCGACAACCTCGCGGCTTACGAGGCCTATCGGGCGAGATTGCGAAGCGACGCCGAGGCGCTCGATAACTTCAGGCTCGCGCAGACCCGGCGCTTCATTCTGCGTGAAGAGCGCACGTTCACCGAAGTGGTCGAGGGGACGTTCGGCCTTGCGCCGGTTGGCGCGATGGGCGCGGCCTAATCGGGCTCGTACAGCTGCCGCGGCGTGCCACGCGCGCTGCAGCCGCTGTCTAACGAGCCCATTGGTCCGAGGGGCGGCTGGCCCGCCCGCTTACATGCCGTTCGACATTTTGCCGGCGTTTTCCGAACCAAACGGCGCTCGATACGGGCGGCAAGAGCCGTCGTTCAGCGCGTCCGCGATTCACGTGACTCGCGCGCCGGCCTTGTCTGGGACGCCCTTCGCCTGACCCGAGCATGCGTGCCTTGCGCACGCCCACGATGCCGCGGCCGACGAGGCAAGCTTCCTGCTATCCATCTTTGCCCGGCTTTTGGCCCGGCCCTCGCAGCATCGGTTATCGTTAGGCTTTCCCGCCGATAACTGCGCCCGCCCGCCACCGCGCATTCGCCCCTGACCAGCCCCGAGCCACGTCCAGCGGCCTGCGCCAGCGGAACTTGCGCGATGAACCCGTGTCGGTTCAGGGTCACGCCGCCGAACGCATCCATGCGTTTGGGCACAATCGTCCGCCCTGGTATCCCGCCCGTCTCCCTATGCGAAAAATAGTTCACTTCTGGTTTTTCATTCTTCTCGTCTTCGGCGCGGCGCCGGCCGTCGCCATCGCCGCGGCCCAAGCCACTGCCGCCCATACAGCCGCCACCTCCGGCAGCGCGGTCAGTCTCACGCCCGCGCAGGCTCGCGATGCACTTGCCGTCCTCAATGACCCGAAGCGCCGCGCGCAGGTCGCCGATACCCTCCAGGCGATCGCCGCCGCGGGCGCGTTGAGCGCGCCGGCCGCCGCGTCGGCGGCCGCGCCGGCCGCGCCGGTAGCGGCTAGCGGCGCCGCCGCGCTCGTCCCCGCCGCTTTCACGTCCAATGGACTCGCGTCGCAATTGGCCCGCCAAGGTGCCCATTGGGTGATGCAGCTCGGCAAGTCGCTGCGCGGCTCGGTGGCGGCGCTGCTCGACGTCGCGTCGGTGCGCGCCTGGTGGAACTGGCAGTTGACCAACCCGCATGCGCGCGCGGTGCTAGTGAACGTGCTGTGGTCGCTGCTGGCTGCGCTGGTACCGGCCCTCGTGCTGGAATGGCTCGCGCGGCGCGTGTTGCGCCGCGCCTATCAGGCGCTCGCGGCGCGCCGCGAACGCAACGAAGCGGAGACGGACGGTGCGCCTGTTGATACCGCGCCGCCGTCCGTTGCGCCGGGCGCCGCCCCGCCATCGGCGCCATCGGCCCCGCCATCGGCCCCATTGCCGCCGCTACCGGCAGGGCCGGTGCCGCCAGTGCTCGAAGCCGAGGCTCAGGCCGTTGCCCCGGCTCCGGCTGCCGCTGCCGCTGCCGCAAAAGACAGAGACATCGAGGCCCAAGGCAAACGCAACGCCACCCATCACTGGACGCTGTTGCAACGTCTGCCGCGCGCGCTGCTCGTCACCGTGCTGCGGCTGGTGCCGCTCGCGGTGTTCGTCGGGGTAGCGAGCGCGCTGATGTCGGTCGTCGCCGACGGCGGCACGCCGCAGGACAATGCGCTCGATTCGCTGATCGACGTCTATGTACTGAGCCGGGTGATCGCGATCATCGGCAGCTTTTTTCTGCAGCCCACCGCGCCGCGCCTGCGCCTGTTGCGCATGGACGACGCGTGGGCGGTGTTCGTGCAAAGCTGGATCGTGCGGATCGTCAGCGTGGTGGGCGCGGGCGTGGCGCTCGCCGAAGTCGCGCGAGCGCTCGGCCTGAACGACGCCGCGCATCTCGCGTTCCTCAAAGTGGTTGCGCTCGCCGCCCATGTGATGATTTCGATCCTGATCCTGCGGTGCGCGAGGCCGGTCGGCGACCTGGTCCGCGCGCGCTTCGCGAAGCACGACTCGTTGGCGATATTCGGCAATGCGTTCGCCGATGCGTGGGCATGGTTCGCGGCGGCGGTCGTGATGGCACTGTGGTTCGTCTGGGCGTTCGACGTGCGCAACGGCTATCACGCGCTGGCGCATATCGGCGGCTGGACGCTGGCGATTCTCGTCGGCGCACGGCTTGCGTCGATCGTGGTGTTCGGCGCGCTGGCCCGGCTCTTTAGCGAGCAGGACGAGCCGGAGAAGTCACTCGTGCATCAGCACGCGTACCGCTATTACCCGCTGGTGCGGCGCGTGATCGGCTGGGTGATCGGTATCGTCACCGCGCTGTCGCTTTTGCAGGCATGGGGCGTCGACGTCGTCGACCTGTTCCGCGCCGGCACGATCGCCCACCGGCTCGCGTCGGCGCTCGCGACCATCGGCGTGGCCGCGGGGGTCGCGCTGATCGTGTGGGAAGTCGTCAACGTGGCGGTCGAACGGCGGTTGCACAACTGGACCACCAGCGGCGACCTGATGCGCGCCGCGCGCCTGCGCACGCTGTTGCCGATGCTGCGCACCGCACTCTTCTGCGTGATCGCGCTGGTCGTGGTGCTGACCGGCCTCAGCGAACTGGGCGTGAACATCGGACCGCTGCTGGCGGGCGCCAGCATCTTCGGCGTCGCGCTCGGATTCGGCTCGCAGAAGCTAGTGCAGGATTTCATCACCGGCATTTTTCTGCTGATGGAAAACGCGATGCAGGTGGGCGACTGGGTCACGCTCGCGGGTGTGTCGGGCACCGTCGAATATCTGTCGATCCGCACCGTGCGGCTGCGCGGCAGCGACGGGTCGCTGTTCACCGTGCCGTTCAGTTCCGTCTCGACGGTGAACAACACCAATCGCGGGCTCGGCAACGCGGGCGTGCGCGTCAATATCGTGTTCGGCCAGGACGTCGATCTGGCGATCAGTACGCTCCAGGAAATCGGCGCCGCGCTGCGCGAGGACGAAAAATTCAAGGACGGCATTCTGTCGGACTTCGCGTTCTGGGGCGTCGATGCGGTGGACGGCTCCGCCGTCACGCTGGCCGGCCAGATTCAGTGCCGCGATACGGCGCGCTGGGGCGTGCAGCGCGAATTCAACCGGCGCATCTTCGACCGGTTCCGCGAACGCGGTATCGAGATCGCGAACCCGCAACGCCATCTGCTGAGCTGGGACCCGGCAGGCGAGGCGGCCAGGATAGAAACGGATGACGGGTCGCGGCCAGCGTCGAAGGACACGCTAGCCGTCCCGCCTGACGTTGCTTCTGCCAGGACCGCGACGCGCAAGGGCGACGCGCCGGTCGACGATCAGATTCCGGTCGATCCCAAGCCCGCGGGCGGTCCGGGCACACCCGGCAATCCGAGGAGCACTTCCCCGCATCAGTGAAGCGACGCGCGGCCGTCGCCGTGCGGCCACGCGCGTCGGCGTCCGTGCGTAACGATGCCTACCGATGCGCGAGGCAACGCATGATGCGCGGCGCGCTGCATCACACGATCCCACCCCGGCGAGCGCGCGAAGCATCACGTTGCGGATCGCCGGAGTGTCAGCGCACCTGCCACCAACGCGGCAACAACCGCCGCACTTCGGGCCGCCGGTAGCGGTCGTCGATCAGGTACACCACGCCCTCGTCCTGCTCGGTGCGGATCACGCGCCCGGCGGCCTGCACGACCTTCTGCAAGCCCGGATACAGATACATGTAGTCGTAGCCGTTGCCGAACCTCGCGTCCAGCGTGCGGCGCATCTGCTCGTTGACGTCGTTCATCTGCGGCAAGCCGAGCGTGGCGATGAACGCGCCGATCAGTTGCTGGCCGACCAGATCGATGCCCTCGGCAAACGCGCCGCCCAGCACCGCGAAGCCGACGCCCTGATTCATGGTCCGAAAGCGCGCGAGAAACGCGTCGCGTGCAGCTTCGTCCATGCCGGGTTGCTGGGCCCAGATCGGCAAATCCGGATGGCGCAGCCGCATCAACTCCACTACGCGCTGCAAATACTCGAAACTGCTCAGGAACCCCAGGTAATTGCCCGGCTGCGCCGCATACTGCTTCGCGATCAGCTCGACGATCGGCGCCAGCGAGCGTTCGCGGTCGCGCCAGCGCGTCGATACATTGCCGGCCACGCACACCTGCAATTGCTCCGCGCGAAATGGCCCTTGCACGTCGAGCCATTGCGTCTCTTCCGGAAGCCCCAGTGTGTCGCGATAGAAATGGTGCGGGCTGAGCGTGCCGGAGAACATCACGGTGGTGCGGGCCGCCGCATAGCGCGGCGCGAGAAACGGCGCCGGAATGACGTTGCGCACGCATAGTGTGGCGCTCCTCTTGTCGCGCGGCGCATCACGGTCGCTAGCCAGCGTCACGTCGAAAATGGCATGCTCGCCGAATTGCTCGGCCAGCGCGACGAAATGCATCGCGTCGAAGAAAAAGCGCAGCGACGCCTGGTCGATCGAAAGCGGCGCTTCGGCGAGTTGATCCGTGACCGCGCCGATCAGATTCTGCGCGGCCGACAGCAGTTTGCCGGGGACATTCGCGTACACCTGATACGTGTCGGTCTGCGCCCGTTTGAGCGCGCTCCACTCGCGCTGCAAGCGTTCGAGCGGCTTGCGCAGGCCGGCTGGTGCAGTCTTGCGCGCGAGCCTGAACGCAGCCTGATCGAGCGACGCCGTGTACATGCGCCGCGCACGGTCGAGCAGATTGTGCGCTTCGTCGACCAGCACGCCGACGCGCCACTGATTGATTTGCGTCAGCGCGTAAAGCATCGCGCTGCCGTCGTAATAGTAGTTGTAGTCGCCGATGACGACGTCGGCCCAGCGCGCCAGCTCCTGGGCCAGATAGTACGGACAGACCTCGTGTGCGAGCGCCGCTGCGCGCACTGCCGCGCGATCCATGCGCGGCGCCGCGAGCGCCGCGCTGCGGGCCGCGCCGAGCCGGTCATAGAAGCCGCGCGCGAGCGGACAGGACTCGCCGTTGCACGCTTTGTCGGGATGCTCGCAGGCCTTCTCGCGCGCAACCAGCTCCAGCGTCCTCAACGGCAACGGCGCACCGCACGATGCGGCGCTGCTGTGCAGCGATTCGATCGCGTCGAGGGCGAGCGCCCGCCCCGGCGTCTTCGCGGTCAGAAAGAAGATCCGGTCGATGTGCTGCGCCCCGCACGCCTTGAGCAACGGGAAAATCGTCGCGAGCGTCTTGCCGATACCCGTGGGCGCTTGCGCCATCAACGGCTGGCCGTCCCGCGCCGCGCGATACACCGATACCGCGAGTTCGCGCTGCCCGCTGCGAAACTGCCCATGCGGAAACTGCAGCGCACCGAGCGCGGCATTGCGCCCGACGTAATGCGCCTCTTCCTGCACCGCCCAATCGAGAAATCGTTCGCACTGCTCGATAAAGAAAATCTCCAGTTCGCGAGCGCTATGCGTTTGCGTCAGCAGGGTTTCCTTCTGAGCGCCGATCTCGAAGTACACCAGCGCAACCGTGAGTTCGGCGAGCCCGCGCGTGCGGCACAGCAAATGACCATACACGAACGCCTGCGCCCAATGCAGCGTGCGGTGATTGGCGGGCATCCGTTCCAGATCGCCGCGATGCGTCTTGACCTCTTCGAGACGATTGGCGGCCGGATCGTAGCCGTCCGCGCGCCCGCGCACGGTCAGCCCGCGATGTGTGCCCGTGAGCGTGATCTCGCTTTCATAGCCGGCCGCGCGCCGCCCGGCGACCGTCATATGGCCGGCCATGCCTTCGAGTGACGTCGGCGCGGGCGTGAAGCGCAGATCGAGGTCGCCGCGTCTCGCGGTGAACTCGCACATTGCACGAACGGCCACGACGTAGGTCATGCCGCCGCCCCGGTGTCGATCTCGGCGATGGTCTGCGCCACGGCTCCGGGTTCCATGAGCGCTTGTTCAGCCCACCGCACGTCGAGCACGCGTACCGGCATTCCATGCTGCGCGCAGTATGCGAGCCAGCGAATCTGATTGTCCTGCAAGCGGTCGCCGGGGCCCTTCACCTCGATCAACTCATAGCGGCGTTCGGCCGGCCAGAAGCGAATCAGGTCCGGCAAGCCCGAACGGTTGCCGCGAATATCGCGCAGCAGGCGCTCGAAGCACAGCTTCAGATGCGCGGCGGGCACACAGTCGAGCGCCATTGCGATGAGTTCCGGCGTAAGCAGTCCCCAGAAAACGAACGGCGATTGCAGCCCTGCCTTGCTATTCAGGTGCCGCAAAATCGTCTCGCGATAGAGGCCGCTATCCAGTTGCGCCAGACACGCGGCGAACGATTGCGCGCGGCGCGCGGCGAAATCCGGTGCGTGCAGATCTGCTGGCCCGCGCTGGAAAGGATGAAAAAACGCGCCCGGCAACGCCGCGAAAACCGGCTCCCAACAGAGCAAGCCGAACAGCGAGTTGATCAGCGCGTTCTCGACGTAATGCACCGGCGCAGCCTCGCAACTGAGATGATCTCGTGCGACGTATTCGACCGCTTGCGGCGTGTCGGGTTTGGGCAACACCAGCGTGCTGCGTTGGACTGGCCGGGCGGCCGGCAGGCGTGGCGCCGGTTCGCCGCGCTTGCGCCGCAACCTCGGCACCATGCGCGCGATGCGCTGCGCCTCTTCTTCGCTTTCCGGCGCGCTGGCCGCTTCCGAAGCTAGCGCGAACGCCTCGTCGAAGCGCTCGCTGCGTTCCAGCACTCGCATGCGCCGGTAACGTGCGCCGGGCCATGCGCAGCTTTCGTAAACGGCGAGCGCGGGGCTCCAATGGTGCCGGCGTTCGCAATCCTGGCCGATACGAAACAGCAATTTCGCGCGTCGCGACTGGAGCCACGGGTTCGCGGTTTCGATCGCGGCGACCGTCGCGACGAGTTCCTCGTACGCCGCCGCCGTGCCGTCGCTGGAAAGGCACGCCAGTGCCTCGCGGCACGCGTGCAGCGCGAGGTAGATGTCGATGTCCGCGCGTTGCTGAAACGCACGCGACGACGGCGCGAACGCCACCTTCTCGTACTGGAACACGCCTAGATCGGCGAGCACGAACTCCGACCAGTCTTGCTGCAAATTGCCGAAGAACATCAGGCGCAGCCGTTCACAAAGCGGCGCAATGACGACGTGAAGGACGCAATCCGTAGTCTGCGGATGCCATGCGCAAAGCGGTCGCTCTGCGTCGTTATCGCCTGGATGAAACGGCCGCAGCGTTTCCAGCAGATCCGCTTTGCGCAGGCTCCTGGCACCGGGAATCAACGCGATGGTGCGCGCGAATGTGTCCAGTAACTGCACGCGCGTGCTGAGCGCAAACAGAGCGTCTAGTGAGAGCTTCGGCCGAGTGTCGATCCAGCCGAGCGCCGCCATCGGCGCGGCCGCCTGCAACGGACAGCCAATCTCGTCGTAAGACAGCCGGCTCGCGCGAAACAGGGTGCCTTTGCGCATCAGCATGCGCACGAGCAGCGCCCGGGCTGGCTGCGGCAAGCCCACGAAAGCGTGAATGAACGCATGCTCGTGCGCGTCCATCAGATCGCGGTAACGCGTGGCGAGCCACGCCAGCGCGCGCTCGAAGTTCAGCAGGTAGTAAGGAGCGTCAGAAGGGGAATCTGACCGAGCATGGGTTGCCACGGCTTGTGCATCACCTGTATGTTTATACAGTGATGATAGCAAAGTCGGCCGCGGCGGCGGCCGGCCGGCGCTCAGCGATAAAACGCGGCACGCATCCCAACTGCAGCGGAAAATGCCTCAGGCGGCCAGCCAGACCACCGTCAACGAGCGCACGCCCTGTGCGCCGCGAATCAGCACGCCTTCGATATCGGCTGTCGCAGACGGCCCCGTGACGAGCGCCGCATAACGCGCGTCGCGGAAATCGTCGCGCCGGTAGACGTCCTGCAAGCCGTCGACCAGTTGCGCGGGATCGAGCAACACGATCAGATGCTGGACGATATAACCCAGCGCGTTGACCACGTACTCGCGTTCGCTGAACCAGACGGAGCCGGTTTCGGCCACCCCAAAGCGTGCACGCACCACGCCGACGTCGACGTCCTGCAGCGAAGCAGGCTCGGTGTCCGCCGTCAGCGCGCGCGTACCCGGCACCTGGGCGCTTGCCGATGCAATCGACACCGCATCGCCGAAGCGCTCGCGGATCAGGGCGCTCGCCTCGCCGGCAGTCGCCGCCTCGGCACAGGTGCCGCCCATCGCCTGCAATGCCGCCGTGAAACGCGCACGCAAATCGCCGCCCGGCGTGCTGAACAGCGGCACCTCCGGGCACGGCCGCGCCGACGGTTGCGCGGCGCGCACCTTCGCCAGAAAAGCCTCACGCGTTGCCATCACCGCCTCCGCGATTTTTCTTGTACCAGGCATGGAAGGTCAGCTTCGGCGCTTCCGGCAACTCGCGCTGCTTGCCCCAGATGTTGAGCGGGTTATACAGCACGAAGTTCGGCAGATGCCGCAATGCGCCGCCCATCGACGACACCGTCGCCCGATACAGCGTCGGGCTCCCCAGCAGGCGTCCGGCCATCTTCAACACTTCCTGCTTCACGAACGGCACTTCATGGCGTGCGGCGATCACCGTGCGCCATTTGTAGATCTGCTCGTGAATGTTGATTTTCACCGGACATACGTTCGTGCAGCTGCCGTTGAGCGTCGACGCGAACGGCAATGCGCTGTAGCGCTTCAGATCGAAAGTCGGATTGATGATCGCGCCGATCGGCCCCGAGTAGGTGCCGCCATACGAGAGTCCGCCGCTGCGCCGATACACGGGACAGGTATTCATGCACGCGCCGCAGCGGATGCATTTGAGCGAGTACCAGAAGTCCTCCATCGCGAGCCGCTCCGAGCGGCCATGATCGACGAGGATGAAATGCATCTCGGTGCCCGGACGCGGCGCGCGGAAATGCGACGTGTATTGCGTAATCGGCGAGCCGAGCGCGCTGCGCGAGAGCATGCGGATGAACACGCCGAGATCCGACACCCTGGGAATCAGCTTCTCGATGCCGATCGACGCGATATGCAACGGCGGCACGTTCGCGGACAGATCCGCGTTGCCCTCGTTGGTGCACACCACGACCGTGCCCGTCTGCGCCACCGCGAAATTGCAGCCGGTCATGCCGGCGGTTTTTTCACGCACGAAGTACGGGCGCGTATTCATCCGCTGGCTCTCCGCGAGATAGTGGATGTCGCTGTTCTGCGGATCGGTGCCGATGGTGCGGCCGAACAGCTCGGCAACATCGGCGCGCAGCTTATGGACGGCGGGCACCACCATGTGGCTCGGGTCCTGATGATCGAGCTGCTGGATGCGTTCGCCCAGATCGGTCTCCATCACCGCAATCCCGCGCGGTTCGAGATACTCGCGCATCTTGCATTCGTCGGTGAGCATCGACTTGCTTTTGACGAGCGTGGTCATGCCTCGCTCGGACATGATCTGGTGCACCAGCGCGTTGTGTTCCTCCGCGGTGGCTGCCCAATGTACGACCACGCCGTTGGCCTCGGCAGCCGCGGCGAACTGGTCGAGGTAATCGGCGAGGTGCGACAGCGTATGTTCCTTGATACCCGAGGCGAGTTCGCGCAACGTCTCCCATTCGGCGATGCCATGCGCCTGCGCGTCGCGCTTCTCGCGCAAATCCCACAGACGTTTGTCGTGAAACGCGACATGCTCCGTCTTCTTGATGAAAGCGCCCGCGGCTTTCGCGTGGTCGATGCGGCTCATGCGCGTGCTCCGTTGAGGACCTGCGCGATATGAATGAAGCGCGCGTCGGCCTTCATGCGTTCCGCGCAGCCTTGCTGGTGCATCAGGCACGACATGTCGCCCGACACGATGTATTCGGCGCCCGCATTCAGATGGTCGCGCACCTTGTCCTGCCCCATGCGCACCGACACGGGTTCTTCCGTGACCGAGAACGTGCCGCCGAAACCGCAGCATTCGTCGGGCCTGGCCGGCTTGACGAACTCGATACCCTTCACGCGTTCGAGCAATGCACGCGGCTTCGAAAATGGTGCGCCCGCGATCTCGGACACCGATGCTTCCTTCAGATGACGCAGCGCGCTGCAACTGTTGTGCAAGCCGACGCGATGCGGAAACTCGGCCCACGGAAATTCGCGCGCGTCGACCACGTCGTGCAGAAACTCGACCAGTTCATATGCGCTCGCGCGGACTTTCTTCACTTCGCTCGTCTGTTCGATGGCGGTGAGATGCTCGCGGACATGATGAATGCAACTCGCGGAGGGTCCGACGATGTAGTCGTAGCCCGCGAAATTGCGCGCGAACACGCGCTCGGCGCCGGCTGCGTCGGCATGCGCGCCACTGTTGGCCATCGGCTGGCCGCAGCAGGTTTGCTCCTGCGGATAGTCGACCTCGATGCCGAAGCGTTCGAGCAATTCGAGCGTCGCGATTCCCACTTCGGGGTAGAACGCGTCGATGAAGCACGGTATGAACAGGGCGACTTTCATAGGCTCTTTGAAAAAAAATCGGCGAGCGGGGATTCGCCTACTCTACTGCGGAACCGGGCGCCAAGGCGATCAGGGCTTGCATCAGCCCGGGCGCTTCCGCGCAAGTTTTTTTTGACGGCTGGGCCAGCTTGGTCAGGTTGGTCTGACCAAGAATATAGGGAAGTCGCAGGAGGTGTCAATCGCGAAAGAGAGCGCGCGGCACCACGCGCGAGATGAGAACCGATGCCGGCTCGTGCAGAGGCCGCAGCGTAACAGGCTAGCCGGGGCGACTACGCAGTCTTGCTCTCACGCGACGCCATTCGCGGAGGGATGGGCCGCGTCGTCCTCATACATGCCGCGCACGTATGTCAGGTGACGCTCGGCCGCCTTGCGCGCCTTCTGCGCGTCGCGCGCAATGACGGCGTCGTAGATGGCCTGATGCTGGCTCATCAACTGCTTTTCCATCGCGTCATCGTAGTCGATCAGACGATGATATTGCCGCATGCCCTCGCGTATCAGCGTATGGATGCCGTGCATCACATGAGTGAGCGCGACGTTGTGCGTCGAGTCGGCAATCGCAAGATGAAAGGCCGCGTCCAGTTCAGCCAGATTCACGCGATCCTGCGACAGTGAGCCGGCCTTCAACGCCTCGAAGGCCGCGCTGATTTTCTCGAGGTCCGCCGCGCTCGCGCGCTGCGCCGCGTACACGGTCGAAATGGCTTCGAGCCCCTGGCGCAGCTCGAGAATATCGGCGCTCGTGCGCGGATTTTTCAGCAGCAGTTCGGCGAGCGGTTTGGAGATGATCGGCGCGGTCAGGTCGACCACCGTGAAGCCGCCACGCCCCGACGTTTCAATGTAGCCGTCCGCTTCCAGCCTGATCAACGCTTCCCGCAGCGAGGGCCGCGACACGCCGAGTTGCATGGCCAGATCGCGTTCGGCCGGCAGGCGGTCGCCCGGCATCAGCGTGCCGTCCGAGATCAGTTGCTTGATCTGGTCGGACACCACGTCGGAGAGCCGTTTGCGCGTGAAGGACTGGATCGGGCGGAATTCCATGGGCAGCGATTGGTGAAACCGGTTGACGAGGCAGACTGGCAGGCAATGGCCGATGCCCCTCGTGCGACTTCGAACGCGACTATCGCACGGTGCGTGGATTATACCGTTCGACGGTTCGCCGCATCCGCATGCTGCGCGCGTTGCGCTGTTGCGACTTCAAACGGGCCAACGAGGCCGCTCGAAGGCCATGCTTCGCGTGGGTCCGCGAATCTCAGCGCGCGCCCGCTTGATAGAAGTTCACCAGATCGCCCTTGAGGGCATGCAACGCCTGATCGTCGAGATAGATCATGTGGCCGCTCGGATAGTACGCGAGCCGCACGTTGGCGCGCAGCGCCGCGTCGAGCCCGAGATGGGCCAACGCGTATTCGGTGGCGTAAAACGGCGTGGCCAGATCGAAATAGCCGTTCACCGACATCACCCGCAGTTGCGGATTCTGCCGCATCGCTTCAGCGAGATCGCCGGCCGCATACGGTGCGGTCAAATGCTCGCCCCACCATTCGCGATGTTTCCAGTCCCAGTGGGTCAATGCTTCGTCGTTGAAGACCACGTAGCGATCGGCGGGCGTGAAGTGCAGGTCCTCGGCGAAGTGTCGATGCAGCGCCGCGTCGAAAGCGCTGGACACGCTCGTCACGGACGCGTCGAAATCGGGATGCTCGGACGCATCGTCGAAATCGGTGCCTTCGAAACGCCCATCGTAACGACCCACGCTGCGCGACTGATCGCGCAACAACTCACTGCGAAAGCGCGAAGGATATAGGCGCAGCCGATTGCGCTTCACGTAGCCGACGTCGAGCCCGGTGAACTGCGCAACGCGCGCGGCAATCGCATCGCGCTGCTCGTCGGGCAGCGCATCGCCCTGCGCCAGCGCTTGCGCGTAAGGTCCGCGCGCAAACGCGCGCGCTTCGTCGAGAAAAGCCGGCAAGCTGGCAGGCTTGGGCAAGATCTTGTCGTGATACCAGGCAATCGCCGCAAAGCTCGGCAGATAGCTTTCGCTTTTGAAATCGGACCCGGGTGCAAAGGCTTGAGAGTCGAGCACGGACGACATCAGGATCACACCGTTGAGCGCGATATTGTTCTGCCCCAACCGGTACGCAAGCATCGCGGCGCGCGCGGTCCCGTACGATTCGCCCAGCAGATACTTCGGCGAATTCCAGCGCTGGTTCACCGTCAGATAGCGGTCGATGAACCGCGAGAAGGCGCCCAGGTCCTGGTCGACGCCCCAGAAGTCTTTGCCCGTTCCATGCCCGACCACCCTTGATAAACCCGCGCCCACCGCATCGATAAACACCAGGTCGGTGACGCCGAGCAGGCTGTCGGGGTTGTCGTCGAGCGCGTAGGGCGCGGGCGGCGTGCTGGCCGGACTCGCCGTTCGTACCCGCTTGGGTCCGACCGAGCCGATCATCAGGAACACGCTGCCGGCGCCCGGTCCACCGTTGAAGAGGAAAGTGACGGGGCGCGTCGACGGTGCTTTGGCGGCGACCGTGTAGGCGACGTAGAACACGCTCGCATTGGCCTGGCCGGTTTTGTCGTGCAAGAGCAGGTTGCCGGCCGTCGCCGTGTAGTCGACCTTGTGGCCATCGAGGCGGATCGAATGCTGGGTGACGGTCGAGCTTTCCGGTGGCACGGGTATGGCAGCCGCGGATTTGCCATTGCGCTGTGCCGTATCCGAGCTATCGTTGCGAGCCGCAGAGGGTGTGCGCGGCGGTACGGTGTGCGGATCGTACTGTTCGTCGTTTGCATCGACTTGTCGGCGCGACGTGCCGGTCCGGCTGCGCACGGGCGCCCCGGCTTCCGACGCCGCGCCTTGCGTTGCGACCGGCGCATCGGCATGGGACGAATCATCGAGCTCAGCGGCTGCGCACCACTGGCTCAGCGCGCCCAGCGCGAGCATTGCGCCTGCGAGCGTCGCCAGCGATCGCGCCGTCACTGCTCGGCGTAAAGAAAAATAGAAACGATGGCCCATGGCGTTCCCCCGTGCAAATCTGGATGCGCCGGCGTGCTGGCTCCAGGTGTCTGTCGGTATCCGCCGACCCGCAGACGACCCGGCGCTCGATTCTTGACGCAAGCTTGACCGCCGTCAACAGAAACCTCGCGCGGTGGCTGGCTCATCATCGCTTGCGGTGACCAACCGAAAAAAGATCGAATTGCCGCAGAAAGCCCGGCCCGTCAGCGGGCCGCTTGCCTGAACCCATACCCTCGGACCCGGCACCGGGTCAACGCACCCGCAAGCCATCCACGAACGCCGCGATCCGCTCGCATGCCTCGATCAGCCGGGCCTCTTCCACGACGAAGCCGAGCCGCACGAAGCCATTCGCGGTCTCGCCGAACGCGCTTGCGTCGAGCACCGACACCCGTTGCGCGCGAAACAACTGCCAGGAGAAATCCACCGTCGCGAGACCGGTGCCGCTCACGTCGACCATCATGAACATGCCTGCCTCGGGCAACAGGCAGTGCAGGCCCGGCACACGGTGCAGGCGCTCGAACACCACATCGCGCCGGCGCCGGTAGATCTCGCGCATTTCTGCGGCAATGGCTGCCGTGTTTTGCACGGCCGTCAGCGCGGCCTGCTGGATGAACCCGGGCAAGCCGTACAGCATTGCGAGCGCAAGCCGACCCATGTGCTCGACCAGCTCCGCAGGCCCGACCGCCCAGCCGACGCGCCAGCCCCCCATCGCATGCGACTTCGACAGACTGCCGAGCGTCACCGTGCGTTCCGCCATGCCGGGCAGCGACGCGATGCTCACGTGTTCGCGCTCGAAGGTCAGCCCGGCGTAGACCTCGTCGGAAAGCACCCACAGATCATGCTGGCAGGCAAGCCGCGCGATGCGCTCGAGATCGGCGCGCGGCATCACCACGCCGGTCGGATTGCATGGCGTCGCGAAGAAAATGGCCTTGGTGCGCGGCGTGAGCGCGGCTTCGAGTGCGTCGCAATCGACATGGAAGGCCCGCGCCGGATCGACCGGAACCGCGACCAGCGTCGCACCCGCCGCGCGGACGCAGGCTTCGTAGGTCAGGTACATCGGCTCGGGGACGATCACTTCGTCGCCCGCTTCGAGCAGGCACAGCGACACAGCGAACACGCCGTTCTGCGCACCTGCGGTGAGAATGACGTTGGCCGCGCTCGCCGCGCAGCCGGTGGTGCGCACGTGTTCCGCGGCGATCGCCGCGCGCAGCGGCTCGCGGCCGGACACCGCGCTGTAATGCGTATCGCCTTCGCGCAACGCGGCGATTGCACGCTCGACGATCGGCGCGGGCGTCGCGAAGTCGGGGTCGCCGACGCTCAGCACGATCACGTCTTCGCCGGCGGCGGCCGCAAGTTGCGCGACGCGATGGATTTCCCACGCGGACGTGCGTCTGCCTTGCAGCCGCTCGACCCGATTCGAGTACTTCATTACGCTCACCCGTTTCGCCTGGACCCGCCAATGTAATGGCGCGCGCACGAAACGTCCAGACACGCAAAAAGGCCACGCGAGCGGACAGCCTCGCGTGGCCCTCAAACGTTGCGCTTGAGCGCAGCCCCTTTCACAGAGCGCCGCGCATTCATATCTGGCGGCGCAACTCCGCCGGCGGCACCTTCATCAGATGCCGGTACTTCGCTACCGTGCGGCGCGCGACCAGCACACCCTGGTCCGCGAGCATCTTTGCGAGCGTCACATCGGATAGCGGATCACGGGTGTTTTCAGCGGCGATCATTTCCTTGAGCAGCGCGCGCACCGCGGCGGCCGAACACGTGCCGCCGCTTTCCGTACCCAACTCGCGGGGGAAGAAGTGCTTGAATTCGAAAATACCGCGCGGCGTAGCCATGTATTTGTTGCCGGTGGCACGCGAGATGGTCGACTCGTGCAGGCCTAGTTCTTCGGCCACATCGCGCAGCACCATCGGCTTGAGCGCGATTTCGCCGTACTGGAAAAAGGCCTTCTGATGCGCGACGATGCATTCCGCCACGCGTTGAATGGTATCGAAACGCTGCTGCGCATTACGGATCAGCCAGCGCGCTTCCTGCAACTGCTGGGCGAGCGGCGAGCGGCTCGCGCCGGCCGACTGCGCGAACAGTTCCGCGTACATGCGATGAATCCGCGCACGCGGCTGCACCGCCGGATTGATCGACACCACCCACTTGTTGCGTACCTGGCGCACGATCACGTCCGGCACCACGTAGTTGTCCTCGGTGCGGCCATAGCAGTTGCCGGGCTTCGGATCGAGCTTGCGCACCAATGCGCATGCCACCCGCAACGCTTCCGCGCTGCAGCCGATCTGCTTTTGCAATTCCGCCTGCTCACGGCGCGCGAGACGTTCCAGGTGATGCTCGACGATCTGGCGTGCGACCTCACGCCCCGGCGTATCCGCAGGCAATGCATTGACTTGCAGTGAGAGACACTCGGATAGCGAACGCGCGGCGAGGCCTGGCCGGTCGAGCGATTGCACGAGGCGCAGAGCCACCAGCAGTTCTTCTTCTGTCAGCTCGGGTTCGAGATCGACGCTAGCGGCGAGATCGGCGAGCGACTGGCGCAGGTAGCCGTCATCGTCGAGCGCCTCGATGATGAAGCGGGCCACCGCGCGGTCGCGGTCGTCGAGCCGGTACAGACGCAGCGAGTCATGCAATTGCTCATGCAGGGTCGGTTGCGAACGGGCCCATTCGGCCGGATCGCTGCCCTCGGAATCGCCGTTCTGCCGCGCCGAACTGCGGCTGCTGTAGTCGCCGGAAAACTCGCCGCCCATATCGCCGCCCAGATCGTCCTGACCCGCGCTTTCTATCGTGTCGCCGCTGCCGGGATCGGCTGGCAGTGCATCGGCTTCGGCGCCGGCGACGGTATCGGCGGCGGGCAACGGCGTGGCCTCGTCGGGGGACGTGGCGGTCGCGAGCGCGACATCCTCAGTTTCCGACGAGTCGTATTCGAGAAACGGATTGGTGTCGAGCGCAGTGCGCAACTCCTGCTGAAACTCCAGAGACGACAACTGCAATAGACGCACCGATTGCTGCAAACGCGGCGTGAGTGCGAGAGACTGCCTTGTGCGTAGTTCAATTGAAGGCATCGTAGTGAGGTCCCGTTGGGTAGCTGGATGGGTAGCTGATGAAAAGCTGATGAGGTAGCTGACAGGAAGGCCGACAAAAATCCTGTGCTTTGAACCGTTGAGAGCAACACCCGTACCAGTTCGTCCAACCCGCTGTTTACGTGGGGCTTTAGTGTGCGCGCGGGGTGCCGGGCCCGCTGATTGCGCGCGTGTCGGACGCCCTTTTTACAAGCGTCCGGCAAATTTCGGTCCGCGGGCGGACCTGCACGGCGTGCGCGCTTCAGCACAGCGCGCCGCGCTATTCTTCAGCCTAATGCACGCGCGGAAGCGGTTTTGCCGCGACACGGCTGGCTCACTCAATCGATCAGGCACACTACTTGCGGACCACCACAGTGTGGACGGATGTGTGACTGTGCGCGTCAAACGCATCAAACCGATGCATTGACGCACGCGCTGCCCTCGCATCCGGTGTCGATAACGGGCCCTGACGGAACCGTAGCGGCAACGACCCCACGCGCGTCATCGGCGGCTGCCGCCGCGATCGACCGCAGGCAACAAGACCGCAATTTTCATCAACACCCGAAGGAGAAACCATGAAGACCATCCAACTTCTGAAGACCGCAGGCAGCATCGCTTGTGTTGCGTTCGCGTTGAACGCGACGGCCCAGACCAGCGCTTCCGCACCGTCGGCCTCGTCCGAAACGATGGGCCAGCATCTGGACGACAGCACCATCACCACCAAGGTCAAGGCGGATCTGCTCGCCGCGAAGAACGTCAAGTCGACCCATATTCACGTGAAGACCCGCAAGGGGGTGGTGTGGCTCACGGGTTCCGTGCCGTCAGCCGACGAAAAGGCCGCCGCCGAAGAAGTCGTGCAAGGCGTAAAGGGTGTATCGCACGTGAAGAATCATCTGAAGGTCGCCGCCGAATAGAATCGGGCAGACCGCAGCAAAGATGCCGGCGAAAGCCGGCACTTTGCGAAGGTTTGGAACACCCAAAAGGCCGCCCGCCATGCGGACGGCCTTCTTCTTTGCTCCATCTACGGCTGTTTTTTTGCGAACGCCATGCTCATTCGGTTGCCGGCTGCAGGGGCGACCACCGCCCTGCCCCGACCGCCTACTTCGTTAGCACCGCTTAACGCCGCGTGGCAACATACTGATCGCGCAGTTCGCGCACCCGGTCGTGGTTCTGAAGCACGCCTTGATACTGCCGCTCGACGATCGCCCGTACGTCCGCCGGCAAATCTTTTTCGAGCGCGTCGTGGTAGCGTTTCTTGGCGACGTCCTCGCCCTTTTCGCATTCCACCAGAATGGCGTGATCGCTGCGATCGGTAACTGCGGACTTCACATCGACCCAGCCACGATGCAGCGCGCCACTCATGCTTCCGCCAGTCTCGGGCTTGCCGCCAAGCTTCTGCACCGCGTCCTGCAACTCGCGTGCACCGCGCGCGCAGTCTTCGGCACGCGCCAGAAACATCGTCTTCAACTGCGAGTCATGTGCATCTTCGGCTGCTTTGCGAAAGCCCTTTTCGCCGTCCTTCGACGTTTCGACCAGATCGTTCAGCACGGAAACAACGTTCGTAGCCATTCAATACCTCCAGGTTTCGTTCATCGTGGAATCCGCTGCCGGCTTTGACCGTTGACATGCGTTTGCGAGGCGCAGGTCGTTACAGGCGGAGTTCGCCAATCTATTCGCACGGAGCGTGCCTGGCGTCATGCGGTCGCGGCTGATCGCAACCCGTCAGCAGATTCGCAGCACTCTTGCATACGCGCGTAAATGTTGCGTGCCGCGCCGCGCTGATACGCTCGGGAAAGCCCGGCCCAGCGTCATTTTCCGCAATGGCACAACGGTTGCTTCCCACGCAGCGCCCGCATTGCGCAGAGCGCACGCATCGACACAGAGCGTACGCGCAAACCATCGAAAACGACGGGCACGCGGTAACGACAGGGAGAAAACACGATGAAGAAGGTCACGCGCGCGGAATGTCTCGTCTGCATTGCCATCGTCTCATCTGGGGTGGCTCTCCAGATTCGCGAACATGTGCAAACGCAAGACGCCACGCCCACGAATCCGCCAGCGCAGGTGTCGTCCTGCGGACCTTCGCGCGACGGCCTGAGGCCGGCCGCCTGCGAACAGCCGACGCGCAACGAACGTCAAACGGATGACATTACCCGAGCGAATCATCGCGCGCGGCAGATATGGGTGTGAAGATGGTCGGGAAAGGAGCTGCGCGTCGGATGCAGTGAAACGTGAGAGACCGCACAACGCACAACGGCCCGGCAAATGCAGGGCGTTGTGCATTCAATCGCATCGAAAGCCGAATCAGACCGCCCTCAAGCATGCTTCTCGCCGTAGTCGTTCAACGGCTCGGGCGTCTTCAGCGGATCGAAGTCGGCCCAGCGTCCTTGCTGCCAACGGCCGGTGGCTTTTTCGATCGCCGTGCCGCCCGCTTCGCGCAACACGCGCGCGGCGTCGAGCTGATTGTCAGGCGATACGTGCACGGCGACGAGTACGCCCGAATCGCGCGACTCCTGTTGATAAGGTAGATGATGACCGGTCTTGCCCGTCTCTCGCGTGCGGGACATGGCGCCGACCAGCGAGCCGACGTAGGCGCCGACGCCTGCCGCGATCAGCGACACGAGCAAGGGCGCGGCGAATGCCGCGAAGATCGCAACGCCCACCACGGCACCGACTACGGCGCCGATGGTCACACCCATGCCGGCGCCCTTGGGCGAATCTTTGGCGCCGGCATCCGTGCCGGTGTCGCCGCCGATAGGATGACGTGCATGCTGGCCACGCGGATTGACGAAGAAGAGCGTCACGTCTTCCTCGACGAAACCCGCGTCGAAAAGTCTTTTCGCCGCATTCTCGGCGGCCGGAAAAGTGGTGAACCGTGCTGCGACGATGAGTGACATAAGGCCTCCTTGCATCGTTGAGATCGCGCTGGCGGACCGTGCTGCCGCAATGTGCCGCGGTCGCGCCGCGGATTGCAGCATGCGACGGGCTACGCGCTAGCGCCGCGATCGGATTCCATGCCTTCCACTCTGAACAGTCCGCTATGCAACACTACGCCTTCTCCCTGATTCTGGTCGAGCGCTTCGGCGCAAACCGAGCGGATGCGCTGACGGCCTTTCTCGAACGCTTCCATCAACGCCGCTTCGAGCGCCGACTCGGCGCCGAAGTGATCTTCCAGCGCTTCGGCGGTAATGGCGCACACCACCGCCTCGCCGTCTACCCGCGCCGTGAAGCGAACCAGCAGGTTGGCGCCGTCGAAGGCCGGTTTGTCGTCCGGAAAACTGATCTGCATAAGGGAGTCCTCATAGGCTGGCCGCGGCAGGATCGCATTCATGACGAGCCCTTCATGTCGCCGGCAAGTTGCTGCGCCATCTTGAGGTGGTGCTGGATGGTCGGCAACGCGTGCGCGGCCGCTGCTTTCAGTTGCGCGTCGGTGCCGCTCTGGCTTTCCTGCTGAAACAGGTCGACCGCGCGCTGATGTGCCTCGACTCCGATCTGCTCCACGTAAGCCTGATCGAATTGCTTGCCCTTCAGGGTTTGCAGCTTGCCGACCAACGCTGAATCCGCGGCCGGCGTCTGCTTGAAGCCTTTCTTCGCGACGAGCGCCGACATCGTATGCGAGAGCTTCGTATGGTCGGCGATCATCTGCTGCGCGAATTTACGCACGTGCGGATCGTTGGAATTTTTCAGCGCGATCTTGCTGGCTGCAATTTCGGTGGCGTCGGACTTGGACGCGTCGAGCACAAACTGCTGATCCGCGGGCGAAAGTTGGGTGCCGCTGACCGGCGCGTCGCTCGCCGGGGCATCGCTGGCTTGCGCGCAGGCCGCGCCGATGCATGCCGCGTTCAAACCGAGCGCGACAGTCATCACTTGTAGGGAATACCGGATTTTCATTGCATTTTCTCCCTGTTAGACGCGACGCGAAAGCCGGACCGAGTTGCGGGCGCAGCGCGGGGCTCGTGCCGCGCGCCGCGTGTACCGGTTTTACTCACACCGACTCGCGCCCGGACAGTCGCGCGATCAGCGTTTTGTTGAAAGCGGGCAGATCGGCCGGCTTGCGGCTTGAAATCAGATTGCCGTCCTCGACCACTTCCTGATCCACCCAGGTGCCGCCCGCGTTGCGGATATCGTCTTGCAGGCTCGGCCAGCTCGTGAGCGTGCGCCCCTTGACGATGCCCGCCGACACCGGCAGCCACGCGCCGTGACAGATCACCGCGATCGGCTTTTTCGCGCTGTCGGCGGCCTTGACGAAGGCCTGTGCCTGCGGCAGCAGACGAATTGCGTCGCCATTCACCACGCCGCCGGGCAACACCACCGCGTCGTAGTCGTCCGGGCGCGCCTGGTCGAAGGTCGAATCGACTTCGACCGCATCGCCTTTGTCGACGTGCTTGAAACCCTGGATCGTGCCGGGCTTGGCCGAGATCACATGCACCGTGGCACCCGCTTCCGCGAGCGCACGCTTCGGTTCAATCAATTCGGCCTGCTCGAAACCATCTACCGCAAGAACCGCCACCTTGCGACCATTCAACGTGCTAGCCATGCGTACTCTCCTTTCATGAGGCGGCGACGGCGCGCGCCGCGCGACGTCGCCGCAGGTAGTGCTTGTCGGACTACCGCAAAAGACGTGCCCGTCTGCTCGTCTGCGTCGGGCGTTAGCTCACGCGCGCGTGTCAAAGCCCGGTCGGGTCTTCGTCGAGCCCGTCGTCGTCATTGGGCGCGAGCGGATCGATCACCTGGTCGGCTTGCAGGTCCCGGTCGGCCGTCAGCGTCGAATCGCCGTCGGCGGCGGCGCGCTCGCCTGTGCCTGCGCGGTCGGTGTCGCTGTCGAGCTCTGCCGCGCCGGTTTCGAGCGCGTGGTTGTCCAGCTCGGAGTCGATGTCGAAAGCATGCCGCTTCGCGCCCGCGACGTCGCTGCCGCTGTCGGACGAATCGCTCGGGCCGAGCGCACCGGTCGTGCCGGCGGTTTGCTTGACCACCTGTTGCGGCTCTTCATCGGGATTCAGCGTGCTGCTCATTTGGCTCTCCTTGGGTTGGTGGGTCACCCTTAGTGCTTCGCAAGGACCGTTCCGCCGCGCGTCGAGCGGCGTGCGACCGACGCGCTGGGCATCGACCTTGCTAGCAGCGAATCACCGGCGCCGCGTGCGTCTGATTCCCGAACCTGCTGGAACTTCCACCCTGCCGCGATGGCCGCCACGACCTCTTCGATGCCACCCCGTTCCGAAGCCACGGACGAGACCGCGAAACAATCGGCCGCGCTGGCGATGCCGCCGGGTTTGCGGCATTCGGACGACACGCGTCCGGGCTACTCGCGCAAGCGTGAAAAAGACGGCTTCGCGTATTTCGACACGGAGGGCAAGCGCATCGTCGACGAAGATGAGATCAAGCGCATCAACGCGCTCGCGATTCCACCCGCTTACGAGGACGTCTGGATCTGCCCCGATCCGCGCGGCCATTTGCAGGCGACGGGCCGCGACGCGCGCGGGCGCAAGCAGTACCGTTATCACCCCCGTTGGCGGGAAACACGCGATGCCGATAAATACGAGCGCATGGCGCAGTTCGGGCGCACACTGCCGAAGATTCGCGCACGCGTGGCGCGCGACCTCAACCTGCCCGGCATACCGTGCGACAAGGTGATTGCCACGATCGTGCAACTGCTCGACACCACGCTCGTCCGTATCGGCAGCGTCGAATATGCGCGCGAGAATCAGTCATACGGATTGACGACGCTGCGCAAGAAGCACGTGAAAATCGAAGCAGGCCAGTTGCGCTTCAGGTTCCGCGGCAAGAGCGGCATCGAGCACGACGTGACGGTCGACGACCCCCGTATCAAGCGCATCGTGCGCCGCTGCGCCGAGCTGCCGGGTCACGACCTGTTCCAGTATCTTGACGAGGACGGCACACGCCACACCGTCGGCTCGGCCGACATCAACGACTATCTGCGCCGTGCGAGCGGCGCGGACTTCACCGCGAAGGATTATCGGACGTGGGCCGGCAGCGTCTACGCGCTGGCCGCACTGCGGCGGCTGGCGTGCAGTAATGCGGCGCAGGCGCGCCATCATGTCGTCGCCACGATCAAGGACGTAGCGGGCTTGCTGCGCAATACGCCGGCCGTCTGCCGCCGTTGCTACATACATCCGGCGGTGATCAGCGCGTTCGAAGCCGACGAGTTGCAAGACCTGCAACCGGGCCGCGCCCAACGCGGATTGAAAGTGGATGAAGCCGCGTTTGCCGCGCTGCTCGCGCGCGCCGAGCAGCGTGCGGCGAAGCTCGCCCGGCAGGCCGGCGCGAAGGGCCGCAAGGCGCGCGAGGCGGCGGTGGCCGACAGTATAGAAGGATCGTTGACGACCTTGCTGCAGAAATCGCGCGTGATCCGCAAGAAGGCCGCAGCGCGGGCGAATGGGAAAGACGCGCCATCGACAGCGCGAACGGGAGCCGCGGCTGTCAAGCGGAACACCGAGCCGGACACCGGACGGGACACCAAGCGGGCGGCTCATTGAACAGGCACCACGCACCGCGTGACAGCAAGTCTGCGTGAGTCGGCAAGTCATCGCTCATGGCGGACTCACTGCGTGCCGCAGCCCGTCAAGCTTCCTCGTCATACGCAGCCATCACGAGCCACAGGTCGCGCTCGCCATCGCGTATTTCGGCAGCGAGCGCATACGGGTCGGTCGGATTGCACACCCGTTCGAGCGCCCGATGCGCGAGCTCTCCATTGTCGAACACGCATGCCGAGAAGGGCCGCACGTCCTGCTTGCCTTCGAACATGCGTTGATGCCTGCGATACACCAGTGTCTCGGCTTTCCAGCTGCGAAAACATTCGCGCACGTGCGCAAAATCGCCCCCGCAAATATTCACCTGGTAATGAATTCTGTGTGCCACGATCGATTCTCCCGCGATGCAAGCGCCACCCATGCGCTCCCGTGTCGACGAGCGTCAAGCACATAGGGTCCTTGCACCGATGCAGCCGGAGCAGCGAATCTTTTGTTGCCATCGCGCTGTTCGGCTGTTCCTACTACTGTTCCTTGCAATCCGCCGTAAAGCGTCGCGCGCGCGCTCGCTTGCGCAGCGACTGCGGATTCGAACGGATCGGCACGGGGCTCGCGCCGATCCGCACTACCTCATTGCTTTTTCACCTCTGCATTGGCGAATGATCGGCTACTGGCAGAAAGCAACGATCTTTATCGGAAGGCGTTGCACACGAGCGCACCGTCGCTCACTGCCCCTTCGTGTCGCTGCTGGCATTCGCACCGGGGGTGTTGGTCGTATCGGTCATTGGCTTCTTGGTCTTCGACTTCGACATATGCGACTTCGACATGTGCGACGAACCGGAAGTCATTGCCCCCGAGGCGGGTTCGCCACCCGCCGTCGGCGCGGCAGTCGCGGCGCCATGCGCATTCCCCGAGCCGCCGGATCCGGAGTTACCGCCGTTGCCGTTGCCGCCGCCCGCTTGCGCGAATGCAGCGCCCGACATTCCAACGAGTGCGGAGAGCAGCAGTGCTTGTGAAAATTTCATCAGGATCTCCTTGAGTAGATGGCCGGCGTAGAGTTGCGCGCGGTCCTGCGCATCGTCCGGAACTGAGGATCACGCCGGCCTGCCGTTATCCACTTCTGCTTAAGCAAGCGCTATGCCGCACGAAGCGCGTCGGGCTAGTTGCGCGCCGTCGCAAAGGCAGACAGACAGATAGGTTTGGCTCGCTGGCGTCGCCGAAATAATTTCAAGTGCGGGGCAGCCTTTACGCGAGTTGTTCAGAAGGCAGATCCGCGCGCCCTCGCGATGATCGTCACGGCGCGATGGAACGCCGGTTGCTGAACTTCGGGTACATCCATCTCTGAGAGGAGTCGAATTATGCTCAATCAGTCACAGACGCAAAGCGGGATGGGCCAGCAGCAGGGAGCCGAAATCGTCGGCAAGGGCGCCGCGACCGCCGATGGCCCCGGGCCGGATGTGATGGCGGCGGCCACGCTCGACGGCAACCGCGTCCTTAGCAGCGACGGCGAGGATATCGGCAAGATCAAGGACATCATGCTCGACGTGCGCTCCGGGCGTGTCGCTTATGCCGTTTTGTCGAGCGGCGGTTTCCTGGGTATCGGCGACAAACTGCTGGCGATTCCATGGCGTGCATTGACGCTCGATACGGAACAAAAATGCTTCGTGCTCAACATGGTCGCCGAACGCGTGAAGAACGCGCCGGGCTTCGACAAGGACCACTGGCCGTCGATGGCGGACGAGAGTTGGGCGACCTCCGTGCATCAGTACTACGGCAGCGAACCGTACTGGGGCGACAGCTACATGCGGCGCGACGATGTGGTCGCCGGCACGATCCCGCCGGGATCGTCGGACGCTCCCGAGGCCGGAGGAGTGAAGCTGTAGTCCGCGTTCTCGCGTGAGCCTGAGCCACGGCAGCAGGCATACGTTCACGCGCTGCGCCGGCATGCCGGGTTGCGGCAGCCGGCGCGTTTCACTGCGCTCACGCACCCGACGCGCACGCGAATCCCTCACTTCGCCGCAGCGCCGAACCGAGCGCGACAAGGAGGCAAACCTATGCCCGCCCGAAAAACCCCCCGCAAGTCCAAACGACCGGTGGCGCGCGGCAGATCGGGGCGACCGCCCCGACAGCGCCACGCGCAGGCGCATGCACGGCATCGCGCGCGATCAGCGAAATCGGGCGGCGCCGCCAGTTCGCACAAGTGGTCGCATCACGTGATGGAGACCAGCGACGCGATGGATATCCAGCACGATATTTTCAAAACCGGCAGCGCTGAGTCGATCGCGCAGTCGCTCAAGCGCTCGTCGACGCAAAGCCGCCGCCGTAAGGGCACGCCGTTTCAATCGGCGATGTCGATGCTCAATTTCTACATCAATCGCGCGGGCCGCAATCTGCCGAAGGAACGCCGCGACACACTGGAGCGGGCCAAGCGCAAGCTGCGCGAAGCGTTTGGACGGGCGCCTTGAGCGGGGCTTGCGACGGAGCGACAGCGACGACGCCGCAATCAGCTTTGAGCGTCTTTTGAACAGATCGGCGTCCCGCATGATCGATACCATGCGGGCTTGCGGCGCAGAATCATGTGCGAAACAGGGCGGTTACGTTCGTGATGCTCGGCCTCTCGCCTTGGGAACTGGCCGTCGGTCGACGCGCCGAATGGCTGAATTCGCGGCTTGCGGGCAACATCGGGCTGAACACACCCTTCACCGACCGCACGATGCGGCGCGACGTGCGCCGCCGCCCATCGTAGTCGATCGCAACCCGCCCGCCTACGCCCCCCGCCGCGTTTGCGCGAGCTGCCGGCGACGTTCTTCACCCTGGCGCTCCAGCATCCAGCCCGGATACTCGGCCGGCAGCGCGCTGACCTTGTCGAGCGTCGCCAGCTCGTCAGCGGTAAGCGAAACGCCGGTGGCCGCAATGTTGTCGTCGAGCTGTTCGACCTTCTTCGCGCCGACGATCACGCTGCTGACCACGCGCTGATGCAGTAACCAGGCCAGCGCGATCTGCGCCACCGACACCTGCCGCGCATCGGCAATCTCCCGCATCGCATCGATGCAGTCATACGCGCGCTCACGGTTCACCGGCGGAAAGTCGAAGCTCGCTCGGCGGCTGCCCGCTTCGCCTTGCTGTTCGCGCCCGTACTTGCCGCTGAGCAAGCCGCCCGCAAGCGGACTCCACACCATCAGTCCGAGGCCTTCGCTGTGCAGCATCGGCACGAGTTCGCGTTCGAGGTCGCGGCCCGCGAGCGTGTAATACGCCTGCAGGGTTTCAAAACGCGCGAGCCCGAGGCGCTCCGCGATGCCGAGCGCCTTCACGATTTGCCAGGCGGCCCAATTCGACACGCCGACATAGCGCACATGTCCGTGCTGCACGAGCGTATCGAGCGCGCGCACGGTTTCTTCGATCGGCGTGGCCGGATCGAAACCGTGGATCTGGTACAGATCGACATGGTCGAGTTGCAGGCGCTTCAGACTCGCCTTCACCCCGTCGATGATGTGATACCGCGAAGCGCCACGCGCGTTCGCGAACTCGCCGGTCGGGCCGAATACTTTAGTCGCCACTACGACCTTCTCGCGCGGCACCTTGAGGTTCTTCAATGCCTGACCGGTGATCTGCTCGGACAGACCGCCCGCATAGACGTCGGCCGTGTCGATGAAATTGATGCCCGCGTCGAGCGCGCGGCCGACCAGCCGCTCCGCGTCGCCCTGCTGCAGATCGCCGATCTGCTTCCAGATGCCTTCGCCGCCGCCGAAGGTCATCGTCCCCAGACATAATTCCGAAACAAACACACCGGTACGGCCAAGCTGGTTGTATCGCATCGTCGAAGCTCCGTCTTTACGTTGGTGAAGAAGTAAGCGCTAGAGAATACTGCAATTGGCGCAAGGCGACAGCGAACTCACGACGGCAGGCCAATGGGCGGCGGTTGCATCGCTCGCAACGTTGCAGGCAACATGTCTGCAGTCAGCACGTTGAGATTGACCATTCAGACGGCCCGAGCCTGAGCGACGGCAGAAAGCGAGCGGATTGCGAACCCCGCAATACGCTGGGCGGATCCTTTATCGACCCGGCCCTCAGCATATCGGCTGCAGCCGAAGTAAATGCTGTCCTTGCTGGTCCAGTGCCGACGATCATCGAATAATCCTTTCCGTCGATGCCGACCGGGACGAGATAAGGTCCCGAGTTTTCGGTCATCGGCAAGCGTGCTTCCAGTTTCAACTGGCTTTGCGCGTTGGAGTGAGCTGTTGCCGTTTCGGCAAACGCGTGGAAACAGACAACGGCCGAACTGGTAAGCCGAACAGGAAAGGGCTGTAACAACCTCTTCACTTTCGATATCTTCATTTCGGTGTTGGCCACATTACCGCAGGTCCGTGACATCCAGCCTTCCGAGTTTCGATGCAAGATCAATGCGCGCGTTGTCCCAGTCCGCCAGCGCCTCGATGCGCCGCTGTTTCGCGTTTGCCAGTGCGGCCAGCGTGTTCATCAGTTCAAGGATATTTCCAACACCTGCATCGTAGCGATGCCGCGCTGCCTCCCAGGCCTGCTGCGCCGTGTCGAGCAGCTTCGCGCTGTTCTGTGCGTTGCGCGTTGCGCCCGTCAGCAACTGGTAGCTCGTCCACACATCCAGCGCGACCCGCCGCCTTGCCTCGTCAACAGCGTCCTGCTGCCGCTCGGCCTGGGCCTTTGCCTGGTCGGTCTGGTAATGTCGCCCAAAACCTTCAAAAAGCGGGATGCTGACCTGGACGCCAATATAGGCTTCATGTCCGGTGGCCGGATAGGTGGGCAGACCGAGCCCCATGCTTTTGGGCTGGTTGTCCCGGCTGTATTTCCCCGCCAGGCTGATCGAGGGCAGGCCCTGCGCGCGCGTCTGTGAGACCTTCGCGAGCGCGGCTTCGTACTGCGCCTGCGCCGCACGAACGGAGGGATGCGCGATCTGCACATCACGGATCATTTGCTCAACCGGTTCGCTGAACGTCACGTCCATGCGCGCATCTTCGCTCACACGCGGCACATCCAGTGCCACGGAAGGATCGAGTTCCATATCCGACGCCAGCGTACCCAGCGCAGTCTGTGCGTCACTTTCAGCCTTGGTCAGACTGAACACTGCCTGTTCGTGCTGCGTCTGCGCCTGCAGGGCATCCGTGACGGGCGCAACGCCCCGGTCGGTGCGGGCCTGTGCGGCGACCATGCTTTGTCGCGTCATGTCCTCCACATCTTTCGCCGCATCGAGTTCACCCATCGCCGTCTGCGCTGCGTAGTAGTCCCTGGCGATCGTGGCGAATTCGTCCTGTAACGTTGCATCGTGCGTTGCGCGCGCCGCTTCCAGCAGCGCATCCGCGTTCCTGAGCAACGCCTCGCGTCCCCCGAAGTCGAAAAGCAACCAGTTCAGCGACACGCTTTCCGAGCGCACCGTCGCCGTATAGTCCGAGCCGAGCGTCGGGTGATTCCCGATATCGACAACGGAATTCTCGCGCACACCCTGCCAGTTCGCGGAAACGGTCGGCAGATACGCTGCGCGCGCGGCGCCGACGCCCGCCGCCTGCGCCTTTACATCGGCCCATGCCTGACGGGTTTTCGGATTGCTGCACAGCGCACGCTCAACGGCTTCGGCCAGTTGCAGGGGACGCGCGGGCGGCCCCGCTGGACATTCGTCTGCAGCCCGCACCATCGCGCCCGCAGCGGTAGGGGAAATATCCCGTTCTGCACGAAGGACATCAAACGCGTGGGCGGCTGCGAATTGCGAGAGCAAGGCGGCGAGCGCAGTGAACCGCATTATCTGCCTAGCGTTCACGCATGCTCTCCCGTGCCGTCTGGAGCAGCGGATCGAGGAAGTAGCCGATCACGCTGCGCCTGCCCGTGCGAATGTCGGCCGTCACCGCCATGCCCGGTGTGAGTGTGATCCAGCGGTTATCGACACGGATATGGTTGGTGTCCAGACGGATCCGTACCGGAAAGGTCAGTCCGACTTTCTTGTCCTGCACGGCATCATTCGAGACCTCGGTGATGGTGCCGTTCAAAAAGCCGTAACGCGTATAGGGAAACGCCTCGATCTTTACGGCGGCGCGCTGGCCCCGCTCGACAAACCCGATGTCCCTGTTTTGCAGGCGCGCTTCAACTTCGAGCGCATCGTCGGGGACGATTTCCATGAGCGATTGCGCGGTGGTGACGACGCCTCCCAGCGTATGGACCGACAGTTGCTGCACCGTACCCGCGACCGGGGCCGTGAGGCTCAGGAGTTGCTGGCGGGTCTGTGCCTTCGACTCGTCATCGCGACCCTGGGTATCCTGCTGTGTAGCCTTCTCCAGTTCGTCAAGCTGTTCGCGGCGGAACTTCGACGCCGTTGCCTCAACGTCAGCACGCTGCTCTGCAATACCGGCCACCAGTTCATTCGCGTGGCTACGTTGCGCCGCCAGCTCATGCTCCTTGTCCAGCGCGCCCTGCTCCTTGTCGAGGTAATCGTTGCGGGCCACATACCTGTCGGCCACGAGCGCGTGATAGGAATCTGCCTGCTGGCGCGCCAGCGGTGCGGTTTGCGCAAGCTTCGCGATCTCCGCGCGTGTGCTTTCGAGTTCCGCCTGGCGCTTGAGCAGTTCCGCCTGTGCGCTGGCGAACTGGTCGCGGTATTCAAGCCACGTCCCTTCGGCCTGGCGCTGGGCGTCCCGAATCCGCGCGTCGGGTGCACCTTCGACACGGGCGACGATCGGCATCCGGTTGTCGCGCTGGGCCGCAAGCAGCGCACTGGCACGCGCCGCCGCGAGTTCCGCGTCGAGGCGGGCGGAGCGGGCCTTGTCGGCGTCGGCGGCGGCCTGCGTCGTATCGAGCTTCATCAGCAGTTGCCCGGCGGTGACGCGCTGGCCGTCGTGCACCTGAATTTCGCGCACCACGCCCGTGATCGCAGGCTGGATCGTCTTGACCCGTGCATCCGGGATGAACTGGCCGCTCGCCGTCACCACGATGTCGAGCCGCCCCAGTACGCCAATCAACAGCGCGAGCCCGGTCAGTAACACGAGAATGCGCATGGTCCATCTCGGCGCAGGATGTACTGGCGTTTCGACCAGTTCAAGCTGGGCTGGCAGAAACGCGAGTTCGTGAGCCGCACGCTCAGGCGGATCGAACTGGTGGCGCATGTTCCACGCACTACGGAACACGGCGGCGTATCGGGCAAGCAGCTCGCCCACCGCCTGCAAGCGGACAAAACGCAGGAATTTCACGATGCACCGTCCTGCAGCGATATCAGGTAAGCGTAGTAGCCGCCATGCTGCAGCAGTGAAGCGTGATCGCCCCGCTCGACGATCCGCCCTCTGTCCATTGCAACGATCTGGTCGGCATGCCGGACCGCCGCGAGCCGGTGCGCGATGATGATGACGGTTCGCCCCGCGCACATGGCCTTCATATTGTTCCGGATCACACGCTCGGTCTCGAAGTCGAGCGCGCTGGTCGCTTCGTCGAATATGAGAATGCGCGGATTGGTGAGTAGAGCACGCGCAATCGCGAGCCGCTGCCGCTGGCCGCCCGACAGGTTCGAACCATGCTCTCCGACGAGCGTGTCATAGGCTTCCGGCAGCTCGCAGATGAACTCGTGCGCGCCCGCGAGCTTTGCCGCGTGGATCACCGCCGCCAGCGGTGCGCCCGGATCGGTCAGCGCGATGTTGTCGCGGATCGAGCGGTTGAAGAGCAGGTTTTCCTGCAGCACCACGCCAATCTGGCGACGCAGAGACGCGGGATCGGCCAACGCCAGATCGATGCCATCGATACGCACGGTTCCCTGCTCAGGCACGTAGAGGCGTTGTACCAGTTTCGTCAGTGTGCTTTTGCCCGAGCCTGAGCGGCCCACGATACCGACCACCTGACCAGCGCGGATATTAAGGTTAATGCCGTCGAGAATCGGCGGGCCGTCCGGACGATAGCGGAAGCGGATATTCTCGAAAGTCACGGTGCCTTTGAGCGACGGCAGCGCCTGTCGGCTTTGCGGCAGTTCGGTCCTGGAATTCAGGATGTCACCGAGGCGGCTCATCGAAATGCCGACCTGCTGGAAGTCCTGCCAGAGCTGCGCGAGCCGCAGCACGGGCTCACTGACACGTTGCGACATCATGTTGAACGCAACGAGTTCACCGACTGTCAGCTTTCCGTCGATGACCAGTTTCGCGCCAAGAAACAGCGTGCCCAGCGTGACGAGCCTGCCCACAAGCTGGATAGCCTGCTGGCCGACATTGCTAAGCGAACTGACACGAAAGCCCGCCGCAACATAGGCGGCAAGCTGTGTTTCCCAGCGCTTGATGAACTGCGGCTCGACCGCCATCGCCTTGACCGTTTCAACGCCTGACACCGCCTCGACGAGGAAAGACTGATTGTCAGCCCCACGTGCGAACTTCTCGTTCAGACGTGTGCGTAGCGACGGTATGAGTGCAGCCGAAATCGCTGCATAAACCGGTAGCGAAAGCGCAACGATCAGCGTCAGCCAGACGCTGTACAGGCACATCACGCCCAGAAAAATCAACGAGAACGTCAGGTCGATGAACGCCGTGAGCGCCTGACCGGTGAGGAAATTACGGATGTTTTCCAGTTCGCGAACTCGCGCGACCGTATCGCCCACGCGCCGCGCGCCAAAGTAGTTGAGCGGCAGCGCGACCAGGTGCCGGAAAAGCCGCGCTCCGAGTTCGACATCGATTCGATTCGTCGTGTGCGCGAACACGTAGTTGCGCAGCCCCGTCAGCAATGCCTCGAATATCGAACTTACCAGCAGCGCAACACAGACGACGTTCAGCGTGCTGTAGGTGCGGTTGACCAGCACCTTGTCCATCACCACCTGAAACATCAGCGGCGCAACAAGGCCGAACAGTTGCAGAACGAGCGAGACGCCCAGCACTTCGAGCAGTAGCCGGCGATATTTGACGATGGGCGGAATGAACCATGAGAAATCGAACTTCGCCAGTTCTCCGACAAGCGACGCGCGGGAGGTGAACAGCAGCATGCTGCCGGTCGTACGGGCAGCCAAGGTCTCCAGAGGGACGGCCAGAGGTGTTGTTGCGTCGGCTTCGAGAATAAATGCGGTCTTGCCGTCGCAGCGCGCGATGATAAAGTGCTTGTTGTTCCTGTCAAATGCGAGCGCAGGTAACGGCGTGCGATTGAGCCGCTCACCGCGCAAAGGAACGGCATTCGCTTTCAGACCAATCGCGCGAGCGCTGAGCACCAACGCATCGCTATCGAACTTCCGGTCGCCCCGCGCCGCAGCGTGCCGCAACTGGGCCATGTCAGCAGCGATTCCGTGGAACCGCGCGATGACGATCAGGCAGGCAAGAGCGGGATCGATGTCTGACTCGCCGACAGGGGTACTATCTGGCCCATTACTGGATGCGGATGCAGGCGGGTCGATCAGGTCAGGGGAATTCACAGGCTATTGACGTTCTTGGGCATGGCAGCCGTGCCGCCGAGGCAGCACGAAAGGGAAGGGAATCAACGATCACAAAGCATCCGCAACCAGCAGGGCTGCGGATGCTCTTACTGCGGTGGAACCAGCCGTTTAGTGGGGGTTAGCCGCGAGCGTGGCCTGCTGCGGCTGCAATGACGCCGCAACCAGCGTCGAACTGGCTGCCGGTTGCACGCCGTAGGACGCCATGCCCGCAATCAGGTTATTGATCTGCAAATCCGACATGCTCGCGGTAGGTGCGGTGGCATCCTGCGTCGCACTCGGGTTAATCATCAGGTTCACGCCGGCGATGTTCCCGGTGCTTCCGTTCGCATAAGTGAATGTACTGTCAACCAGAATCTGATTACCATTGTTGTCCCGGTTGACCTGGGTGCCCTCAAGATCAAGTGACGAGATGCCCAACTGGTCCAGACTGTATAGCTGGCCGCTCTGGAATTGCCCTGTGCCTGTCGTGTCGACCCAGACCTTCAGCGAACTCCACAATGCATCATTCGCTGTGAGCGATCCATTACCGATTCCGTCAACCTGTTGCGCCAGAGCCTGAAGCGCATCGAAACCTGCGACGAGTTGACTATCCTGATTCACAACGGTTGCGTTGCCCGCATCGTTCGGGTCGTAGACAAGATAGCCTTCTCCCGCCGTCCCCCAGCCAGTTCGAACCTTCTGGCCATTGTTCTGCATATCGAACAACGCGGGCGACTCCTGAACGCTGACTGTATCGACCGCGCCGCCATTGAGATTCAAGATGATCGGATCCGTGCCATCCGGGCAGGAAGGATTGCCGCACACGAGGATGGACCCCGGAGCAGTGTTTGCATCGGGAAGGCAATCCAGCGGCAGGCTGTACGCCGGCAGATCATACGAAGGCATCGAAATAGCCGGATCGCCGGTCCAGAGGCCTCCGTTCGTGAACGAACCGCCTGTACCACCCTTATCAGGATCGTAACCATGGAAATACGCACCCGGCGCTGTGGCCCCCGATGGGTTCAGCGGACCATACGTGCCGGAAAGTGAGGTGCCATTTACATAGGAGAAGGCATTGGCGTTGTTATAGTAAACGGCATTGTTTCTGGTCACGAAATTGCCAGTGGTGTTATTAAGGTCGATCTTCTGATTGTCCGCAATAATCGTATTACCTGTACCCCGGACGACAATGTCTGCCTGCACTGTCGGGTTCGATGAGAGCAGCGTGGAAGCGTCAATCGTATTCCCGTTCCCATTGATATAGATCGTCTGGCCCATATTTTGGGCACCGAGCTGAATCACACTATTCGTCGCATTGATGGTGTTGTTCACACCATTGTCGAGTATGACCGAATTAGAACCGGCGCTAACCGTGTTTCCCGTGCCGTTCACGGCAATGGCGTCATTTGTACTCGCATAGACTGCATTACCGTTGCCGGACACGATGAGGGCATCATTATTTGCGACACTGATGCCATTATTACTGCCATTCACGACAGCCTGTGTGTTCGCGTTGAGCCAGATACCCGTACCCGATCCATTTGCCGCAGTGCCACCCAGTTGGGCGCCGTTTGCGTTGACAGTGTCAGAGACGCCGTTCGTATTACCGATGACCGTACACGAGCCCGCCCCCGTATCGATCCGGTTGCCGCCGCCGTAGACCCCCGTACTGGAGCCGGTCGCCTGGGCAATACCGTTGTTACTGCCATTCACGGTAGCCTGCGCATTCGCGCCGATCCAGATACCGGTACCCGACCCATCTGCCGCAGTGCTACCCAGTTGGGCGCCGTTTGCGTTGACGGTGTCGGAGACACCGTTCGTATTACCGATGACCGTACACGAGGCCGCCCCCGTATCGATCCGGTCGCCGCCGCCGTAGACTCCGATACTGGAGCCGGTGGCCTGGGCAATTCCGTTGTTACTGCCATACACGTTAACCTGCGTATTCGCACCGATCCAGATACCGATACCCGACCCATCCGCCAAAGTGCTACCCAGTTGGGCGCCGTTTGCGTTGACAGTGTCAGAGACACCGTTCGTATTACCGATGACCGTCGACGAGCCCGCCCCCGTATCGATCCGGTTGCCGCCGCCGTAGACTCCCATACTGGAGCCGGTGGCCTGGGCAATTCCGTTGTTACTGCCATACACGTTAACCTGCGTATTCGCGCCGATCCAGATACCGGTACCCGCCCCATTTGCCGCAGTGCTACCCAGTTGGGCGCCGTTGGCGTTGACGGTGTCGGAGACACCGTTCGTATTACCGATGACCGTCGACGAGCCCGCCCCCGTATCGATCCGGTTGCCGCCGCCATTGACCGCCGTACTAGAGCCGGTGGCCTGGACAATACCGTTGTTACTGCCATTCACGACAGCCTGTGTGTTCGCGTTGAGCCAGATACCTGTACCCGACCCATCTGCCGCAGTGCTACCCAGTTGGTCGCCGTTCGCGTTGACGGTGTCAGAGACGCCGTTCGTATTGCCGATAATGGTCGAGGAGCCCGCCCCGGTATCGATCCGATTGCCACCGCCGTTCACGACGCCGCTGGAACCTGAATTGAACGTCACCCCGGCGTTCGACATGTTGAAGGTTTCGCCCGTCCCGGTGACGCTCGTTGTAGAACCGGCCCCGGCGTCAACGATATCGTTGTTACCGCTGACTGTGTCAGTTGCTCCAGCCGAGACATTGATCTGAAACGCGCTGACATCGGCTACTACTCCCGCGCCCGCAATCATCAATTCATCGACGGAGCCATTGTAAGCAAGCTGCACCGAACTCGTCTGCGTTCCCTGAGCATTGTTTTCCGTGTACTGAAATACTCCACCGCTGAGTGTCGTTTCGCTCAGCGTGTCGCCATTCTGGCCTGTCGTGACGATTATCGATTGCCCATTCTGCCCAAATTGCTGCAACTCCTGCATTTCATTGTCGAGGTCAGTCGCACCTTTGGACAATGCATTGCTGAGAGCGTTAACGTAACTCTGGAACCAGTCGGCAGCAGACAGGCCGATACCCACTGCGCCTGCGACACCGCCTACAATAGTTGCACCAGTGCCCATTGTTCCCGCAGCAGCGACTAGCCCAGCCTCCCCGGCCTGCGTTGCGATGGCTCCCAAGCCTGCCGAAACTGCCTGGCCAAGCCCTGCCGCATCGCCAACCAGAGAAGCAAAGGCTTCGTTCTGGCCCGCGGTATCTTTTCGCCCTACGGCATCTGTATAGCTAGGGAAGGTCTGCAAAAGTCCTGGCGTCGACGTACGGGTGGACTATCCTGGGAGATAGGAAAGTTTAGGGGTATCTTCGATGACGCAACTTGGTCTTGGTCTGGATCTGTCAACGAAACGTACACGCAAACGGGAATTTCTCGATGAGATGAGGCGCGTTGTGCCATGGTCGAGGTTGATTGCGTTGATCGAACCGC